>JAHFIK010000031.1:0-1348 GCA_023246415.1 Candidatus Uhrbacteria bacterium
ACTTCTGAAATTCCGCGGTCTTCGCGCTCACTTTCACGACCTGCGGCTTTTCAGGGATCGGCGGCGGAGATGGCGACTTCCCAACGGGCCCGGCGGCAGGCGATCCGCTAACCGGCGCGTTTGCACGCTGGTCCGCAATCGGACTCGTAGCGCCAACCACGCGCGCATGCGGCGCAGGGACCAGCTCACCAAACGCGGCCTTCTCGCGTGCACGATCCTTTTCTTCCAACGGATGTTCGATCGGCGAGGTCAACCCGCGCGACACACTCTTGAATCGCTGAAGGACGCGCTTTCCTTCCTCTTCTGTCTGCTTCTTTGCGGCCACCTTCTTCTCATACCACTGCTGACGTTCTTCCGCCTCTCGTCGCTTTCGTTCTTCAATCTTCCGTTCCTGCTCAAGAATCTGCGCATCCAGTTTCGTCTTCTCTTCTGCGGCAATCTTATCGCGAAATTCCGTGTACCCTTGCTCCACTTCATTCGTGACCCGTTCCGCGATTTTCCGCTCAATCCCCAACCCGCCGACTTTCACGTCGCGCATCAATTTCATGAAAAACTCATTCCGTGAACGAACATCACGCAACCGCGTCGACACCATGTTCGTCAGGCGTCGCTGAAGATAGGGGTCATCCGGTTTCCACGTGAGCCGATCCAAGACCGCGCGAATCGATGATGCCAGTGTCGTGGCACTGTCCTGTTCAGCTTGCGGCATCCGCGCGACGATTTCACGAATTTCTTTTTCTTCTTCTGTTTCTGCCGTCTGCGCTGCCGTTTCCGGAACAGGCGCTTTTGGATGAAGCGTATCGTTCAGCCATTGCGCATACTCATCCTCCATCATGAGAATCGCCCGCCGCGCAATATCCTCCATGGCTGCAACGGCCGCGGTTGCCGATTCGCTCTTTGCGCCAACGCCGCCCATATCGGGCGTCCGCATCAACTGCTCTTCAACCTGCTTGTCCGAACGCACCCCTTTGAGATGCGACATGAAGATATCGCGAATCCGTTCCTGCGATTGGCCGGTCAACTGAATGCCGGACATCAGCGCGATTTCATGCGCGGCCCCTGCGAACGTCAACGGTTTGGTGTAGACGCGATAATATGGCGTCGGCGGAAGCGTCAATTTTTCCTTTCGTGCCACTTCCTCGGCAGATGGACGAAGATCTGTTCCAAACGGAACAAATCGAATCGCAAGCAGCTGACCGATCAGCCGATCTTTTTCCTGTGCATTCAGTCCGGGGAATTCAGATCGTAGCGCCGTGACATACTGTGACAGATCAATCAGTCCTCCGATGACCGCGTGATCCATTTCATTCAGGAATACCAAATCCTCTTCTGTCAGCGCGAATTCATC
>JAHFIK010000031.1:1448-11046 GCA_023246415.1 Candidatus Uhrbacteria bacterium
TCGAACCAGTCACCCCGCCGCTCGCGAGCGGCGGGGTGTTTGACTGTGATTGTGCGACCGCCCCGTGATCGTCCATAGGTGTTAGACGTTATCGTCCGTCTGAACGTCACCGGTTTCAGGTGCGGCGGTCGGTGGTGCGGCGGTCGGAGTCCGTCCTGTTCCGCGTCCGTTATTTCCTACAACTGGTCTCGCATCCGGCGCACGATTACTCGGCTGCCAATCCGGTGCGCGTCGCGGGACCCCCTGACCTGGTCGCGGCGGTTCAATCGCCGGACCTGATCGATCTCCTTGATCAAAGGCTTCCATCCCTCGACGCATCCGTCCCGCATTCCTTCCCGATGGCGTCGCCGACTCTCCAATAATCCTTGCCCCCCTCGCCACCTTCGTCGTCACTACGCCGGCTGCTGCCGCGGCACCGACGCCAACTTTCTTTAAGGCTTCCGCCGTCTGGCTCGATGCGTACTTTGAGTAATTCTGAAGCGCACTATTATCCTTTAACTGCTGACGCTTCAGCATGGCCTGCGCCTGCTCCATGGTGAATGTCTTTGGATCGACATGCTCGGCATCCAATACTTTCTTCAACGCGTCCTGAGCTTTCTTTTGCGCATCCGCATCTCCGTGTGCATCTTCATACGCTTTCGCCGCATCCCGGACCTGATCCACGAGCACGGTTCGCTTTGCCTTAATCGTACTCTGATCCAGATTTCGCTTTGAAAGCGAGTTATCAATCAAATGCTCCGCCTGTGCGCCCTGGATATCAATCGCACGAGCTAAGTTCCCGATATTTTGCAACGCCGACTTATCCGCCATCCTTCCATTGACCGCAACCTGCTGTTGAGCCATTCGCGCGGCCGATCCGAGCTTTCCGACATCGACATGCTGGACAAACGTTGCACGCGTATCGGAGTAGGCATTCGCATTCTGCGTCAGTTCGAGGCCGTCAATCGCCTTATATCGCTCTTCATCCTGAACACCCTTGCTCGACTGAATCGACTGAATGTCACGTGCGAACGCTTTGCGTGATTCGTCATCTTCGAACACGCCGCTGTTATTTAATTGATAGACCTCGCCCAAATTCGCGCCGTTCTGAAGCGTTGCCAATCGAACCTCTGACAGCGCACTTTCAGCCGCAACAGCCTGTACGGATTGCGCGCCATACTGGGTCCGTGCCTCTGCGAGTGTACGCTGACGCTCAGCAATCAGTTCTTTCCCCGCACGAATTTCCGTCGTATTTCGTGGGCGAATTTCCTTACCGGCCGCCATTTCTGCCGCCGTTGTTTCAAAGGCACCTGAATTGATGTATTGATATTTACCGGCCCCGGTTCGAATAATCCGACCGCCGCTCGCGCCAAGTTTCTTGAGTTGTTCCTGAGGATCCGCGCTCTTCATGAGCGTGTAGGCAGCCGCACCACCACCCGCAGCAGCGATCACCGCCAACCGTCGAGCCTCCAGTGCTTTTGATGCCATCCCCTGAGGTTCGATCAACTTCTTATACCAGACGCTTCCTTTATTCCACTCCCCTTTTTCATCCAAAATATCCGTCCCCTGCATGACACCGTCTGCCACATGCGCATTCGCGAATGAGGCGGCGGTAAACGTCTTTGGAATATCGAGCTCGTTCGTTCGCTCAGAGAGTTTCGCGACGTTGTCAGCGATATTATCACCAGGTCGCGCAAGCGCGAGATTCTTTTCGCGCTGATCAAGCACCCACTTGCGCGTATCCTCATCTCCTTCAGCCTTTGCCGCATCTTCCAGTTCCGCGAGGTGCGACCGAACGTACTGATCACGGTGCTCATCACGATACGCGGCGAGATCGTTTCCTTTTAATCCCTTTGCCGCTCCCTCGGCTTCAAACCGCTTGGCAAGCTCCTGCCCACCTTCGAATGTCGTCGCCGTCTTCGCAATCGCCAACTCGGCCGCACGCGCTCCGGCAGGATCACGTATGGTTCGGCCGGCAATCCGCTCGTATTCTTTCAATTTATCAGCTGGAGACAATCCAACCATGGACTGCTCAAGCACCTTGGCGCGCTGCTGACGCTGAACCGTTCGACGACGCGCCAACTGCGCCCCCTGAGCCGCAAGCATCGGCGCCCCAATCGCAAGTCCGGCACGCTGCATGCCGCGTCCAATTCTCCCGGCAAAATCTGCACGGTTCTCAATGAGACGCGCTCCAACACCTCCGCCTTTCGCGATGGCCAATCCGGCAAGCGCAGGAGCGCCGTACGCCGCAATCTTCGCGGCACCGATGCCCGTACGCTGAACCTTTCGCATCATCCCCGTGGCCATCGGACCGAGCGAGCCGCTCATTCCGATTGCCGTATCCACGCCCATGAGGAGCATGACCACGGCAACAAAGAACGTCGACACGTCTTCGATATTTCCAATGGCGTTCGCGAATCCGCTCGACTGAAATGCGGTTGTCGCCTCATTCGCCCCAGCACCTGCAGTGATCCCGAATGTTCCAAATCCTCCGCCTTGAATGGTGGCGAGTGTCAACCAGATGAAGAAGGCCATCACCGGACCGCCTGACACAAGCGAGCTTAATTTATCCCAATATCCCCCTGCGATGGAATGCACTTTTCCAGAGATAACTGGCGGAACCGCCGTCAGGAACAACGCGAGCGGACTTAAAATCAATGCGATCCACAATCCGACAATGCGGAAGATGAGATAGATCAGCATGATGATGAGCAGCACGCATGAAATCCCCAAAAAGAATACCGCGAGCATGAGCGCGATCACCGTCTTAATCAGCAAGGGATCGCCCGGCGTGGAGGCATCTGTCGTTGCCCCCGGAGCAACCGCATCCACATTCAACGCAAGCATCTTGTCGAGCTTTAACGCTTGCGTGAAATTTCCACCGGCAGCGGCACGGAAGGCGTTCACAAACGTCAGCATGACGACCTGCGAAAAATCGATGAGGAGCCCGATCAGTTGTTTAGAGAAATTCACCAGGACCGCCATCACCAATAACTTTCCAAGCACGCCTTTATAGTGAAGCTTCTGATATCCAATCAATGTCCCAAACGCGATGGCAAGCAGGATGACGATCACGAACATGTTCGTCACATCGCGAACTAACGGCCATCCGGCTTTCACTGGCGTCGCATCGATAAAGTGATTGTACTGTGCAACAGAGATGACCGCATCGACGATAAGGATGACGAGTTTACCGATAAAGTAGATGATGACTTCCAGAATCTTTGCGAGCACCACCAGAATCGTGGAGATCAACCGCTGCGTAATACTTTGTGCAGACACAAATCCGAGCGGCATGGCGCATCCAACCGCCACAAACGAAAAGACAGCGATCTTCCACCGCCGTTCCGCGACGCGCTCGCGTCCCGTTTCTTCAGAGACCATCTCGGAAGTCCGTTCCTCCATCGGGCATAGGATACCATATTTGTATGAGAGAGAGTTAGAAGCTTGATCAGGAAGTTGAGAGTTTAGAGTCATGAGTTTAGAGCGGAGGCGCTCTAGGAGGATCACTTCTTATTTTTACATACCCATCTTCATGAGATTGACGTTGTCACTCCTCTCGAAAAACTCGTAACGCTTAACTCAAAACGCTTAACACTAAAGCCCTTCCCAGGGCATCCAAAATCCGCTACACTCACGAACAACATGGATCATCCCCTAAAAGTCGATCTTTTGGGCGGCGATGTCGAGCGTCGTGCCCGTCGGACAACCGCGATCATCGCGGTTGTCTTCGCTGTGGCCGTTGGGCTGTTAGCCGCGATTGGTGCTGGCGCGTCGTACCGCGCCGTACAGTATGGAACGAGCGTCTTAGAGGAAGTCGGCAACCTCCCGATCATCTCTGAAATCCGCCGTCTTGCCTGGGGCGATTCTGCCACGATCCCAACGACCCCGGACAATCGGATGACGTTCCTCGTCCTTGGCGTCGGCGGCGCCGGTCACGATGGACCTGAACTCACCGACACCATGCTCCTCGCGACCGTGGATATGAAGGATAAGCGCGTTGGCCTGCTCTCCATCCCGCGCGACCTCGCCTACCCGCTCGGAGGCGGAAAGTTCGTCAAAATCAATTCACTGAACGCGTACGCCGAACAAACACATCCTGGAAATGGATCGCGTGAAACAGCGAACGCGGTTCAGGATTTGCTCGGTATCCGCATTGATCATGTTGTCAAAATCGATTTCAAAGCATTTCAGGAACTCATCGATGCCGTCGGCGGTGTCGACATTACCGTCGAGCGATCCTTCGTCGATCGTGAATACCCAACGGATGACGACAAGTACCAAACGGTGACGTTCGATCAGGGTCTCCAGCACATGGATGGCGAAACCGCGTTGAAATTCGCCCGCTCCCGACACGGATCAAATGGCGAAGGAAGTGATTTTGCACGCGCCCACCGACAGCAGATGATTCTGCTCGCGCTGAAAGAAAAATTGCTCGCCAAAGGGACACTCGCAAATCCGTCGATGCTGATGAAACTGTATCAGGCCATTGCATCGAACATCCAAACAGATCTTACGGCGTGGGATGCGATGAAACTGGCACCGTTAATGAATCACTTCTCTTCGGAAAAAGTGACGACACACGTTCTGACAAATGATCGCGGGGGTGAACTCGTTAGCGAAACCGTGAACGGGTCTTACCTCCTGTTCCCCCGCGATCATGACTGGTCCACCATTCGATCCATCGCGGCCGACCCGTTCCAGACGACCGAGGAGCGAACCGCGACCGAAAGCCAGAAGAAAACGCCCGTGAGCATCGAAGTTCGCAACGGAACCGTCATCCCCGGATTCGCCTCGCGGCTTGCCGATCTCCTGAAGACGCGTGGATACACGGTCGATACGATCGGGAACGCCACGGGACGCGGATATGAAAAAACCGTCATCTATGATCTCTCCAAAGGGACAAAGAATGACGATCTCGTAAAACTCAAAACCTTGCTGAACGCGAATGTCGCCCCTGCGCTCCCGAATTGGCTCTCAACGAGTTCCACCGGAAGCACGGAATCCGCACCGATCGATCCCGATCACACGGACTTCCTCATCATCTTAGGCACCTCGAGTTCCGCGCTCACGAAATAACAAGAAGGTGTTGGCACCTCCTTCCCCTTCTATGTCTTCCCATTCCGTTTCAACCTCTCCGCTTCCGACGATTGCGATTGTCGGCCGGGCAAATGTTGGCAAATCTTCATTCTGGAATCGCCTCATTGAACAGAAGCGTGCGATCATTTCCGCAGAGCCGCACACCACGCGCGATCGAAATATTGCCGAAGCGAATTGGCGTGGGCGACGATTCAATGTGGTGGATACCGGTGGGTACGACACGGAAGACGATGAAATCGGACACGGCATTCGACGCCAAGCGGAACGGGCCATTGCGGATGCAGATGTCATTCTGTTTCTTGTCGACTCAAAGACCGGCGTGATTCCGGATGACCGCGAACTCGCCAAGGTGATCCGCAACAAGCGTGAACGCGTCATCGTCATTGTGAATAAAGTCGATGGACCACGCGATCTCGTCCGCGCATCAGAGGCTGGAGCGGAAGCGCTTGGATTTGGCTCCCCGATGTACATGTCCGCCACGACCGGATCCGGTGTTGGCGATGTGCTCGATGCCGTGTTCGAAAAAATCGATTGGGAAAAATACGAAGCGGAACAGGCAACGGATCAGGAGGACGTCGATGCCACGCATGATGAAGACGACGATGAAGATGAAGCAGAAGAAACGATCAATCTTTCTTTTGAACCGACAGAAGACGTTGAAATTCTCCCCGGCGGCATTCAGAGCGGACGACATCGCCCGCGCGATCCCAATGCGCCACTTCGCCTCGTCCTCATCGGACGGCCGAACGTTGGCAAATCCTCGCTCGTGAACGCCATCCTCGGAGAAGAACGCGTGATTGCCTCCGCGATTGCACATACAACCCGCGAACCGCAGGACACGGAACTCGTGTACGACGGACGACCGGTTGTCCTTGTGGATACGGCGGGCATGCGCCGTCGCGCAAACATCAGCGGACGCCTTGAAGAAGAAGCGATGGAGCGGAATAGCCTCGCGTTGGATCGGGCGGATGTCGGAATCCTCGTGCTCGATGCCACGGAGCCTGTTTCCGGACAAGATAAACTCCTTGCCGGGATGATTGCGGAGGCCGGAAAAGGACTCATCATCGTCTTGAACAAATGGGATCTCGTCAAAAATAAAACCACGGACAGCGCCAAGGAAGCCGAAGTCCGACTGCGCCGCATTCTCCCCTTCATCTCCTGGGCCCCCATCATTTTCTCGTCGGCGAAAACGATGCGGAACGCAAAAGAAGTCTTGGACGCCGCCATGCGCATCACGGTGGAGCGTCGGCGTGAAATTGCGTACAACGCCATCAATAAAACATTGAAGTCCGTCATCCAAGCCAAACGTCCGCTCCAGCGACTTGGACCGAAGTCGCCGTATATCTACGACATCGCACAAACACGGATTGAACCTCCAACATTCTTGCTCACCGTACGCGGACAAAAAATTGCGCTCGCAAATGCCTGGATGAAATTCCTCGAACGACGCATCCGCGAACAGTATGGATTCGAAGGCACCCCGATTGTCGTGAAGGCGGCGATTGTCCCGATGGCGAAAACCGAAAAGGAACACAACGTCCGCGGACCAGGGATGGAAGGCGTCACGAAATTCGCCACCGCAAAAACGAAGACTGGCATGACAAAAATCGAGAAAGCGAAAGACCGCAAAAAGAAACTCCGACGCAAGAAGCGACCGAACGGAAAAGCGCACGGCGGAAAAATGCAACGACGATGAAGCTCATCATTGGATTAGGGAATCCCGGACGGGAGTACGAGAGCACGCGCCACAACGCGGGCTTCATGGCCCTGGATGCGGTCTCGGCAGAAATTGATGCAAAATGGAAAAGCGATGCAAAACGAAAATCCCTTATCGGCATCGCGGATGTTGAGGGAGAAAAAGTGATCCTCGCAAAACCGCAGACCTTCATGAACCTCTCAGGAGAGGCAGCGACCGCGCTCGTTGCGTTCTATAAGATTGATCTCAAGGATGTCCTTCTTGTTCATGATGAAATGGATCTCGACCCGGGTCGCATTCAATTCAAGATGGGCGGAAGTCCTGCTGGTCACAATGGCGTGTCATCCGTGTACGAACGACTGGGGACAAAAGAGATTCAGCGGCTTCGCATCGGCGTTGGACGACCACAGGGACGAGCTTCTGCTGAAGACTGGGTGTTAAGCGAGATGTCCACAGAAGATGCACCAAATGCCCTTGACATCTCTGCCGCAATGCGAGACTGGATAGAGCATGGCATCGTAACGGCGAGTGAGCGGTGGAATAAACGCTGATTATTACCGAAGTTTTAAAAAAGAATCGCGATGGCGATTCTTTTTGAATAGGCAGTTGCCAGTAGCGAGTGGCCAGTAGGAGCGCGTTTCTGCTGGCTACTCGCTACTGGCAACTGCCTAACAAAAACGCCCTCGATACTGCCCACGCTAGACCTGTTGTATCCGGGCTGGAGGGGCTTTCCCGGTTTGAAGTCTGACGTAGACAGTATTGAGAGCGCTTTGTGAACACACGATTCTTACCAAAGATCCATATTATTCGTCAAGTTAGGTCAGTCGGGAGGGATGTCGGCCGAATCCCGCCCCCCTCCCACCATCCCCCCCCTTATGCTTCCCTGGACCCCTCATCGTCAAGCTACATACCAGCTGATGCGTGCCGAAAACATCGGAACGCGAACAATCACGAAGATCGTCGAACGCTATCCTGATCTCTCGCTCTTTCTCCGAAAACCGATGCAGTGGAAAGACATTGGACTCACCGATGCGCAAACCCATGGCCTCATCGCCTCGCTGAATACGCCGATTGAAGAGGACCTCACACGCATGGAAAAAGAAGGGGTTCAATTCCTGCTTCCAAGTGACGATGCATTTCCCGCACGCCTGAGACAGATCCCCTCGCCGCCCGCAGCCCTGTTTGTCCGTGGCGCCCCACTTGAAGACACACTTGCCGTTGCGATCGTCGGAACGCGAAAAAAGACACCGTACGGAGAACGGTGCGCCACCTTCTTCGCCTCAGAACTCGCACACATTGGCGCGACGATCGTGTCCGGTCTTGCGCTTGGATTAGACGGTGTCGCCCATCGGGCGACGATTGAGGCGAGCGGAACGACGATCGCGGTTGTCCCTGGCGGAATTGATGACCGCTCGATCGTTCCGCAAAGCCATCTCCCGCTCGCAAAACGAATCTTGGACACCCGCGGAACACTCTGCTCCGAACGCGCCCCTGGAGCCACCACCTTTCCGTTTGATTACCTCCATCGGAATCGACTGATCGCCGGACTTGCGGATGCGGTCATCGTGGTGGAGGGCGATCATGATTCCGGGGCGCTTGTTACCGCACGGCATGCGCTTGAACAGGGCAAAGAGGTCCTCGCCATCCCGGGTTCCATCTGGTCCACCGCCTCGCGAGGTACGAATGCGCTCATTCGAGATGGCGCCGTCCTCTGCGCAACGATGGATGATGCCCTGAACGCCCTAAAGCTCAGAGACCCGCATCGGGCACGCGAAGCCGCGCGGACGCGGGAAATCCTCCCCGCCTCCCCGGAAGAAGCGGAAGTTCTCGCCCTCCTCGACACCCCGACCCTGCTTGATGACCTCGTCCGGAAGTCAAAGAAGTCCCCAGGGGTCATCAGCGGGATCGTGAGCGTCTTAGAGATGAAGGGACGGGTCATCGCCGTAGGACCGAGGACGTACGCCAGGATCTAATCAAAGCGACGAATAGCCACGAATCCCTTGAATTCCATATCACCGGAGAGATGCCCTATCTCTATATTTATCCCCCTCCCGTTGACCGTTTTTCCAGCCTGTGATACAAGTCTGCTTTGCATACATTCCGTACTCATATTCGACGGATCGGGTATCCACCGTGTATCCTTGCAACGATCATCAGGCGAGTAAGTAAGTCGGTGAGTACGTGAGTAGGCCGAAATCGGATCTTTTTCCGACCTACTCACCTACTTACCGACTCACATACTTACCCGCCCCCTCTCACTCACGATCATCCCGCGATGCCCCTCGCTCGCCCATCCCCGGCATCGCCACCCACTCCCCACATGAAACTCGTCATCGTAGAGTCCCCAACCAAAGCCAAGACCATCAGCAAGTACCTCGGAAAGGGGTACAAAGTGTTGGCCAGTTTCGGACATGTCCGCGATCTGCCGAAATCAAAACTCGGTGTCGACGTGGCCAAACATTTTGAACCAACCTATGCGATCCCGGTAAAAAGCCGCGCAAAGGTCAAGGAGTTAAAGGATGCGGCCAAGCACGCGGACCAAATCCTGTTCGCGACGGACGCGGACCGCGAAGGTGAAGCGATCAGCTGGCACCTCGCGGAAATTCTCGATGCCGATCCGAACAAAGCGTCACGGATCATTTTTCATGAAATTACCAAGGACGCCATCCAGCACGCGCTTGAGCACCCGCGTCCGCTCGACATGCGTCTCGTCGATGCGCAACAAGCACGCCGCATTCTGGATCGTCTCGTCGGCTACGAACTCTCCCCGATGCTCTGGCGAAACGTTCAGCGCGGCCTGTCCGCCGGACGCGTCCAATCGGT
>JAHFIK010000031.1:11146-15670 GCA_023246415.1 Candidatus Uhrbacteria bacterium
CCTCGACTCTACAAAACGAAATCAAAAGGCGCGCAGGAAGCACATGAAGCGATCCGCCCCACCGAAGCCAGCCGCACCCCGGATTCCCTGACGGATTATCTTGATGCGAACCTCCTGAAGCTCTATCGGTTGATTTGGGAACGTGCGGTCGCCACGCAGATGGAAGCGGCGCGTCTCCTTCATACCTCCGTGGATATCTCCGGACACGATCCATCCACCTCGCTCGAAATGGGCGCCATGTTCCGCGCGACCGGTCAGCGCATCTTATTTGATGGATACCTCAAACTGACTCCGGATCGCGATTCAAAAGAAAAGTCGCTCCCCGCCCTCACGAAGGCGGATGTCCTCGCCGCAGAAACGATCGAAGGCATCCAGCACTTCACCGAGCCTCCGGCACGATTCTCCGATGCTTCCCTCGTGAAAGCCCTAGAAGAAGATGGAATCGGACGACCATCCACCTACTCTTCCATCATCTCGACGCTCATTGATCGCAAATACGTGGAACGCGATGAGCGCAAGCGTCTGGCCCCAACGGATGTGGCCGGAGATGTAAACGATCTGCTCGTAAAACATTTCCCAGACGTGGTTGACTTGGAATTCACCGCACGTCTCGAATCCTCGCTCGATAAAATCGCAGAAGGCGAAATGGAGTGGCAGCCGCTTCTTGAAGCGTTCTACGGGCCGTTCCATCGGAACCTCGTCGAGCAAGAAGGATCCATTGCAAAAAAGACAGCGGAAGAAGTCACTGGCGAAGTCTGTGAAAAATGCGGCAAGCCGATGACGCTCAAGCGCGGACGATTTGGAAAGTTCTTGGCGTGTACGGGATACCCGGAATGTAAAAATACAAAACCATTCGATAAAGAACCGCCACCTGCTCCGGAACCGACGGATCAGATCTGCGAAGCGTGCGGGGCCCCGATGGTCAAAAAAGTCGGACGCTTCGGTCCGTTCCTCTCCTGCTCGCGCTATCCGGAGTGCAAAACGATCAAGTCCATTGAAAAGAAGGTTGGCGTCATCTGCCCGAAGTGCGGCAAAGGCGACATCATTGAAAAGCGGTCAAAGAAGGGAAAGGTCTTCTACTCCTGCAATCGGTATCCGGACTGCGACCAAGCCTTCTGGGATCGCCCAACGGAAGACAAGTGTCCAACCTGCGGCTGGCCACTCCTCATGAAACGAAAAAAGATCGTCTGCTCAAAAGAAGGATGCGGATTCGAGCAGGAACGGGAGGAAACATAGACAGCAATGAAGCCATGTAGCCATGAAACAATCCAGTCATCTGACTGGATTGTTTCATGGCTACATGGCTTCATTGCTGCGATTTTTAGTAGCGATCCTTCACCATGCTCACATCGTGCGGTGCGATTGGGGCGTCGCCCATGAGCGTCCAGAAGGCCGCACTGATTCCGCCAACCAAGGCCCCTTTACCCTTCGGAGGTTCTGCGGTTTCCGACGACCATTTCTTGAAGAGATCATCGATAAATCGATGCGGCTGTTTTGCGCGCATGATCCATGTCTTGAAAAATTTTCCAAGCATGTTGAATCCACCAAAGAATCCAAACGCTGCACCTGCCCCACCGATGACCGCCGCCTTCCCGAGTGTCGGAGCCGCCTTCTTCAACGCCCGCTTTGCATCGAATCGCGTTTCTTCATGTTTCCTAATCTTTGCTTCAGCTTCTTCGATCAGCTCCTTTGCTTTCAATTCTTGTTCGATTTCAAGCTGACGCTGCTCCTCCTCTTTATTAATAATCTCCTCATGCTGTTTACTCTTCAGTGAAAGCACCTCCGCAATCGCTCCCGCTTCTGCAGCCGCTGCCAGGACGTGCGCAGGCTTGATATGAATCCGCTCAAGCAACTCCGCTTTCGTGACCAGACGCGTCTTCAACTGACGCTCCACCTTTCGATACCCCGCCTGATAGGTGGCGAGTTGAACGCGATGATCCCCAATTTCTGTCTGAAGTTTTCCGATTTCATTCTGAATCGTCTCAGGATCAATCACCAATGGTGGATGGTCTGGCGTGACAGCTGCAACGACCGCGGCATCTTTCGCAGCCTGATAGTCCTGCTCCTTCTTGGCAATCTCTTCCGTTGCCCGTTCAAGTGCTTCGGCTTCCGCAATCCGCTTGGCACGTAATTCGGTGAGGACCCGCCGATCTTCCGCCTCCTGTTCTTCGAGCTTCTTCAATTCCGCTCGCGCCTGCTCCAGTTCTACGGCTGATTGATGCTGTCGCTCAATCGCCGCAAAATGACCGACATGCGCTTCAAGTTTTTGAAGTTCGGCTTCGTCACGATCACTGAGCTGCCCCTGCAATTCTTTTTCCTCTCTCAATTCTTCAAGACGCGCCTGCCACTGTTCGTTCTTTTTTCGCAATTCAACGACGTTGTTCTTTGTTCGGACCGACGCTGATTTTTTGATCCGCTTCTCCTGTTCATCCTCATCGATCTCGATTTCGGGGGTCGCCGCCGCATCGGGTTGCGCAGATCCGTTCTTTTCCGGATCCGGCGTAGCGGGAATATCGATTCTTGGTGCGGCTCCTGCGGGCATATTGGCTCGATTATATCACAGCGAACGTGAACGCGTGAGCTCTGTACACGGCCATTCTTCAGACGGTGCGGCCCACTGACTTCGCAAACAGATCAACCACTCAAATCCGCACATTCATGCCATCCCACCCGCACGCATCCCTGTCTTGCAACTTCCCCTCTTTCTGCTTAGATTAGTAGAGATGCAAACGATTGAGGAGCTCATCGCGATCCTGCACGCGAATGAACCAGACGTGGATACCCAACGGGTCCGCGACGCGTATGCGTTTGCCGTGGAAGCACACAAAGGCCAGGTGCGCGCCTCGGGTGAGCCCTATGTCACCCACTGCCTGGCAACTGCCATGAAACTCGCTGAGATGAAGCTCCCGCAAGCCATGATCATTGCCGGACTTCTCCACGATGTACCGGAAGACACCACGCGGACCATCGAAGAAATTCGCGATGTGTTCGGTGAAGACGTCGCAAAGATGGTGGGCGGAATCACAAAACTTGGACGACTTCGCTATCGCGGGATTGAACGATACGTTGAAAATCTTCGAAAGATGTTTCTTGCCATGGCAGAAGACATTCGCGTCGTCATCATCAAATTTGCTGATCGCCTGCATAACCTAGAAACGCTTGACGCGATCCCGCCTAAAAAAGCGTATCGCGTCGCCCTTGAATCCCTTCAGATCTTTGCGCCAATCGCGAACCGACTCGGCATGGGAGAAATGAAAGGACGTCTGGAGGACGCGTCCTTTTCACGCGTGTACCCGAACGAGTACGCGTGGACCATGGAATTGTCAAAAACCACGCGCGAAGGGAAAAAAGAATATCTGAACAGCGTCATTCAACGGACGCATGAAGTCCTTGAGAACGCCGGCATTCGTACGATCGATGTCCACGGCCGCGAAAAGCATCTGTACTCGTTATATCGAAAGCTCCTCAAGTACGATCGTGACATTTCCCGTATCTACGATCTCATGGCCATCCGTGTCATCGTTCCGACCCTGGCGGATTGTTATGCCGCGCTCGGGATCATTCACGGGGTCTGGACGCCACTCAAAGGCCGCATTAAGGACTATATTGCGCAGCCAAAACCAAACGGCTACTCCTCGCTCCATACCACCGTGTTCTGCGATGACGGCGAAGTCGTTGAGTTTCAAATCCGCACGCCAGAATTGCATCGGTTGGCAGAATACGGAATCGCGGCACACTGGCAGTACGACGAATCAAAAACAAAACGTTCGTCCTTGAAGCAATCTGAAGAAGCGGAATGGATCAAACAGATCAACGAACTCCACTCGGAAATCTCGGATACGAAGGAGTACATGAACTTGCTTGAAGAAATGAAGATCGATGTGTTCCGAAATCGAATTTTTGTCTTCACGCCAAAAGGAGATGTCATTGAACTTCCAGAAGATTCCACGCCGATTGATTTCGCGTACATGATTCATTCGGACATCGGCAATACCTGCACGGCCGCAAAGGTCAACGATAAACTGGAGCCGCTTGATATCACGCTCAAAAGCGGAGACGTCGTTGAAATCATGGTCGACCGAACACGAAAAGGGCCGAACCCGGACTGGCAGAATAGCGTTAAAACGCGCTACGCGAGATCAAAAATTCGCCAATACGCGAAATCCTCATTAAAGGACTGGATCAAGGGACTGATGCCGGGAGGGAAAAACTAGGTCCGTAGGTGCGTAAGTGCGTAAGTCCGTAGGTTCAGATCTGAACCTACGGACTTACGCACTTACGCACCTACGGACCTTTTTCTATCCCTGGCCGGTTATTTTTCCAACGAGTCCCTGAAGATCTTCATCGTTCTCGAATGAGATGCGAATTTCTCCGCTCGTTCCGGATGTTCGTTTGATATCTGCACGATGACCGAGTGATTCACGGAGACGACGGACGAGATCAAGCACATTCGGATCGCCGGAGACGCGTGGTTGGCGCGTGGGGTACACGCGGCGTTCTGTTTCGCGAACCGTGAAATTTCCC
>JAHFIK010000065.1 GCA_023246415.1 Candidatus Uhrbacteria bacterium
AAAGCAAAAGCGCGGGAGAGTTTCCCGCGCCGTGCGTATGTAGAGAAGCGTCACACTGACGACGATCTCGTGGTGAGCAATTACCGTACGCCGAGCGTGTCACCGAGGTACTCAAGGTCCTTTGGCCGAATGACGACCTTCTTTGTTTGAGAGGCCTCGATATATCCGGCAAGAAACGCGCGCTGCCCAAGCTGAGCCGCAATCGCGATCACCCGTTCGACGTCCTTGACCGGAACATAGAGTGCGAATCCAGCACCCATATTGAGATTCCCATAGGCTTCGCGATCGTCAACCGGACCAAACTCCTGCATGCATTCAAAGATGGGCCGCGATGTCGGAAGCGTCTTAATGATATAGGCGAACGGTTGGACCAACCGCATCAGTTTTCTCCACCCATGTCCGGTGATATTCACCGCATAATGGATATCAATTCGTTGCGTGAGGCAATCATCCACAAGACCAACGTAGATTTCCGTCGGATCGAGCAACGCCTCTCCGTACGTGCGCCCGTTGCGGAGCCGGGTCAGATATCCATCGGGCAATTTCTCACCGATCTCCCGCGCCAACGTTAATCCGTTCGCATGAATCCCAGAGCTCTCGACGAAGATGATCGCATCGCCATCTTGAACATTTCCTTTGATGCGTCGAGACTTCGGCTGAATGATCCCCATCGCAGAACCAGAAAGGAGTGATGCGCCAGGAGCAACGACGCCTTTTAAGGTCGGCGTTTCACCGCCGCTGTACACCGCTCGTGAAAGCGTACACGCCTTCGTCCAACCCTCGATCAAATCTGTGCAACGCGTTTCGTCTTCGAACCAGTTTGATGAAGCGACAGCAAGATGCATCGCAATTGAAAGCGGTATCGCGCCAAGGGTGACGAGGTCGTTCACGATCATCGCGACCGTGCATTGTGCGACCTGATCGTAATACGATTTGCCCGTCAGTTCGTACATGATGTCCGCAACGAGATTCTTCGTCCCAAGCCCTTCCTCAACATGGGCAAGAAAGGCGTAGGGTGTCTCGATGAGATAGGCGCTCTCTCCTCGGCTGGCTTCGTATTCCGAAAAGCCGAAACGCTCCAGATTCACTGCGGTCGTGCGGCCAAGCTTCTGCGCCGCGCGCTTGAACGGATCCATCGCATCATAATCCACGCCAACCCCGGCATAGGTCATTCCAGTCGTCATTACAATCCTCCGAATTCAGTGTGTTGTGAGGTGCATCCCGCTTCTAAAGAAGCGATCTCTGCGCCGGGATCTTGATACAGAACAGTAAAAAGAGCAAGCCATCGCCCATCAAAAATCCCGATCGCGGATCGGGATTATTTGATTAGCCTGCCTGTCGATTACAGGATTAGAACGGGACGAATTCCGTATTCGGCACACACACCTTTGGAGTCTGGCGTCCGGCCACGAGTGGACCGGTCCGAATGCATCCGTTATTCGGCGGACAATCGCGCTGTGACGTGCAAATCTGCTTCCCGCCAAAATACCGCACCCTCGGCTTCGTCGTTGGCGTCGTGCTCGTGGCGTCCGCAGTCGGATTGATCGTCGGCCGGAGCGCTGGAGCGCGCTGCGCCTGTGCCGCAATCGCCTGAAGGAGCCGTGCTTCCTGCGCCGCTGCATCCTTCCCCTGCTGCGAGATCCCTCCAAGCGCATACCCGATGGCAAAGGTGACAAACAGCAGAATGAGTGCGATCAGCCTTGAGTACCACGTCACTTTACTCCAAATAATCGGCATAGATTTGCTCGTTGAAGAATCAACTTCGTCCATTCTACCCCATCTGCAAGAGGTGAGCAGGCCATCGACCCGCTCACCTCTCTACCGACTCTTACGTCCCTCCGTTAGAAGGCAGACATTCCGATCGGTGTTCCAAGTCCCGTTGGTCCATCAAATCCTGGAACGGCCGTGCAGAGATACGACCCTCCGCAGCTTCCATTTGATCCAACCGTGACATCATTCACGTTCGAACTGTTCGCCTGGCTGTAGAGCAAGGCATTCGCGCGCGTTCCTGCAGGCACGCCGTGAAGCGCGTACACGGAGGCAACGAGCGGTGCGGCCAAACTCGTTCCACCAACTTGGAACCAACCCGTTTGACCGTTGTACGCAAATGAATCATAGACTGCAGCGCCCGTTGCAGGATCGGCGTCCGCAGAAATATCCGCGACCGTCCGTTTCGTGCAGGCGGCGTCATGCTGCCAGGATGGTTTTGATTCATATCGGCTGCATCCGCTTCCCGCTCCGGCCCAGGCCGTTTCACTCAAATACGTCGAATCCGGATTCAAGAGGAGCGACGTGCCCCCAACCGCCGTGACGTACGGAGACGCCGCTGGGTACTGAACGCCATATCCGTTGTCGCCCGTGCTGAAGGTGAATGCAACGCCTGTCTTATTGAAGTGGCCGTCATACAAGAAACTCTCGAAGGTGGATTCGCCGCCGCCCCAAGATCCAGAGACGACTGTCGCTCCGTTCGACACCGCGGTATCCACAGCTTTCAACAAGTCGTTGTAACTACTCGAATTCGCTTCAACGAGAAGAATCTTGCAGTTCTGACAGGTGGCATGCGCCGCCTGAACGTCGAGCGCGATCTCAAGTCCCCACGAGGCGTTCGCCGCAGGGAGCGGAGTCGTTTTATTGTTCTGGTTCAGCTTTTGAAAACACGGGACGCTCGATGACTTGATGGTACCGGTACAGGTCGGAAGCTGAGGCAACCCGTACGTCGTACTGTAGACGCTCAAGTCGTTCGCGATATTCGGATGATCATACGCATCCACGATGGCGATAATCGGACCGGATGTTGCATTCACGAAGGGATTGAGATGGTAGGCCGTCAAAAACTGCTGCGGCCCATATCCGTTCGGCAGCGTGCTCGTTGCCGCCTGACCAACATCGTTCAAGACCACTTTTGCGTTACATGCCGCGGCACCGGTTCCTGGATCCGCATTGCACACCCGCTGATGCTTAATAGTCGCGAGCGAGGCCAATCGATCTGAGATGGAACGATCCGTCTGACGCTGTTCCCATCGATCAAACCAGCTCAGTTGCGACTGGCCGTACGCGGCCGCGACATGCTGAACCGAGACACCGCCAATCACCGCGATCGCGATGATCAGTGACGCGAGGCTTCCCCTGAGATATTTCTTCATAGCACTGGATCTTGTTTAAGAATGAATCACGTACCATACGGGTTTTGACGAGACCGGACAAGATGGAGATATCAACATGCGCCTTACGGCGATTAGCGGATTACGAATTACGAATTAGCGAATTATCTAAGTTCGGATAATCCGCCAATTCGTAATTCGTAATCCGTCAATTCTTTTAAACGATCGCGATCCATTAGACGCAGAGACTGTTCGCCGTCTTTTTCGAAGGCACACACCTTCCTGCATGCTACAATTCTGATACATGGCAGGGGCAAAAATCAGCGCATCCGTTCCGGATCGCATTTGCGTTGGGATTTGGTTTCAGCGGACCAACATTCATCTTCGAGAATTTTTTCGATTTGCCCAAGGCACGTCGAAAATGTCCGGATTGGACCCCAAAAAACTGAACGGCCTCCGACAGCGCCTTCGCGTCACCGATCTCCATTTCCAGGAACGCGATCTTAACCTCCTCACGCTCCAGAGCGAAGGGATTGAGATCAGTATGACGGAAGACGGCGTCATCCTGTTATCAAAACGGGATGCGGACCTGCTCGCGGGCATGAAGTCGCTTGAGAAGTACTATCGCGACACGCTTGGGCCAACCATCAACTACCTCTTCAGCCGCGGCGCCCCGGTCCCAAAAACCCTTTCGAATCTCAAGGAGATTTTTCCGGTCATCGTGGTCACGCAGAATAAAGATGAGCAGGGCGTACAGGCCATTCATCGCCTCTTTAAAGAAGACGCATACGGATCCGCACGCGCGTCGGACGTCACGATCTCATTCTCAAACACCCTCAGCATCTTCAATGTCCATGGAACATCCATGGACAGCGAGGAAATCGACGAGCTCCTCCGTCTGAGCGTCTTTTTCCGCGATCTCGAATCCCAGCTCACCTACTACCTCGAACTCCATCGCGATATCTGGGATGAGGTGTCGAGAATCCGCGAAACCCCCAGTCTGCGCTCGCGTGATTTTCCAAACGTCCGCAATAAAATTCTCGAGCTGACCAAAACACTCTCTTTTGTGGAAGCGCGCATTGCGCAAATGGGGAACATCCTAGAGGAACGCGAGGCGCTCATTTCTGATCGCGAACGCGCACGCCTCAAACAGCTTGAGCTGAACAGCTTCGAATCCCTCAAAGCCGATCAACGGTATGTGAGTGATCTCTGGAAGATGACCGAAGAGTACACGGAAAAAACGCTCGACTTGTTAAACACCCTGTACGAAGACAATGCGCAGCGCGGCACGCGCATCCTGAACTACCTCTTGTTCCTTACGGTTCTCACGAGTTTTTTCGGGATGAATATCGCCTTCCCCTGGCAACCGGAATGGCTGGATGAAAAAATCGCTTCCTACATCACGATTATCGCGATTGGGACGATCAGTCTCTTTGGCTATTTCCTGCTCACCCGATTCATTGATCGACAGAAATTCGAATTGCACGCGAAGAGGAAGCCGCCAGTTAAGAGTCAAGAGTCACGAGTTCAGAACTAGATTCCGGCATCTTTTTCGATCTGCCAGAACCGTTCCATAAACTCATCGAACAGTGCGAGCAGTACGGCGTCCCATTCAAAATAGGGACGCTTTTTTGTTCGAATCTTCTCCGTATTAAATTGATAAAACGCGAACCGTTTCGACGTTAACTCTGGACGGCTCATCTCGTGCAGGAATGGCGCCATCGCATCAATGGACTTCGCGAACTTCGCATCCAGACTCTCGCGCTGTTCCATTTCCGTGTAATACGCAAAGAGCTCCTCTGAGAGAAGCAATTTTGCTGCCGCCTCCTCTGAGACGGCATGCGCGTCTGTTTTGGTATACGCGAATTGATCACCGACCACCGTTTCGCCGATATCGTGAATCGAAAGCATAATCAGCGCACGCCCGAGATCCACCTCGTTCCGGTGCTCAATGAGCGAATGGAGAAATGACGCGATGATTGGTAAATGTCCGACATGCTCAATCAGCGGCTCGCGGAGCGCCGTCATGTTAATGGCGTAGTCCTTCAAAATCCCCGATTCCACCAGGCCCGTGTACCGTTCCTCCGTCACCATCGCCCGGTACGTGAAGGCGTACGCGCGCTGGAGCGAAATCAGCTTGTCAGCGATGGCTTGGGGTTCCATAGATTGAAATACTCTAACATAGAATAGGTGCGTAGGTGCGTAGGCCGGATCCGGCCTACGCACCTACGCACCTACGGACCTACGGACCTTTTCGTATTGCGATATACTTCCTCTCTATGACCTACGTCGCCTTATTGAGAGGGATTAACGTTGGGGGGAATAAGAAGGTGGAGATGCGGAAGCTCAAACAGACATTTGAGCGTCTTGGGTTTGAAGACGTCAGCACCTACATCAACTCCGG
>JAHFIK010000032.1:0-7462 GCA_023246415.1 Candidatus Uhrbacteria bacterium
TCATCTTGACGAAGAGGGCGAATTTTGATCTGATGGGCGAGAAATGACACGGTGTCATTCGTACGTTGCAATACGCAGAAGGAGTATCAGTATGGAACTGACGACGGAGATGCTTGCGAGATTCGTGGGCGGTCAGGTGGAAATTCAGAATCCAGGTGAAGGATATATCTATCGCGGCGAGGTTCTGACGATCGGCGTGGTGAATGATGATCTTACAGTGACATTCTCATGGCTTGCGAAAGGGGAAGGATACCCTCCACTGTCGACGTCATGGGTGAAGGATGATCGCCTCGACTATGCGGCCGGCCTCTCGATCTATGCAGTGAGCAACATCGGCCCCAGTGGCGAGGACGTTGGCGGTGGCGACCGGATTTGCCTCAGGTCTCAAATCGTTGGCGAGACCGTGATCCTGTATCCGCCAGATGGAAGCAAGCTGGATCCAGCTGATGTAAAAGGCCTTCAGGTTGCGTGAACTCGTTCACGCGTTTATTTCGATCTACGAGCCCCACTCCTTGGGGCTCGTTTCGATGTTGTGGCACGTTGACCGTTTTGACGAATGCGCGTAAAGATTGGTGCGTGCATTTTTGGAGGTCCTGATGTTCTTTCGTGCGGTTCATGATCGGTGTGCCGTTGATCTTTCTGCATTGAATCTTCCCATCTCGAATACTGAGGCGATCGATCTCCTGATTCGATCCGGGTACGTCCTTGTGACGGTCAATCTCGTTGCGCTCGTTCGGGCCTGTATTGGGACGTCCGAGTATCGAAGAGGGGCGAGGCTCGCTGAGGCTCCGGACGTCTTCGATTGTTCATCGCTCATGAAGTGGGTCTATGCGCAACGCGGAATTTGGATCCCGAGGCGGACCATTCAGCAACGACGGTGCGGAGAGCCGGTTGAGCGTGATGATCTTCGAGCGGGGGATCTCGTGTTTACGACGGGTCACATTAATTACTATGACGATGATCCGGCGGATGGCGTGGGCCATGTCGGTCTCGCCACTGGCGAAGGGACGGTGGTCCATGCGGCGAATCGTCGCATCGGCATCGTTGAAACGGAGATCGATGTGTTCTTACGTGACGTCGAACTTCGCGGGATCCGTCGGATCGTTCCACGTCCAGATCAAGTGTTCACCTTCCAAGTTCCGTTGAAACGCGAGATTGAAACCTCGGACGACTTCCGTTGGATCATCCTCCAGCGACTCTGACGACATGTAGATATCCTCTGGCCTGAACGTATGACATTGTCGTACAAGTAGGGCCTCTTTTTATTCTCAAAGCAAACAGTAAAAGCGTCCGAACCTACGGACCCGTTCGACTCGCCTTCGCTGACTCAGGCTCGCTCAGGGCAGGCTCCACGGACATACGCACCTACGGACCTATGATAAATGATAATCCACTTTTGTATTCATTTTTTTTCTTGCTCAGTTGCGCTATACTTTAGACATGCACCGAGTTGGGAAGGCGGGATCACAGAAACGGAAGGTGGAACACGCGGGAAACGCCGCGCACAATCGTTCGAAGGGTTCTTCGAGCGGTCGGGCGAGGCGTGTTTTGTTTGCGTCAGAACATGCACCGGTGGAGGTCGAGAGCCTATATGCGCATCGACCAGTCACCAGTCACCAGTCACCAGTCACGAGGAAGAATGCGCCAGCTCGAGTAAAGAAAACTTTGAAGATAAAAGGCGTCCATCCGTATGTGCGGACGATGTTCTTATCCCTGGGTGCTGGAACAGCGCTGTTGCTTGCGTCGACGTTGTATTACGTTCGAGTGTCTGCGGCGACAGCTCCGTTTCTGGAAGGGCAGATGGTGACAAAAGAATCTGCTGCCGCTGTCGTGGTCACGACGTCGACAGATGTTGGACTTGAAACCGCGGATGCATCCGACGTGGGCGTTCCAATTAAACCATTCCCTCGCGCCTATCTGCGGACGAAGGCGAAAGAAAAAGGATTTGATCCGGACTTACTTGAACGAATTGCGCACTGTGAAAGCAGTTGGCGGATGGTGAAGAATCAGAAATCAACGGCCGTTGGATTTTTTCAGATTCTCGATGGGACTGAACGGCTGACGCCGCAGTATAAAAATGGATTGAGCAAAGAAGATCCATACGTGAATATCGATATGGCGCTTGCACTCTACGAGAAGTACGGGACCATCCCGTGGTACGAATCGAGAGATTGCTGGGAGAAGTAGAAGATAGAGGTTCATTGCGTCGTCCGTCGGGAGCCTGTCCCGAAGAACTGAGGGATCGTTGCGTCGTTTCGGCCGGCCGACCCGACGCAACCACGCAACGACGCAACCAGAAAAATGCGAACGCCCCGACGGAGAAAAGATTCCGTCGGGGCGATTACGTTGTCGATGTCTGCGTATCGACGAGGGGGCTAAGGCGTGGCCACGCTTGTTTGGCAAACAGCGTGACGAGTTCGCCGAATTGGAGCGCGTTCTGGAGTTCGGTCAGGATTTCTGGCCGGCGAATCCGAGCGGGCGTTGGTGCGATGAGCGAGAGAAATATGCGCGCTTCTCCTTGAAGGGCGAGAAGCGCCTCGGTATTGATCTCGATCGCCTTCGATTTTTTTCCGCGCGTCCGTTTTGGAGCGGGGAGGACGGGAACGCCATCGATTTCTTGAACAGGATGGATGATCCCGTTCGGTTTTTGCGTGACGGCCTCAATGCGGCGGCAGAGGTTCAGGCACGGGACGATGAGCGTGGGGTAGGGACGATCTGTTCCAAGAATGGATTCGCAGAATGCGATGAACTCGAGAATTTGTGCGGTTGTAGCCATGTGCCTCCAGACATAAGAAAGGGACTCATCGTATTAGGCAGGATCTGGCCTGAGGCGTCAAGGCGCGAACGATACCAACAAGAAACGCCCCGATTGAATCGGAGCGTTTCCTTTTGGAGCGGGTAACGGGAGTCGAACCCGTATCTTATCCTTGGCAAGGACACATAATAGCCGCTATACGATACCCGCGCGGGGAGAGTGCGTAGTGCGTAGTACGTAGTCCGTCGGGTCCTGTGAGGGATCCAACGTCCGACGTACGACGAACGGCGCACGGTTCAGTTGTCGACGGGGATACTAGCAAGACTCTCTAAAATGCGCAACGGGGCATCAGGAATCGTAACAATCAAGCAATCCAGCAATCAAACAGTCTCTTTCGCTGAAAGGATTGTTTGATTGCTGGATTGCTTGATTGTTGTCGCTTACAATCTCCCCCTTAGGATGACTGTCCCGCGATCATTTTCAACTTCTTCTTTTGAAGGATCTCTTTGAGGCGCTTCCCAGCACCGGTTGCCACGATGGCACCGCCTGCGGCGCCGAAGGGGGCCCAGCCAGGAACCTGGCCGCCAGTTGTTGTTGCGGATGCGCTCGCTGGCGGGGTCACTGTCCCTTTGGCGTGATCTAGGATCGTGATCTCTTCTCCATTTCTTGCGAGCAAGGTGGGTGTGGCTTTACGCGGATCCGCAAACCCGATCGCTCGGATGCGATCACCTTTGGCGAGTCGCTTTGTTCGGAATCCGATGATCGCGGGCGTGTTGATGATGATGGGCGTGCCATCATCGGCATCAATCGCGAAGCTCGTGAGGTTGATCGTTCTGACAACGCCCTCCACGGTGGTGAGGCTCCATCCATCTTCTTCGGCGAGCGCGAGAAAATCGACGTCGCGGGTCACGGGCGGTGTCGAGGTCGCAAGGGAAATCCAAACGTCGTGTGTTCCCATGTGGAGTTCCGGTCCTTTTGCCGTGACCTTCAGTGTTCCGGTGAGTCGGACCGTGGATCCGAGTTGCGGGACGTGGAGATGTTTCGGGAGATAGACGATCAGTCCGCGCCCGTCCTCGGAGAGGAGTACGAACGCATTCGTCGATCCAAACAGTTTCGCGACAGATCCGGTGATTCCGGTAATTCGAGCGCGGATACTGTCAGAGGGATTATCAAACATAGCATCAAATGAAAGAGGAATGATGGGTTTGGCGGCAGTTGTTTTTGACGTTGTTTTCTTTGCGGGAGCGGTAGCTAAGGATTTTGTGGCCGTCGTCGAGGCCGTCGTCTTTTTTGTTACGGTCTTCTTCGTCGAGGTCGTTGTTGGAATTTGTAACGTTGTTGTGGCGGAGATTTTCGATGGCGTGGATTTTTTCGGAGTGGTCGTTTTCGTTGAAGTTCCTTTTTTCGTTGTCGTGGTCGCGACGGTTGTTGTGGGAGGTGTGATGATGATGACGGCCGGTGACGTGATGGGCGTTACCGTTACCGGAATCGGAATGGGAAAGAAATTCGGCGCGCCTAGCGTGAGCGCGGTCGTGGTTCGCCAGACATCGTCCGCATCACTGACATCTTTTGCCCAGGAGGTTCCTTTTGCGAGTGCTCCAAAGACAACGCGCTCAAGGATTGCGCCTGTTGGGTCGCGGAGACTGACTTCATCGCCGCTGTTATTCAGTTTTGGAGAGGGGAGCGTGATCACGAGAAACCCGGAAGCGGTCACGGGTGTTCCTGTTGGAATCGTGGTGATCTTTCCTTGTCCGTCATAGAGGAGGAGCGTGCGATCGGTTCCGGTTGCTGAGAGCGGCAGGGTGAGCTCAATCCACTCATCGCCACTGTCTGGATTGGAAACAATTTCATTCAGTGCGACCGTGAGCGGTGGAGGCGGATCGACATCTGTTTCGGATGGCGTGGAGGTCGCTTCGTCATTGACGATGTCGTCTGTTGAGGTCGTGGAATCAAGAACAGTATCAGTGGATGTCGTCTCGGAGATTGTGGAGGTGGCGACGTCATCGATGAGATCGGCCTCTGCGTCTGATTCATGGCAGATCGTTTCAGATGCGTCAGCGGTCCCTGTTGTTTCTCGGCAGAGCGGATCGTTCGGATCGTCTTGCGGAGAGAGTATATCGTCGACAACCGTCTCTGGATCTTCGTGGCTCATGAGATCGTTTGAGGCGATGGTACAAGTGTCACAGAACCCAGGCGTTCCGGCATCGAGCACGCCTTCTTTAAATCCGTGAGAGGTGGTTGCGGTCGTCCATCCTTCCGCAGCATCGCCAATCGCGGTCGATGAGGCCCGGATCATTGAAGCGAATGTCGATCCGGATGTTCCTGCAAACGGCGCACCGCCATTTCCGGCGCGATCCATCGTCATTCCGGCCGCATCACGCAATTCGATTCCAAGTGCTGCATTCGATAGGGAGATGGTTGTTGTCGCAACGGCGATGGTTGAGGAAACGGCAGATCGACTGTCGCGCTCGGGATAATTCGCAATGAGATAGGTTCCTCCCGGACGAATTTCCGCATCCGATGGGAGGAAGATGGTTCGATTGCCTTCACCCGCGCCGCGCAACGACCATCCGCCAATGGTTGCGGTCGCATCACCGATATTCGCGAGTTCGATCCATTCATCGGCGAGGGATGCGCTCGATCCGGCCCACGCAACTTCTTCAATGAGGACGTGCGGCATGGGGTCAGGAAGTGAGCTCATGATCACTTCCTCCGCAGAGGCGCGCATCGGACTTGCAGATATCCACGCGAGCGATAGGAGCGTTGTCGCGATGAGCGTGAGTATCCGCTTGATCATCTGTCGGCGGGTACGCAAAGCCGAGCGGTATTGGCGATGAAAGTCGCGCATATCGTTGGTTGATATTGGGATAAGGAATTTGGAATTTAGAATTTGGAATTTGAGTTTGGATCCATCGCCAAATTCTAAATTCCAAATTCCGTATTCCGCTCTATAGTCAGTCTCATGACTCAGAACACCGTGCAAGAGGGGAAGGTGTGGATGAAGAAAACGGACGATTAAGCGATTTTTTTACATTTTGGTGTTGCGGTGAAATAGGGGGTTGGCAAACGAAGTGGGTGGGAAAGATTCTTCTCCATTGAGGAGAGTGGATAACTCGCATGGTTCGGCGACATCTTTACGGGGGCGTTAATCTATGGTGTAATCCGCCCCGCGCGAATGATTTTTGAGACGCAAAGGAGATCGCGTTCATGCCAGCCTTGAACCTTCCAACTCAAATTCTCAGTCGGCTCGAGATTCCCCCCGAACCGAGTTCATCCTCAAAAGAACCGACGCCTTCGGCAGAGCAGATCAACGCTTCATTAGAAGCGATGACATCGTTTCTGTTCGTGCTTCGATCCGTCTTTCCTTCTCGGGAGGCTGCATCGACCTTCACGATTACGAAACAGGCTTTAGAGATTGAGGTCTATATCGGAGATGGGCATTACTTCATGCATGCGTATCTCTTTCGGCCTGACGGTGCCTATGAGGTCTTGGAGGGAGGAACGGCGTTTGTCGGACCGTGGCGTCAAGGCGTCGCGAATCTCATTCAGGACTTCCTTGACGAGACGCGGCAGATCGCTGACGTCTATACGCAACGCGTTGCGAGTTTCGAACGTCTTCAGTCCATTGTCCTCGGAGGGGCGCTTCCATCAGAGGACGAGCCGCGACGCGTGAGTCCGCACGTTCGTGGACATGCGGACACGATGCCGATTGCGGCAGAATCTTGAACGAGTCACTCCTGAGAATTTTCTCATGGCAATACGACGCTTCCGAAACACTGGAGGCGTCGTTCTTTTATCTAACGTAGGGGCGGGGCCAGGCCCCGCCCCTACGTTAGATAAAGATGTGTTTGGGGATAACTCGAAATCTTTTCGCTTTTAAAGCCTCTTGACGTGTTTCTGCGAGTGTTCTATTTTTGTTCCATAGACTTCTCGACCTCGAAAAGGGTCCGAGCGTCGCGTCCCCTCCATATGACTTCTCTATCACTCACACCAAAACAAAAGGATGTCCTCGACTTCATTGTCCAGTTCATCAATGAACGCGGATATCCGCCGTCGTTCCGTGAAATCGCGGATGCGCTCAAACTCGCATCGCCTTCAACGGTCCACGTCCATATCCAGGCACTACGCGAACGAGGATTTCTCCGCAACAAGGGCGGAGCCTCACGTGAACTTGAGCCAACAGACAAGGCCGTGCGATGGGGAAGGAGCGTGCTGCTCACGCTCGCAGGAACGATTACCGCCGGGATGCCGATCGAAGCGTTACAGGAGCATGAGACGATTGCAATTCCGGTTGATCTTGCGCCAGACTCTGCAAATTCGTATGTGTTGCGCGTGAAGGGAGAATCCATGATCGATGATGGAATTTTGGACGGGGATTATGTGGTCGTTGAACGCAATCCATCCCCGAAGAATGGAGATGTGGTGGTCGCACTGCTCGATAACGCGTATGCGACGCTCAAACGGTTCTATCGAGAAAAAGATCGGATCCGCCTCCAGCCCGCAAACTCCACGATGAAACCAATCTATACGTATGATCCGTTGATTCAGGGTGTGGTACGAGCGGTGATCCGATCGTTTCGGCCAAGGCCTCTTTAGAGGTAAGAGTTGAGAGTTAAGAGTTACGACCCATGAGTCTCATGGTTTCCTTAAATCGAAAAGAGTCTGTGTGCTTCAAGCGTCTTAACTCTTAACTCTTAACTCTTAACT
>JAHFIK010000032.1:7562-15372 GCA_023246415.1 Candidatus Uhrbacteria bacterium
TCTTAACTCTTAACTCTTAACTCTTAACTTCTTTTGACCGCTGACGTTTGGCAGTCACTCCTGTGATCCCCGAACGCCAGCGACCAACGACGAGTGTTTCTTTTTCCCTCACAAAGGGTTGGTTCTTGCTGGCTCGCACCTTCTCACCATCCTCGCATCCTCAGCAATGAGGATGGCGGATCCAAGCATCATTCGGTCTCCTCTGTTCAAAGGATCATCGTTGTCCGTTATGGGCGGAATCAACGATGTGCCGATGTCTCTCACGGACGATCTCGTTTGAGATCTCTGTTGAATCGCATCGGATGCGCACGTTATGGGCGCGTGCACCCCTTTCATGCGGAGGAGACCGAGATCCGCCCCCCTGCGCTCGCCGGGGGCGAGCTTCGGGGGGCGTTGCCCCAGGAAGAGTGCGTCGTACGTGGTGCGTTGTGCGTTGGAAAGCGATCCTACGCACCACGCACCACGCACGACGCACCACTCTCTATGATCTTCAAGACG
Organism: Candidatus Uhrbacteria bacterium; assembly: GCA_023246415.1. GTDB lineage: Bacteria > Patescibacteriota > Patescibacteriia > 2-12-FULL-60-25 > 2-12-FULL-60-25 > 2-12-FULL-60-25. The sequence goes on from JAHFIK010000032.1 coordinate 8,061, forward strand.
ATTCAGGAACCTATTGATGTTCTCGTGGCCTTTCGGAAGGATCACTCGGTTGCGATTCACGCGACAAAGCCAATGACGTTCAAGTGGGGAACGACCTACTACCAGGTGGATGGCGTTCATCTCGTTCATTCAGAACGTCGAGGTCGCGAGAAGGTGTACATTTTTTCCGTCTCGTCTGGCGCGCTCGTGTATCGACTTTCGTTCTCCACGGAAACACTCGCGTGGAGGCTGGAAGAGGTGTGCGAGGGGTAGTGCGTGGTGCGTCGTGCGTAGCACGTGGGATTAATTTGGATGGTTTTGGAGGTATTTGGTATAGCCATGGAGTAAGCGAAGGGTGGTGGGCTCATTTGATTGATTGTGACGAATTCAATCGCTGAAAGAGATTCGACATTCAATCAACGCAATCAACTGATTTGTCATTCCGCGCAGCGGAATCGCTTTCTAGCCACGTGGATCATGCCCCTCAGACAGAAGAAAGAAGTCCTGATCTCAGAAATATGAAACGAGAATACGCTTTTTACGTCTATATCATGGCGAGCCCAAGCGGGACGCTCTATGTTGGTATGACAAATGATATTCAGCGTCGCGTTGATGAGCATAAGAACCAAGAGAAAGATGGTTTTATGAAGTGGTACAACTGCTCACGTCTCGTGTACGTCGAATTCCATGAATATGTTTTGAATGCGATTCAGCGAGAAAAAGAAATTAAGTGGTGGCCGCGTACAAAGAAGGAAGAGTTGATCAGAACGTTAAATCCTCATTGGAATGATCTTGCTTGCGAAGTGATCGCGTGAGGCTGGAAAGGGATTCCGCTGCGCGGAATGACAAATCGGTTGATTACGTTGAAATAATGGATACTCAGATCGATGTTCTGTAAGAACGATTATTTTTTTGGATATGTCTCTCCGCTCATGCGCAACCACGTCCGTCCGCCCCTGCATCATTCATCTCGACATGAATTCGTATTTTGCGAGCGTGGAACAGCAGGCGAATCCGTTGTTGCGTGGTCGGGCGCTCGGCGTGTGTGCCTACCTTCATCGCCACGGGTGCATTATTGCGGCTTCGATTGAAGCGAAGGAGCGCGGGATGAAAGTGGGTATGACCATGGAGGAAGCGCAGACGCTGATTCCGGACGCGGTGTTTGTGGAAAATGATCCGGCAAAGTATCGCGCGGTCACCTCGCGCGTGTTTGCGATCATGCATGAGGTCTCTGATCGCGTTGAGCACTACTCGATTGATGAATCATTTTTGGATCTCACCGGATGGGTGCGTGATCCGGCGGAAGCGGCGTTTTTAATGACGCGCGTCCGTCGTCGTATTCGCGATGAGGTTGGGGAGTGGCTGCGCTGTTCAATCGGGATCGCGCCGACGCGGTTCTTGGCAAAGCTCGCGTCAGACATGGAAAAGCCGTCGGGGCTTGTGGTTATCACGCCAGAGAATATTGATGAGGTCTTGTCGCGCCTCGAGCTCCGAGATGTTCATGGGATCGGTCGCAAACTGTCCAAGCGAATTGAGGCGTTGGGATATCGGACGCCATTGGAGGTAAAGCGTGCGCCGGTTGCGAACCTGATGCATGCGTTCGGGATTAATGGGTATGTCTTGTGGGCGAAGTTAAATGGAATGAGTATTGAAACGCTGCAATCCGATCCCGGCCCGCCAAAATCCATCGGTCATTCCTATTGCGTGCCCATGGCCGCGAATCGCGAGAAGAAAATTCCGGCAATCCTTTCGAAGCTCGCTGAGAAAGCAGCTCGTCGATTACGAGCGGAAAAATTATGCGCGCGTGCGGTTTCCGTGCGCATCGGTTTTCGGGTTCCTGCGATGCCGGGGTCATCGGTGAGACCTCACTCGCCGTTTGCGCTTCCGGACGTGGGAGATTTTGATGCTGTGCGTTTTGAAGAACCGGTCGATGATTCATTCGCACTGGTGCATGCAGCGCTCCGTCTTCTCTATGCCATGTGGGACGGAACGCAGCCCGTTTCATTTCTCGCGGTGACGTATTCAGAGTTCGGCGAGAAGAGCGGTCAGATCGCAATGACTTCAACCTCACAGGACGTGGATGGGCAATGGCGTGACGACGGTCGTCGGACGGAGGCCGTTGCGCAGCTCTCTCGTGCGGCAGATGTGGTTCGTGACAAATATGGCGACCGCGCATTGATCCTCGGAAGTCTCTTTGGGATCTCGCAGGATGATGCGCCAGATCGAATCGGATTTCGGAAGATTGATGGCGTGGAGAAGATCCTGACGTAGGGGCGGGGCCTGGCCCCGCCCCTACGTCTTCACGGTGTGCCGTTATTTCTAGTAGCCATGAAACAGTGAAGCCATGTAGCTATTTTTTTTCGCTGAAGACACCACAGAATCATTTTTTCACACCCATTCGTATTGTCGGAATGCTTTTTTTATGGTTTAATCTTGTTCCTTTTCATCAAGCGATGATGAGGAATCACAAAAAAAGACAGAGGAGCCAATACATGTTCAGTTCGAGATCAGCCTCAGTGGCTGTTGTGGTGTCATTCCTGTGTTCAGTGGCGTGCGGATCCAACGATCAGTCAGCCGCAGATGGACAAGCGACTGGCGGAAGTGGTTCAGATGTGTGCACGGTTGGATGTCCGTCCGACCTTGGCGGATCATCGTCGACCGGCGGAAGCAATTCAGAACAGACGGCGACCGGAGGCACATCATCTCCAGATTCGTCATCGACCGGCGGGACCGCAGTTTCAGCAGGTGGTGATTCGTCGGTTGCAGGATCAGGAAATGGTCTTGGCGGATCTTCATCAGATGGAACCGGCGGTTCAGTGAATACGCTGGGCGGATCGGCAGCGGTTGGCGGCGCATCGGCGTCTGGCGGATCAGATGCAACCACTGGCGGAACGTCTTCGACGCAAGAAACGGGCGGTACATCTGCGTCCACTGGCGGATCTGAATCGACCGACGTCGGTGGAAGTCATTCCACCGAGGTGGGCGGAAGCGGAAACGCAACGGGCGGCGCTCAGACAAGCGGTGGCGGTGAAACGTCCACGGCGGTTGGCGGAACGAACGCCGGTCTCGGCGGAACGTCTTCATCTGCGGGAACTTCTTCCGCAAGCGTGGGTGGGACATCGGCGGGTCCGATCGGTGGTTCATCTTCCGTTGGTGGCAGCGATGTCGGTCTCGGTGGTTCAGGTCCAGACGATTCGTCTGTTGGCGGAGCATCATCGAATACCGGTGGTCATACATCTGCAGGCGGAACGGGAAGTCTCGCTGGCACATCGTCCACGATTGGAACGGCCGGGTCTTCGGATGGAACCGGCGGTCACTCGTGTCATGGAGATGGCGGATGGAAATGGCCGTGGACCTGGATTTGGACTTGGCCATGGTCGTGACGGTTCCCTCTTAATCTTTTTTCGTTCAGCGAAATTGCTCTTTCTTTAATCTCCACATGGGTGGAGATACTCTAAAAGAGGCGAATGGCTCCTGGGGGGAAGCCGTTCGTCTTTTGTTGTTTAGAGCAAAGGGCAGAGAGCATCCCCCTTCGCAAAGCCTCCGGGGGACAGGAAGAGTAAAGGGGTCGGATTCGCTCTCCGCCCTCTGCTCTTTGCTCTTTGCTCTAAATATGTTTAACTCTTTTATCCATCCGATTCTGGATGGAATTCGACAAATACAGATTGGAGAAATCGATGAGAAGATATTGGTTCATGAGTTTGTTTCTGGCGCTTTTCGGATCTCTCTTTGGATGTAGTGGCGTCGCATCAAGTCCGACGTGTTCTGCGAGCGGTGTTGGCGGAGGAGCCACGGATTCATGCGGAACAGGCGGAAGTGGAACGGGCGGTGCCGCCGTGAGCCCGGGAAATGTCCAATCCATTGCGGTTGGAGATTTGGCTGCGTGTGCATTGCTCAACAACAAGACGATTAAGTGTTGGGGGTTTAACTCGAAGGGTCAGCTCGGGAACGGGACGACGAACGCGAGTTCAACACCCGTCCTTGTTTCGGGAATCTCCAATGCGACGAGTATCGCTTCAGTCGGGTGGCATGCGTGTGCGATTCTTTCTGACGCCACGGTAAAGTGTTGGGGCCAAAACGATTACCAGCAACTCGGGAGTGCGGTGGGAGCAACGTCGCTGACGCCAGTCGCCGTTCCAAATGTCACGAATGCAACTGCGCTGGCGCTTGGATGGAATCACACGTGTGCGCTCATAAACGATGGCACGATGATGTGTTGGGGGCGATGCTCGAACAAGCAATGCGGAACCGGACTCTCAAGCGTGACGACGCCGCCGACAAAGGTCAGCGGGGTCACCAGTGTTAAAGCGATCTCTGCATATGACTACCATACCTGCGCACTGCTCAATGCGGGTTCCGTTCAGTGTTGGGGCGAAACAAATCTCGGAACGACTGCAACGACGGTCGATCATGATCCGACAACGGTCGTTGACGGATCTCAGAATGCGATCGCTGGGATCACCCGGATTGATAGCGGCTTGTACGCAGACTATGCGTCAGGCACCGGGAGTCTCTACGCCTGGGGAAATAATAATGGCGGCAGTCTTGGTGATGGGACGTTTGCAACGAGCCGACTCACGGCCGCAGCCGTGACCGGGATTTCGAATCCGATCAGCATCAGCGGCGGATATGCTGAAGCCTGCGCCGTCCTCCAGGATGGAACGGTGCAATGCTGGGGCGAGAACACGAGTGGAGAAGCGGGGAGTGATCCGAATAGTTACTCCACGCTTTTGTCACCGCGTCAGGTGAGCGGGATTGCGAATGTCGCCCAAGTCTCAGTCGGTGAAGGGTCGGCGTGTGCCCTGCGAAGTGACGGAAACGTCTACTGTTGGGGAAATAATTACAACGGTGCCCTTGGCGACGGGACAACGACGAATAGCTTCGTGCCCGTGCATGTCATCGGTCTCTGATGCTCCAATCTTAACTCAATGTTCTTTTGCTTAGTGCTCCGAAAGACGGAGAATGCTTATGAGACGGGATCCAGGCCAGTGCCGATCCCGTCTTTGTTATTTAGAGCACCGTGCACAAGGCACAGAGCACAGGCTGATCTTCTGTCAGCCTGTGCTCTGTGCCTTGTGCACGGTGCTCTAATCACGCCCTTGCCAATTTTCTCGATTTATCACAAGGTGTCTGTTCGGGAAAACAGTCCCATAAAACAAAAGGAATGTGCGTATGATGCATTCGGATGAATCCAAATGGCCCCTTTCATTTCAGCTTGCACTTCAGGTCATGGGTGAAGTACCCATCCGAGGCGGAACGTGTTCCGACCATGTCGAGTACGTAACACGGACATTCACGAGTGAGATCTCGATTCTCGCACTTCGTTTGTCGACAGAGCAGGTCGTTTCCGTGCTTGCAGAGGAAGGGCGAATGAGCCGTATTCGTCTCTGGTTGACTCCGGAGGCGATGAAGCAGACAACGCGATGGCAACAATCCGCGCGTCACCGCGTGATCGGTTCAATCATCGATAGCGCCGCGGTGATGATCGAGGCCATGAGCGAGGGGATCCCGCCGCAACTCATCGGACCGTTGTTTTCCGCTCCCTGCGCAACTGCTGCAGAGTGAGTTGTACCTCTTCTACGAAGAAGGACCGCGTCAAACGGATATACGGATGGCGCGGTTATCTTTTTGGCTAAATAGAGCCATTTGTTGTTTTTGGCTAGGTAAAGCTACCTTGACAAATTGGCTCAAATGTGCTATAAAATACAGGTAGCTTGGACAACCGATCCTGAAGTGAAACCGCGTGATTTTAGTTTAAAACCACGGGATTTCACTTCAGGAATTTCAACACACATTGATAGAAAGAATAGGAGCTACAACACATGCAACTCGCAACTTCAACGGCCCCCGCCTCCAAAGAACTCAGCCCCGAATTCGTCGCGGCAACCATGTACGCACAAGCGCCGTCGTTCCGAATTGCGTTCGACTACATTCAGAGCAATCTGACAATGGTTGCACGGCAAATTCGTGAAAAGTCGGATGAGGACGCGTTTCGTCACATGGAAATGGTCTATGGACCGAAGATCGTCATGGCGATGCTGAGCGTGCCGGAATCATCAATCGATGAAATCAACGACGGGAACGTCATTCAAGATCGCGGACGGGCTCGCAAGGAAGCTCGAACAAACATCTTGATGAGTATGGTGATCATCGCGCAAAACGTGGCGTAAGCCGCAACTCGTAGGGTCCTCCTACAAAAGAAAATACGCGCTTCCAGACTCTGGGGCGCGTATTATCTTTTTCTGAAAGAGAGGTAAATAAAATGGCGAAATAGTGCTATTTTAATGAGTAAAGTACTCTTGACAAATTCTTCAAAATATGATATAAATGAACAGCATTTTTGACCATTTTCCCGACCTGAATTCCCGTGAGTTTGACGTAATGTCACGGGGATTCAGTTCAGGAATTCACACACCAACACATAAAAAAATAAGGTAGGAGCAGACATGGAATCAGCGACAACGGTTGTAGCGGATACGACGCCGAGGCGGACACTGAGCGCATCAAAACTTGTTTTGACAGAGCCCGCCGAGGTCATCGCATTGAAGATGGTTCCCGCATTCAGAATCGCGTACGACTTCATCGTCGTGTATTCACTCGTTCAGAAGAGTTTCACTATTCAGGTGCTCTCTGAGCGGTTACGCGATTTAGATAACCAGTCGGCACTGACATTCGTGGATCAGACATATGGAAGAGTCATTGACCGCTGGATGCTTCGGGCATCTGAAGCAGATATCGTTTCTCTGGGTCACGGAAATGCTCGGGAACCAGAGAAGGCACGATGTCTTGCACGCGAAAACGCACTTGCGTGCATCATGACGTTTGGCCGAGCACTTCTGAAGTAGGACCTTTGCTACGGAGTTGATCCGCGTTTCCACCCTCGGGAACGCGGATCCTCTTTTTTTAGCAGGGAGGTAGGGCGGTATGGAGGTAGGGAAGTGGGTCCGACTGGCCGGCCAGATCCGCCCTACCGCCCTACCTCCATATCGCCATACTGACCTCCTATATATAGGATTCTTTCCTACGCTCACGAGACACGCGCTTCCAGACTCTGGGGCGCGTATTTCTTTTATTTTTGGATGGATCGGGATTGACGCGTCCTGCATCTCCATGATTAAGATGCTTCGCGTTATTCACAGAAGGGATTTGGGTGCCACATGGCAAAAGGACATCTGTATACGAAAGACCATCAATACTGCCTTCCAAAGGGCCAGGTACTGCGAGATGATCTGCAATCGGAAGCATACTATTTCATGATTGATCCTGGTCATGGGATCGATCTCGTGATCGTCTTTGAGCCCCATCGAGGCGTTTCGGTCTGTACGCGCGAAGC
>JAHFIK010000033.1:0-4942 GCA_023246415.1 Candidatus Uhrbacteria bacterium
ACAAGAAATCTTTTCGAAAGTTCAACGACTCGAGGATCGCCTCTACTTCGCCGGTGAAATTCTGAATCCGGAAAAAATCGAAGCCGAGATTACCGCGTATCGGGAACAGATTGCGTTGCCAGTGGAGGAATAGGGTGATGAGCGGAGGTGACGATGAATTTTAGTGATCACCTGTGCCAAAATAGCGAAACGTCCTTTTTTGTCATTCTGAGCTTCGCGAAGAATCGCTTTCTTACCGTGTGCGTTCATTTTAGATCGATAACAATAAGGAGATCGTAATTCATATGCCCACCCAAGAATTCAAAGTAAACGGCGAAGAAATTATCGCAAAAGTAAAAGCGTTGATTCACGAAGGGAATATTCGTCGGATCATCATCAAGAATGAAAAAGGCGAAACAGTCATCGAAGTCCCGCTCACGATTGGAGTGATTGGCGCTGTTCTTGCCCCTGCGCTCGCTGCCGTTGGAGCGGCCGCCGCTCTGCTCACAACATGTACGATCGTTGTTGAGAAAAAAGATTAATATGAACCTCATTGCCACCCTCAAAGATGCCGACCTCGGATTTACGGATCCCTCGCCCGCCGTCTACAAAGAACGTCACGCCAGTCGTGCCATCGTGTTCGATGCTGATCGAAAGATTGCATTACTCCATGTGTCGAAAAAGTATTTTCATAAGCTTCCGGGCGGCGGGATTGAGGATGGGGAGGACATCGCCAGCGGGCTTGCCCGCGAGCTTGTTGAAGAGATCGGATGCACGGCCGGCAATCTTCGCGAGCTTGGGATGATTGAGGAATATCGAAATCGGTTTGAACAGCATCAAACATCGTATTGCTACCTCGCAGATCTTGTTGGTGAAAAAGGGATGCCAAAATTTGAGCCAGACGAAATCGCCGACGGGTTTGAACCGGTATGGATGAGCCTTGAGGATGCAATCGCAACATTGGAGGGAGAGAGCGACGTTAAAGATTATGGCGGGAAATTTATGCGAACGCGGGATGCCATCTTTTTGAAGGCGGCATTAAAGACAGTGTGATCTACGAGGTTTTTGCAATCGCAACGCCCCCTCTTTTGTCATTCTGAGCCTCGCGAAGAATCGCTTTCCAAAATGAAGACGATGAGTAGGCTCATACAACCGAATTCGCAAACGGTCTTGAAGAGGACTCTTCAGGACCGTTTGCGAATTCGGTTGTCCGAATCACCATAGCTGTCCCCGGCTGGAAAGCGATTCTTCGCGAGGCTCAGAATGACAAAAAAAGATGTTTTGCGTTATTGACGATTCTTCAATGGAAGCAGGGATGATCTCTACCGCTCAATATTCCTAAAACGGTGAACGCCTCGGCTTCCAGTGGAAAAGTCGAGGCGTTGCGAAGACGAGATTAGAGGAGCGGAATGTTTCTCAGCTTCCACTTTCTGGTTTGACGATTGAGCTGGAGCGGGACTTCTGTGCCGAAGTGATTGATCGCGAAGAGGGTGAATTCCTCATGTCCTCTGAGGACGGCGAAGTGCGGCCCACTGACGGCGGTGTCGAATACCTTCGGCGAAATTTGCGTTCGGCCTTGGAGCGGTTTGAAGCCGATTCTGATTCGAACCGGTGTCGCGGTCATCGCGGTCACGACCGTGGCTTTGTTCCAAATGAAGAGTTGGAGCAGAAGACGGTTCCAAATTCGGGTTTGTGGCATGTCGGGATCTCCTTTAATGACGATCCCGGTGACATTTCCGGTGTACGTGGGCCATCTGCCAAACATGTGAAAGACCTTTCTCTCATGCGCTGTCATTGAGGTGACAGGGGCATGGGTGCGCGCATGATGCATGAAAACGATAAATGGATCAAGCGTGCTGGACACAACTGACTTGACGCCCGTTCTCAAAAAGAGTGCAGTACCGGTGCTCTTTCACAGTGAGAAGAGTGAAACAAAGGAGCTATTTCGTGGCCAATGCAGATCAGTCAGAACTCTCGCCGATTCAGAAGTTGCTCGCCGCTATTTTCGCGTATCTCATTCCAACGACTCGATCAGAAGGCGACTTTTTAGTCGCGTTTTCGCCGAGGGTGATTATGCAGTGCATCGACAGTGTTGAACTGCGTGCATCCATTCTCCTCACGGCCGCAAAGACACCGCTTTCGATCGGTCGCAAAACCTCTCCAGCTTCTGCGGGGGAATATTTGGAGCTCAGCCTTGCTGAGAACGAGGTGACGCCGGAAACGGTTCTCGGTGTCTTCGGCCCGCATCATCGCGCGCGCTATCTAGATAGAACGGCGCTCTGGGCGTTCATTGAGGCGCATCGCCTCTGGGAGACCTACGATGGACCCGGCGAGGCAAAGAAGGCGAACGACTTGATCATTCTCATTCTCGAGACCGCGCTTAAGTTGGAACTGCTGACGCCGGAAGAAGTGGTTCGCGCCATCAGCGTTCGAACGTTCTTCGAGAAGGAATCGAAAGAACGGACGGTCGAGGCCCTCGAACTCTTTGCGGATGCAGAACCTGGAAAAGGGTTCGATGCCTTGTTGGATCGCTACACGCCGAGCGTCATGGTGACGCAAATCAGTCTGATGACAATTTGGAATTCGGTGATCCATCCGTTGATTGCGGTGCGCAACAAGCTCGCTCCTGCAACGGAATCAGCCGGTGCGCAGGAAGTCGCTGTGCATCCGAATCAATCAGAATCAGGATCCGCAACAGAGCCTGCTGTTGGAAAACCGATCGCATCAGGTTCATCGCCCGTTTCGTCAACGGCACCGCTTGCAACGGCGGGATCATCTTCCGTTTCAAAGTCCCCGTCGGGGAGTTTGTCTGGAGGGATGATACGTCCAAGTGCGGCTCCCATCGCCGGAACACATGCCTCAGCCGTTCCTCCCGCCTCGCGGGTGAGTGGATCTACAGGCTCGAATCCGGAAAGCGGAACCACACTCCCAAAAGGTAGTGCGGCATCCGACGACACGACGGTTGCGGATGCCGATGAGGGAACGACGGTGGATGAGCGGGATTTGCTTGGAGATGAAGCACCTCAGGAGACCAACGCTGACGCGGACGCGCTTTCATTCGCTGACGAAGCGGACGCGGATACGGATGCGTCTCGTCCCGCCGGACATGCGGCATCATCGCATGATCCCGTGATCGAGGTTGCGCCATCGTCAATCGCATCATCGTCGACATCTGAGACGACCGTTCCAGTCGCAGACGCCGAACAGATTGTCGAGCATCCATCTCATGGTCCGCCTCTTTCTGAAGAAGCGCCGGACACGGTTGTTCGAACGCCTCGTCCACGCGGATCGGCAGAACGTGCACGTTCTCCAACGGCGTCGCAATCCGTAGACAGTGTCGCGCAGGCCTTGCTCGCCGGGCAACGAAACGCATCCGGATCCAGTCCAACGGCGTCCCCAGCATCACTTCGTGCGCCAACATTCTCGGCGCCAACGCCGTCGCAACGGCCGCCGTCTGGGACGATGCCAGCAGTCACACGCGTTCCGCGTCCTCGGATAGACACGCAAAGCCATCATACGGATGACAGTGTCATCGAAGTCCAAGTTGGGGCGGTAAGAGCATCGGATCCAGAGATCGCTGATGCGCTCATGAATGAGCCTCCGGATGATGCTGTGCAAGTGCCTCAGGGACATCATGCGCGACAGCATGTCTCGCCTCCATCTCCGTCATCACCGACGAAACCGACGGGAGCAAAGCCTCCTCCGCTCCCGACGCATCCTGGCGGAAAAGGACCACCGTCTTTTCCGACGAAGTGATCACTTCACTTCTTCTCCGTTCCTCATCGATCCCCCGATCCAGTGCAAGCTGTGGTCGGGGGTTTTCGTGAGTAGGCAGTAGGCAGTAGCAAGTAGGCAGTAGGAACGCGTTCCTACTGCCTACTTGCTACTGCCTACTGCCGAACACTTAAATCGAAAACGACCTCGCCATTCGCGAGGTCGTTTTCTTTGATTGCCTACTTTAGCGCTTGTACACGGTCTTCATCGGCGACGTGGTGAAATTCCCATTGTTGTCGTAGACGACGGCGTAGTAGCTATTGTCTGAGTGGTATTGCGAGTAGAGCGAGGTCGTGGCTGTGCAGGAAGTTCCATAGCAGGTCTGGAGGCGCACGCCGTTCATGTAGAGCTCGATGCGCTGGACGCCTTGCGGATCGCTCGCCGTCGCATTGACGGTGATGGAATCCGTGGCGTAGTAGCCCGTCGTATCGCGATCAGACCAGGTCGAGAGGCTCGCGTTTGCAACGTTGCTCGTATTGCTCGTGTTGGTTGTCTGCGTGGTCGAACCGTTCGCCACAATGGCGATGGACTTTCCGGTGGTCCACGTTTCAACATTGTTCATGTCGCGGACGCGGGCGTTCACGAAGATGCTCGTGCCAACCGTGTAGTTCGATGCGAAGATAGTTTTTGCACACTCTTGATTCCCTGTCGCGCTATTGAACGTGCAGGCTGGAAGTGTCGAACCATTCACGTAGACCGTAATATCTTTTAATCCAGCGTTTGCCCAGGAACCGACGTGGTACGTGATCTGTCCGTTCTGCGCCATTGACGTCACGTTCGGATCGAACCAATCCCAGGAACTCATGTTCGAGTTGGAACCGTTCGAAGATGTCGTATTTGCGACGCGCGTGATCGTGTACGTCGAGGACTGCGTCTGACCTCCGTTCGTATCGTATGCGACGACGAAAAGGTTCAACGTCTTCCCGTCCGAGTAATCTGACCCGTGCAGATCAAGCGAGCACGTGACCGAGGTGAGATTATTTAACCAGCAGGTCTTGCTCGTCATTCCGTTCACGCGCATGTCGATTTCGTGGATGCCGTCTGGATCGCTTACTGCGGCATCGAATCGAATCGTTTCATTCGGTCCAAGTGTCGATTGGTTCGGGCTCAGACTGACGACGATCGAACTATTTGTATTGTTCGATGATCCGCCATTTCGGTAGATGTTCTTCCCGGTCGTCCACGTCAC
>JAHFIK010000033.1:5042-14876 GCA_023246415.1 Candidatus Uhrbacteria bacterium
TTCTTCCCGGTCGTCCACGTCACGTTGCCGCTCGCATCGGTCACCTTTGCATTCACAAAGACGTTCGTATTTGCGGCGTAGCTGTTGGCGTAGATGATGCCTGTGCACTGCGTATTGCCGGTCGAGCTCCCGAACGTGCAGGACTGGATGGAATTTCCGTTCGCGTACACATCGATTCGATTGATCCCGTCGCTATCCTGCGCATTGGCCGTGTAATTGACGGTGTCATTTGCATTCATGGAAGATACGCTTGGTGAAAGCGAATCCCACACCGAGGTGGAACCGTTGTTTGTGGTGGTCGTGCTCGATGTTCCGCTGTTGCGATAGATGTTCTTTCCGGTCGTCCAGGACACGTTGCCGCTCCCGTCCGTGACCTTTGCGTTCACAAAGACGTTCGTGTTTGCCGAGTAATCGCTCGCGTAGATCGTGGCTTGGCACTGCTGGTTTCCCGTGGCGCTGTTGAAGTTGCAGGTCTGTTTGACCGAACCGTTCACCACGATTTGAATCTGGTTGATGCCGTTCGCATCCCAGGCGCCAACGCCGTAGGTCGCCGTGTCACCCGCGTTCATCGAAGAGACGTTTGGCGTGAGCCAGTCCCAGGTGTTGATGCCGGTTCCGGTATTCGATTGCGTGGTGTTGTTGCTTGAGTTTGAAATCGTTGAAATGGTGCCGTTGGCTGTTGCAGAAGAATTCGCATCAACCACCAGGTAATCCGGGTTTGAGGATGAGTCTGTGCTGTTGCCGTTCGCATCCGTTGCGCGGATCCAGAACTTGATCGTGCGCGTCGTGGCGTTCTTCAGGTAGTACGTGGTGCGATATTCGCAGACGTTCGACTTACACGTTTTGATGCGCGCATCATTCACATACACGTCGATGCGATCAACGCCGTTCGAATCAGATGCCGTGGCGCGGTAGGCGAATTCGCCGCCGTTCGCAACGCGGAAACCGGACGGGTTGCCCTGCACCGTGACGCGCGGGCCGTCGGTTGACGTGAAGACGCGATCGCCGCCAAAGGTTCCGCCCTGGGTGATTGTATTATCAGATGTTGAAACCGTTCCGTTTGAGCTGTCAGAAATGCCACCGTCTTCAACAATCATCACGAGCTTTGCCGTGAGTGGGTTTGTTGGATCGTTAAGATCCTGTTGCGAGATGGTGCCGCCGAGAACGAATTTCCCATTCGTGTCACCAGCAAAACTCAAGAACAAATCGCTTGTTCGACCATAGCTGTCTGCAGTCACGTTGGATGGGTATGAACCGGAAAGGCGATAGAGCTCTTTTCCGTTGAGAATCATCCAAGAGGTGCCATTGTATCCGATGACCGCATTGGTGAGCTGAACGTTTCCACCGATCGACACGTTCGCGGCGGTTGATCCGTCCGAGACGCGATTTGTGGTGGATCCGTTGGAATCCTGTTCAGAGATCAATGCAGACACGCCATTTGAAGCGAGGTGGAGGACACGCTCGACGTTGCTTCCAACGATGGAGGTGATGTCTGTAAAAGAAGAACCGTCGTAGCGATAAAATGAGACCGGACCGTTTGATGGGTCGGCCACGACGAGCCAATTGTTATTCGTGATTGGAGCGAGATCGAGAATGACGCGTCCAGTGCCTTCTGCCGGCGCACCGTTATTTACGTTGTATTTCAAGACCGTTGCAGAATACGTTCCGACCACATTCTGTGCGGCAGCCGGCAACGAGATCTGCGTCATGTTCGAACCAGAACCGGTGAAGCGATACAGGTGTCCTTTTGTCGTCACGAGGTACCAGGTGCCATTCCGTCCGACGAGCTTGCTGATTCCTTCATCCGAAGAAAGATAGTTTCGAATCGTTGTCGTGATGTTGGTGTACGAACCGTTCTGCAACGAGATGATGCGGAACTGGTTATCGAGACGCACGACGTCCTGCAAAAAGAGGACGCTCCCTGAACCGTCGGTCACAATGTCATCCGCGCGATCAAGGCCCGCATTGCGGACATCGTTTGTGATGTTGACCTGGGTTGATCCGTCGTAGCGATACACCTGGCCGCCGTTCCAAAGATTTTGGCCGTCGGTGTAGAACCATCCGTCTTCTGAGTGCGCAACGGCCCAAACCGGGCGATTGCTCTGTTCCGTGAGTTGTCCGGAAATATCACGCCAGGACCACGGGCCGGTTGCGGCAGACGCGATCCATGGGGCCATGGCCCCGAGGGCGAGCGCGGCCAAGACGACCGCTTTAAGCACGAGTGAAAGACGCTTCATAGGAATGGATGTGAGGGGTATAGATTCGTTTTAGCAGGTATTGAGAATCATGCAAGAAACAAGGTCCCGGATGAGCGGGTTTGTTTTTTTGAATTCGCCTTGTTTTTAAGAAAGAAATGAGAGTTGGCGAACGGTGGACCATAGCAGAACGTGGGGAAAATGTCAAGTATGCTTGTTTAGAGAATAGGTCCGTAGGAGCGTACGTCCGTAGGTCCGTAGGTAGGATTTATGAGGATGAGAAAGGGTGTATCAAGCATACTTGACAAAATGGCCATTTTGTGCTATTTTGTCTATCGCGATGGACTCGAATTGATTCGAGTGTGATCGCGAATTCACCCACTTTCCTGCTTGATTGTGAGCAGGTCCATATTCAAAACAGAAGAAAAGAAAGGTTCGTGAACATGAAACAGGTAATCATTTCAGCCGTATTGACCTCTGTTTTTGTTGTCATGGGTTGCGGAGGTCGAACAGACGAAGAAAACGAGACATCGACGCTGATTGGCGTCGCTGGCGCATCGTCAGTTGATGAGACCGGCGGAGATGTCTCAACGGGCGGATCTGAGCCCATCTTTGTGCAAGCGACAGGAGGCTCGGAATCTGTCGGGGGATCGTCATCCGTCACGGTTGCGACGACGACCGCCGCTTCAGTGTTCGTTGAAACGATTCCGAGTACGGCGGGTGACCGGACGATTATCGCCGGCCAAGAATTGCCGAATGGGTACAAGAGCTTCCGCATTACAAATGAGGGAGATCAAGATCTGCCCGTTCAACGGATCGCATTTCGACGTCAACAGTCGACGGACAAGATGTCGATCGTTTCCTTTTTTCTCGGAGACACGAATTCGTTTGGTGCCATCGGACCAACGACAACGACCGAAGAAGAATTCTCGTTTGATGTCGAACACGCATGGAAGAATTGGATGACTGTTCCGGCGCATGGAACGTTCGATTTTCCGACGACCTTTTTTCCTGCGAAGCAAGTGTACGGTCCCGGAGATGATGCGAATCTTCCTCGTGTTGGAGATCGGTTGACGCTCAAGATCTCGAAGCTGGTTGTTGGCGGAATCGAAGCGGAACTCAGAACGCAGGAGACGCCACAGCTTACGCTCGACTCAAAGGCCGCATACGGGACATTCTCATTTTGTGGCGGTCCCGTTTCAGAAGGGTGTTGTACGACCGGTTCGTTCGCGCATGATTACGAGAAGCCACTTTCGTCGATGCTGATCAAACGCGTCGGAAGCCCATCGGTGTTCTATCTCGGTTCGGATGGAAAGAAATATATCTTCCCTTCGCGAACAGAGCTCGCCTCTTGGTATGATTGGAACGCGAGTGCACCCACGGAGAATCCCGATGTCTGCAAGACCGTTCGTGAATTTCCAGAT
This sequence comes from Candidatus Uhrbacteria bacterium, assembly GCA_023246415.1. Taxonomy (GTDB): domain Bacteria; phylum Patescibacteriota; class Patescibacteriia; order 2-12-FULL-60-25; family 2-12-FULL-60-25; genus 2-12-FULL-60-25. Next base: position 8,662 of record JAHFIK010000033.1, read on the forward strand.
GACGTGGTGCTTGCGCTCCCAACGGGGCACAGTGTCACAGTTCGCCCTGGAACGTACATCATCGGAATCTCAACGGATCCGAAAATGTTTGCGGTCAGTCGATACGGGACGCTTCGTTTTCTGTCCTATCGTTTCCCGTCAGATCCGACAAATTGTCCAGCGGTTATTCCTTCCGTCGGACCGATGCCATGCTGGTCAATGAAAGAGAGTGTGAACGGCATCGCGTTTCAGTATTTCAGTAATGCGGACGATCGGATGCGCGTTGTTCGGGATGAGTTCTATCTCACCTATCTCGTCGGGCAAGCGATCACCGATCCGATGACCGGATTACCGATTACGGATGCGGAGCCCTACGATCCCCAGCTTGAGTACGACTGGGGCGCGCCCACGATGTTCGAACGCGAGCTCGGCATCATCCCGTAGAAGGTCACTTCTTTCTTTATACGTCACTGCTCCTTCATCGTTCTCCGCCCCACCAGGAATTTCTTGGTGGGGCGTTGACGTTTGTAGATGCTGACAGAAAATGAAACGAGGATCCGGATGGATCCTCGTCTGTTTGAGAACACGGCGTTTCCGTGAAAGACGTCTTACGTCTCAGTGTGGATGTCGCGCCAGTGTGTGTAGAAGATGTAGGCGAACGCATCTTTGATGGCTTGCCAGGCGGCGAGGTTGATATTCGTCGAGACGCCGCCGGTTGTGAATGGGCGTAGGCGATCGTGCGTCCATTCGATTTCAACGCGGACGAACGCCGCACTTCCTTCGAGACCAAGCCGTTCGATATTTGCAGAATCGAATCCGGTGAGTCGGATGCCGTTCAGAAAACCGAGCGACGTTGAGGCGTAGTGTCGGACGACGGCGTTGACGATGGCGTCGACCGGACCGTCACCGATGCCGGAAGTCACAATGTCATTCGCAAAGATGAGGGCTGCGATCATCTGTCCATCGCCAAAGTCGGTTAATCGCGGATCACGAATCGGCTCTTCCCATCCGGTCGGGATGTTCGGCCAGAGATGCCGTGCAATCAACACGGATGCCGATCCATCGCAGACATCGAGTCGGCATCCTCGTCGCTCATGGCTTTCCGTGTCTGCGAGAATATCGCTGACGCGGAGATCGGTGGGAGCGATCTCGACGTTCCAGTAGGCGAGCGCGGCAGCAACAACGTTTGCTTTTCCGGCCATGGAGGAGAGGGCGATGATTCGTCTTCCTCCGAAGAGTGTCGGATCGTGGCTCTCATAGAGCCCGCCGCCACCGCGCCCGACGGCGCTCGCATGTACGCCAGCCTTGTGGCACGTCGGAACAATGAATGGCTTTTGCGGATTCGGGTGAATTCCGGTTCGTCGATCCATTTCACGCGAAATGAATCGCGAGAGCGTTGGCTGATACCGCGGATTGACGGCGATCCCTTCAAGGCGTTTCTCTTCTTGAAGTAAAAAGAGGTTCGCCATGAGTTCGAGCGTGCACGCCATCTGGACGCGTTCGGATAATCCATTGATCGTGCCTTGAACGTGTCGTGCACCCGCTTTGATGGCGGCAAGCGCGTTCGCGGTACTCATCCCGCGGTCGCCATGGAGATGGACGCCGATGATTGTGCTCGGAAATGCGTTTACGACGCGCGCAACGACGGATTCAACTTCCCAGTACATGGCCGGGCCGTTGGTGTCGCACAGGATGAGCTGTTCCGCTCCGCCGCGAACCGCGGCGTCGAGCGCATGGAAGGCATAGGTGTCGCCATCTTCGCGGACGCTTTGGAAAAAATGTTCCGCGTCGAAGAATACCCGTTTTCCCGATGCCGCGAGTGCGCGCACCGAAGATTCGATCATTTCAAGATTGCGTTCCGGCGTTGTGCGAAGCGCTTCCGTGGCGTGGATCTGCCACGTTTTGCCAAAAATCGTCACGATGTCCACCGGAGCGCGAACGAGCTGTTGAAACAACTCGTCTTCCTCGGGCTTGAAGTTCGCCTTATGCGTACTGCCGAATGCAGCGAGCTTGGCGTGTTGGAGGTTCGGACCGCGTCCGTCCGCGATGAGTGAGAAGAATTCGTCCCAGTCGCTACTTGCGCCGGGCCAACCCGCTTCAATGTAATCGACGCCGAACTGATCGAGCAGTTCAGCGAGTGCAATCATGTCCGTTGGACTAAAGATGATTCCGGGAGCTTGCTTTGATTCTCTGAGCGTAGCGTCGTAGCACAACACATGAGGCATGAGGTCTGCTTTCGTTGTGAGGAGAGTGAAAGGACAGGACGTCTCCTCATCCTACACGTGTTTCTCGATTTTATTCAACCACTCCGTGATTGGAGCGAGATCTGTCTTGAGTGCGGATGCGTCGCAGGTCGTGCGATAGCGATCAGGCATTTCCAGAACTTCTCGGAGCATCGCGGTCCAGAGGTGCGGTTTTGACGGTGGGAGAAAGACGGTGCCAGCGGGTGCGGTTTCCGGGAGCGATCCCATCACCGAGGCGAGGCATGGGGTTCCGTATCTCGCCGCCTCATGGAGCGGGAGTCCAAATCCTTCGTACCACGATGGATAGCAGACGGCGCTCGCGGTTCGATAGAGTTCAGCGAGTTCAGCATCGGTCACGGATGGGAGACGGGTGATCGGTGGGTGCGTGGGGCGTGGGGCGTGGGGCGTGGGGAGGATGTCGATGGAGCGATCATGTTCCATGTTCCATGTTCCATTTTCTTTCTTCGATCCGATGATGATGAGTCGGAGATTTTTGAATCGTTCCTCTTTTCGAAGTTCTTCAACGGCGGCGATGGCGGTTACCGTATTTTTGCGCGGATCGTTTTCAGAAAAGGTAAGAACGAATGGAGCCGGCGTATCAACGTTGACATTCATGACTCGTAACTCATGACTCATCACTGGAACCCCCGGTTGAAACACCCGGATCTGTTCTCTCGGGACCTTGAGGAGTCGCTCCGTATCTCTTGCGGTTGTTTCACTGACACAGAAGATCCGTTGCGCACGCCGTGCGATCTCCTTTGGGTTTACCGCAAGATGCCAGTATTGCATCTTGAGTGGAAACCAACGCGGTTCGATCAGGAACGAACAATCATGCATGACGAGCGCATACGGCGTCTCCATGAATCCGACGAAGCCGAGGTTGGGGAGGATGACAGCGTCAAATACTCGTTGCGTCTGGCGTCGTTGCGTCGTTGCGTCGTTGGACGAGGAATTTGGAATTTGGAATTTGGAATTTGGACGGGATCGGAATCCAAATTCCAAATTCCAAATTCCAAATTCTTTCTGCATTCTCGCCGCCACCCCGTCCAAACTCACAATCCCAAACATCGCCAGCAGGCTCCAGAGTTTGTTTGGAATCGTGATGTGAAGATGTGTGACATGTGGATGCGTTGCAAACGGATCAGGGAGTACTGGTTTTCGGATTCCCGTCGTCACGCACGTGATCTGCATGTCAGGTTGTGTCGCGAGGAGCTCTTCGAGCAACATCCGTGCCACACGCCGAACGCCGCCACTGCGTTGGTCAACGAGGGGACGTGCGTCGAAGAGGAGATTGAGAGGCATGTCGTTTCTAGAGATTTTTTTCTGCTCACCGCTTCCCGCTTCCCGATCTCCCACTCTTGATCGCGAAGATGATCAGGAAGCGGGAAGCGGTGAGCAGAGAGAAAGCGCGCTCTTAAGGGGTGTTATCGTCTAGCAAGCTGTTCTGCGACAAAGAGTTTCATCCGCTCTTTGAATCGCTCTTTCGAATATCGTTCTGCGTGTGCCCGAATCGCGATCGGATCGTACGCGTACGGATCGAATCGGATGATCGCATCCGCAATATCTTCCCACGTTTGAGCTTCAATAAATGTTCCGGTCACGCCAGGAATGATCGTCTCGGATGATCCGCCGACGCCGTAGGCGATGACCGGTCGTCCGGCGGACATCGCCTCAATGGGAGTGATGCCGAAGTCTTCCACTTGCGGATTGATAAATCCAATTGCGCCTTCGTAGAGGCGGATTTTTTCATCATCGGAAACGCGTCCAAGAAATGCTGTTTTTGGTCCGGCCATCGCGCGTAATCGAGGAAACTCCGGTCCGATCCCAAAGATTTTCAGCGGCATGTTGAGTCGGGCGAATGCCTTGACGATGAGATCGAATCGTTTGTATGCAACGAGTCGTCCACCGGCGAGCCAAAAGGTTCCGGACGTCGTTGCACGCGTGATGCGATCAAGATCAACGGGCGGTGGAATGACGAGCGCGTCACGTCCGTAGTATCGCAAAATACGTCGACGGGACGTTTCGGAATTTGTAATGAGAATGTCTGGGCGTTCGGCGGCGAGGCGATCCCAAATGCGAAGTCGGTGCGTGACAAAGGGGATGAGTGACTTAATGAATTTTGGTTGCGGAAGATCGTTGACGTACGACATGCGGTCTTCCCAGAGGAATCTGGTCGGGGTGTGAAGATAGCAAATGTGAATGGCGTTCGGCGGCGCGATGATCCCTTTTGCAAACGAGCTCGAACTGGAGATTACGACGTCGAACCCGGAGAGGTCGAGGTGTTCGACCGCCATGGGCATGAATGGAAGCGTCCATTCCTCGCGTCCACGGATGAGTGGCCACTTCTGGAGAGCGCTTGTCCGAATGTCAGCATGTTGAAAACCGGAACGTGTGCGTTCGGCGTCAAAGAACAGGGTAAAAATCGGAGCAGCTGGAAAACAGGCATGAAGCGCCTCTAAGACGCGTTCTGCCCCGCCGTCTTGGATTAAATAATCATGCGCGAGCGCAATTCGCGGCGCATCGCCCGGCGTTCGAGAGAAGGGGATGAGCTGCTGCATCGCCTTGATCTTAGAGGATCAGAGTCGGATTGTCGGGCGCGTGTCAAGATTGACCAGGGGCGTGGCACGGCGGTCGCGACCGCATCGTGCCGTGGTTGCGTGGGACGTGGTTGCGTAGGGAAAAAAGGAATAATCCGACGCAACCACGCCCTACGTCCCGATTTGGTATTTAAAGAGTCCCTGCCGCTCGATGAAGCCGAGCTTTGCATAGAGCTCTCTCGCCGCGGCACGTTTCGGGTTTGATGGATCGCTCGTCAGCGAGACGGATGACATCTGGAGCGAGGCCGCTTTTTCAAGGAGCTGTTCAATCAGTATGCGTCCGAATCCCTGACCGCGATAGGCAGCATCAACGACGACGTCTTCGATGTGTCCTTGAAAGCCGGTGATTTTGTTGATGGGAACCAATGTGGCAAATCCGATGAGACGCTCGCCGTCTCGAATGATGCGGACATGACTGTGCGTGCAGGCACGTTCGATGAAGGCCGGAAGATGCGAGGGATCCGTTTCGCTTGCAGTGCCTTCTTTGAGTTGCGCGATCAGCGTCGCGACATCCGTGAGATGGTCTAACAGATCGTTTGGATCCGTGGCCCATGCAAAGGTGATCTGCGAGGTCTCCATAGTGATTGATTGCTATCCTAGCGGATCTTCATGAAAACGAACAACCCGTCGATCGATGCGTGCATCAATCGACGGGCGTAGGGAGAACGGAGAACGAGTTGATTATGCCGCACGATAGAACGCGCGTTTAATCTCGTCAGGCGGGCAGCCTCTCCAGATTGCTTTGTAGTCATCGAGCGCAACCCACGTATTCGGGAGGGCCTTGGTATCAATACAGACCCCATCTAAATGGTCGACTTCATGCTGGATGATTCTGGCGAGCATTCCGGTTGCATCGAACGAGAGGGGTTCGCCGGATTCGTTGAAGGCGACGACGTGAATCGTTTTTGCACGCGGGACCACGCCGAGTTCAACGGAACTGTGGCTGAGACACCCTTCAAACAAGAAGACGTCCTCAGCATCAACGATCGTGATGACCGGATTGATCAGAATCATACGTGCGAAGGGCGTTCGGCCCATCGCGGCAAGAACGTGCTCGGGAATGCCGTCCATGTACTCGGCGAGATCTTCGACGAGAATGATGCGGCGATTCATTCCGATCTGTGGCGCAGCAATTCCGCAGCCGTGGGCATGCCGCATCGTATCTTCCAAGTTCTGAATGGCGTCGATGATCCGATTCGAATGAAATTCGTCAGTTCGAATCGGGATCGCGACCGAGTCCAGTGTGATTCGATCTATGGGATTTTTTTTCTGAAGAATGCGTAATACGGACATACGAAATCTTTCTGCAGGGGAGGGCGTGAAATGAGCGTCACGGCACGTCCCCAACGGACGTGCATGGTGCCTCTGCATTGCCAGGAAACGCAAGAAAAGTCAA
>JAHFIK010000002.1 GCA_023246415.1 Candidatus Uhrbacteria bacterium
CATCGTGGCAGCTGACGAATACGATTGGTCATATCGCGGCGTACCTTGGAAATAAGATGCGCGAGCCATTTGATACCGGCGCGTATTACGTTTCAAAAGACGGTCTGAATTTTCCGCGGAATTCACAATTTCCCATCGTGACGTTGCGGGCAACGAAAGAGCAGCTGGCGGATCTCTTGCGTCAACTGCGAGATTCGGATTTGCTCTGGATTGCATATGTTCAGGGGATGATTGATATGGAGGATGATGAGGAGCTTGCGGTGTCGCTACAGGCGATTCCATCTGAAGAAATGGATGTCCTGGGCATTGGGATGTTTGGATCAAAAGAGCGGCTAAAAGGATTAACAGGCGGATTGAAACTATATAAATAACGATCGGTATGGCCATCATCAAAAAGAAAATTTGGCTTGGGTATTTCGATGATCTTGTGTCTGGGAAAAAGACGTTTGATTTGCGTTTGAATGATTTTGATGTGGCTGTCGGCGATACGCTGGTGCTTGAGGAATGGGACCCTCAGGCGGAGACGTGTACGGGTCGTTCTATCGAGAAGACGGTAACGTATATTCTGCGTGGAAAGATCGATGAGCTATTCTGGACGAAAGAAGAAATTCTGGAGAAGGGGATTCAGATTCTTTCACTTAAATAATATGAACGAACATGAATCGAAACTGGTTTTGAAAGAGCGGCCAACGCTCGCAGATCTCCAGCAGTATGTGAAAGAGATGGAGATTGAGCGCGGATTTGACCACGAGTCGGTCCTGCAACAATGTTTGTTATTGGGAGAGGAAGTTGGGGAGTTGTATAAGGCGATTCGGAAGACGCAGGGGGTGAAGATGGACGTGACGGTCGCAGAATCGAATATCGGTCATGAAATGGCAGATGTCCTAATCTATCTTTGTGCACTCGCGAATCGCTACGGAATTGATCTTGAGGAGATGTTTCGGAAGAAGGAAGCGATTAATAAAACGCGGACGTGGAATTGAAAGGGAAGCGGGAAGCAGAGATCGGGAAGCAGAATTTGAAGAAACTGCTTTAGAGCCCTGCTTCCCGCTCATCGCTTCCCGTTTCCCCTTTACCGTTCTCTCTTTCCCCTCTAAGCTTTCTCTACATGAAAATCGTCTGTTTTGGCGGCGGCACGGGCCTCCCATCGCTTCTTTCGGGTTTGAAGACGAACCCGTGGATTGAGGCGACGGCCATCGTGAGTATGTTCGACTCTGGAGGAAGCTCCGGGGTGCTTCGCGATCGATATGGGATCCTTCCACCGGGCGACATTATGCGGTGCATGCTGGCGCTTTCCGAAGACGAGAAGACGGCACGTAAGATCTTGCTGAAGCGAATTAATCACACGCTTGTCCCGGGGCATACGGGTGGAAATCTGTTGCTGTACGCATTGGAAAGCGTATACGGATCATATCCGGCGGCCGTGGATGCACTCGGGCAGATTCTTTCAATTAAGGGGACTGTGATTCCGGTTTCACTTGAAGCCTCGTCGCTCTGCGCGCGATATGAAGACGGAAGCAAGGCGTGCAACGAAGTTGAGGTGGATGACGGGTTGAAAAACGGGAAAGGGATCTCAGCGGTGATGCTCGAACCATCCGCGACGGCATACGCACCTGCGTTCGAAGCGATTCGAACGACGGACGCGATCTGCATTGGTCCGGGGAGTTTCTACACGAGTATTCTTCCAAACTTTTTGCCGATTGGGATCAGAGAGGTGATTGCGGCAACGCGCGTTCCGGTGATCTTTATTTCAAATCTCCTCACCGAAGGAAAAGGGATGGAGGACATGAGTGTTTCAAAGATGGTTGCGATGCTCGAATCGTATATCGGACGACCCGTCACGAACGTCATTATGAATAGCGCGGTCCCGGGACAGGAGCTGATTGATCGCTACGCGAGTGAAGGGAAGACGATTCTCTCGCTCGGTGACGCCGCGTTACTTGGGAACCGCGTGCTATCTGCGCCGATTTGGACGGATTTGGAAATCGCACGTCACGATTCTGAAAAACTTGCGCAACTCGTGTACGCCCTTGCGGGGAAAATCATTTAACATGCACAAACCCCTCAGTCCGGTAAGACGAGGGGTTTGAGACGGGAACGAACGGATTGAACGCTATCGAACTTCGTACAACGGACGATAGGAATGTGAGCGATTACGATGCGGCTTTTTGCTATTGCCGCCAGCGACAGCAACGCTTCGGAGCGGCTGTTGCGGTTGCTTTTTTGCCGCTAGCGACGCACGTCGACGTTCTTCTGATTCGATGTGAGCGGCTTGTTCTGCCGTGACGTACTCTCCACGGTGGAGAAAACGAGACGTTGAGCTGTTTTTGTAAACGATTTCAACGGGCACGTGATATTCCTTCTGCTGAGGAGGGCTCAGCGGTTTCAGAGGGTTGAGATCATCGGTCTGACGTTTCAATGCATTAAAACGTGAGATCGATGATCTCGTCGAACTCCCTCTCAGCGCCCCATGAGGCATCGGGCGTTGAGCGGAAGTGGGGAGTGTTGAGAAGACACTCCCCACCACGAAGATCTCTTTCGCTTCGGGCCAAGCGTTCGAGGTGAGATCATCCCCGTCAATTTATGAACGATCCGCGCGAATTGAGTAAACACGCGGAATGTCTTCCGTTGGTTACATGTCGTCCTCACTTCGAAAAAGGTGAATGCCAGGCGTTTGAGCTGTGAGACAGGCGGTCAAACGCAGTGATGTTGGAGAAACAATCAACGCCATGTCGGTTTGCTGGGGAAATCCGGGCATCCCTTCATTTTGTGCAGACAGATTAGCAAAAAACAGCTAATTTGTCAAGGCTGGTTGCTAGTAAGAATAGCGTGATTCTTCGATCGCCCGGTTGCTGAAAAACCCAACAATCAAGCAATCTAGCAATCAAACAATCCACTACGCGTTGGAGACAGTATATTGCAGAGGGTTGTGGATGTGTCTGACCTTGCGTTTTCCTCTCATTTAACGCTACACTCCAGCGCGACTTCACTCTATGGCACGAAATACACGCTCCAAAGGACCAGCCTCAAAAACGACGCTGCTCCGACGGCTCGGTCTCCTGACCGTGCTCTTCCTCGTTGCTGGTTCGATCTCGTATCCGCAAGGAGCGAATTGGATCGTCGATCGATTTAATCAGCTGACCACCTTAAAGGTCGGACATGTAAATAAGCCAGTCGTGCTCGGTCTCGACTTGCAGGGCGGAACACGCCTTGAATACGAAGCAGATCTGACAAAGATCGCAGACAGCGAGCGTTCCTCGGCAATGGATGGAATCCGGGACGTGATCGATCGTCGCGTGAACGCGATGGGGGTATCAGAACCGTTGGTGCAGACGACGAAGAATGGAAATCAGTGGCGCCTCACGGTGGAACTTGCCGGCGTGCGCGATATTAAACAGGCGATTCAGATGATTGGTGAAACGCCAACGTTGGATTTCCGCGTGCAGAATCCGGATGCGAATCGTCCTCCAACAGATGCGGAGTATAAGAAGGTTGCGGATGAAAATGCATCACGCAAAGCAAAAGCGCAGGCCGTGCTTGATCAGGTGAAGAAAGGGGATTCCCTGGAAACGATTGCAAGCAAGACGAGTGAGGATACGGATTCTGCTCAAAAAGGCGGTGATCTCGGATGGGTGTTGGATCAGAGTCAGTACGCGAAACTCGTAGAAGTCTTCCGCGATCAGCAGCCAGGTCTGTACCCGCAAGTCATTGATGATGGCGCGAATTTCTACATCGCAGATCTCCTTGAAAAGAAAGCGGCGGGTCAGGAAGTTCAGGCATCGCACATCCTCGTCCAGTGGAAAGGTGCAGAGCAGAGCTCGTCGACCTCCACAAAGGAACAGGCGCTCGCAAAGATTAAAGAGATCCAGTCAAAGGTGAATTCCGGAAATTTTGATGAGATGGCAAAGAAATATTCCGAAGAACCGGGGGCAGATAAGAGCGCCGGAGATTTGGGATGGTTCCGAAAAGGGATGATGGTTCAGCCATTTGAAGATGCGGCATTCAAGTTGAAGAGCGGCGAAGTTTCCGGAATTGTGGAGACACCGTTCGGATACCACATCATCAAAGTCACCGGGATTCGTGATGTCTTCGATGCGCATGTCCGCGCCGCGATCTATCATCAACAGAAGATCTCCGATATCGTGAACACGGATCCGTGGAAGCGCACCGAACTTACCGGAAAGCAGATTAAGCGTGCCACGTTGGATTTTGATCAGCGTACGGGTGCCTCACAGGTGTTGATCTCGTTCAACGACGAAGGAGCAAAACTGTTCGATCAGCTCACGAAAGAGAACGTTGGCAAGCAGATCGCAATTTACCTCGACGGAAAGCCGATCAGTATCCCAACCGTTCAGGTTGAAATTCCAAGCGGCGAAGCCGTGATCTCTGGGAATTTCACAGTCGATGAAGCGAAGCTGCTCGCACAGCGGTTGCAAGCGGGTGCGCTTCCGGTGCCGATCAATCTCATCGCGCAGCAGTCCGTGGGCCCAACGCTCGGGTCGCAATCTGTTCAGGATTCACTCAAGGCCGGGTTGATTGGATTCGCACTCGTGTTCTTGTTCATGTTGCTGTACTACCGACTCCCTGGACTCTTGGCGGATTTCGCCCTGGTCTTCTATGTTGCGCTCGTGATCGCGATCTTTAAATTGATTCCAGTGACGCTCACGCTCTCAGGGATTGCCGGCTTCATTCTTTCAATGGGAATCGCGGTGGACGCGAACGTCCTTGTCTTTGAACGTCTCAAAGAAGAATACGCGACCGGAAAGCCAACCGGTCAGGCAATTGATGAGGCGTTTAAACGGGCCTGGACAAGTATTCGTGATGGAAACATGACGACGCTTATCTCCTGTGCCGTGTTGTACATGTTCACCTCGTCTCTGGTGAAAGGCTTCGCGCTCACGCTCGGGATTGGTGTGTTGATTTCCATGTTCACCGCCATCTCCGTGGCGCGCACGCTCTTGAAGCTTGTGGCGGGAACAAAATTCGCCAGCAAGATGCCGTGGCTGATGCTTAAACCGCGTTCGAACGAAAAAGAAACCGTATGACCGTCTATAAACTTCGTGCCATCTGGTACACCCTTTCGAGTACACTCGTCCTCGGATCGCTCATCGCATTCGCCATCTTCGGACTGAAAGTCGGAATCGATTTCACTGGCGGATCCATGATGGCGCTTCGGTTCGGCGGAGATCGTCCGTCTGCCATTGAAGTCGAGCGGTCATTGGATGGGATGGATCTCGGATCGATCATTGTTCAGCCGGTTGGGGATCATGATGCGAACATTCGAATGAAAACGCTGACGGAAGCGCAGCACGCGGAAGTGTTGAAGAAATTCTCAGATACGTTCAAAGATGTCTCAGAACTTCGGTTTGATGCGATTGGTCCAGCGATTGGGGCTGAGCTTCGGACGAAAGCGATTGAGGCATTGATCGTTGCGCTGTTAGCCATTCTTGCATATATCGCCTTCTCCTTCCGAAAAGTGAGTGTGCCGGTTCAGAACTGGAAGTACGGAATGATCACGGTGTTGACGGCCTTTCACGATACGATTGTTCCGGTTGGCGTGTTCGTGATTCTTGGGAAGTGGGCGAATTGGGAGGTGGATACGACATTCGTGGTCGCCTTGCTGACGATTCTTGGATACTCCATTAACGATACGATCGTGGTCCTTGACCGTGTGCGCGAAAACCTTCACCGGATGAGCGGGTCATTCGAGGACATTGTGGACGTCTCATTGCGCCAAACATACGTTCGATCGCTCAATACAACGTTTGCAACGCTGTGTGGCATTATCGCGGTCTATTTCTTCGGGGGCGCCTCTCTGAAACCATTCGCACTCGCGCTTGGGATTGGAATCGCAACGGGTGCCTATTCATCGATTTTTATCGCTCCACCGCTCCTCGTGACGTGGGAGAAGTTCGCCCGACGGAAGAAACAGTAAGCATTCAGGAAGAAGCCATGTCGCCACGAAACAATCCCGAGCGTTCCGGATTGTTTCACGGCAACATGGCTTCGCAATTTTCAAAGATATCGCTTGTTCAGGATGGGGCTTGCCGGATTTGAGGTTTATCGACTGAGCCACGCAAGACTGCTACATTATTTCTATGGCCGCGGACCAACTTCTTTTTAACGCGGATGCGGGCGGGGGCGCTACGCAGAATGTTGTTTCCAGTGTTTCGAATTTCGACCTGACGAATTTAGCGGCGGGTTTTTCGTCGTTTTTGGATCGGGCGGGAAACGATCCGATCAATGCCATGATTTGGATTTTCCTGCACGGCGGGTGGATTGTTTTGATTTTTCTCGCTTTTTTCGCCGCGCGGATTTTGTGGCTCGACTCGCGGCAGGGGGCATTTGCCGCAAAACGGCGTTTTGTCCTCCTCGCCATTGATGTCCCAAAGGTCTCTGAACAGACGGTGAAGGCCGTTGATAACATGTTTGCGCATCTTGCGGGTGCGCATTCGCCGGCGTCATTTTTAGAGAAGTGGTGGGAGGGGAAGACGCAGGATACGCTCACGTTTGAAATCGTCTCGATTGAAGGTCACATCCAGTATCTGATTCGGGTGATCGATAAATTGCGAGATTTGGTGGAAGCGAGTATCTACGCGCAATATCCAGACGCGGAAATCACGGAAGTGGAAGACTATACCTCGCTTGCGCCTTCGCATTATCCAAATGACTCGCATGAATGCTGGGGCGTTGAACTTGAGCCCGTGAAGAGCGACGTGTATCCACTCAAGTCCTACGAAGCCTTTGAGCATGGATTGACCGGCGAGTTCAAAGATCCGCTCGCGGTCATGCTTGAAGCGTTCTCGCGTCTCGGCGCTGGCGAGCAGTGCTGGTATCAGATCGTCATTACCCCGATTGCGCAGAAAGATTACGTTGCAAAAGCACAAAAAGAGATCATGAAGCTCGCTGGAAGAGAGCCGCCGGCCCCAAAGGAAACGATGGTTGATAAGATGCTGAAGGCACCCGTCAGTATCTTATCGAGCGCTGCGAGCATTATTACCGGTCCCAGCGAGGCTCCAAAGAAAGAAAAGGATCCGTTTAGCGCCAAAATGATGTTGACGACGCCGGGTGAACGAAAAGTGATCGAGGCGATCGAGAACAAGATGGCGAAGATTCAGTATCTTTGTAAAATTCGGTTCGTGTATATCGCGAAAAAAGAAGTCTTCTCAAAACCGAAAATTGCAGGGTCATTCCTTGGCGCAATCAAGCAGTTTAATACGAACGACATGCAGGCGTTGAAACCTGAGAGCAAGCGCGTGGGGATTTCGAGTACGCTCGTCTTTTTTAAGGCGCGTCGAAACAATACGCGAAAAAATCGAATCGTCCTCGCGTATCAGACACGGTCGAACTGGCGCGGATTGGATTCGTTTCATCTCGCAACGGACGAACTGGCAACGCTCTGGCACCTCCCGGTCCTGCTCAATGTGAAGGCGCCACAGGTGAAGAAGACGGAAACGAAGAAGGTGGAACCGCCAAGCAACGTTCCGTTTGCGTGATCGATGACGGCACGGTACGTTATCGCCATCACACTGAACGAGTTGGTCGGAAATCCTGGATGACAACAGCGATCGGAATATTAAAAATGAAAATAACGCGCCACTGGCGCACCCGCCTCAGGCGGGGAACAGGGGATTTGCACGGCGAATCCCGGTGCGTACTTTGTTCTTCCAGTCCCTTCCCTCTACATGCCAAATACTGAAGTCGATTCAAATCCTGTTACGCTGTTTGCGCAAACGAATTTTCGGAACCAACAGCGTCGTTTTGGTATTCGCCTCGATGACCGTCGCCGTCATGTCTATATTCTCGGAAAGACCGGTATGGGAAAGACGGTCTTGCTTGAGAACATGTTCTTGTCCGATGTCTATGCAGGGCACGGATGCGCGTATGTTGATCCGCACGGCGACACGGCGGAACGGCTGATCAATTTTATCCCGAGTTGGAGAATTAACGATGTTGTCTATTTCAACCCGGCGGATGTGGATTACCCGATGGGGTTTAATATCCTTGAGACGATTGATGAAGGGCAGAAGCACCTCGTCGGCTCTGGACTCATGGGGGTATTTAAAAAGATTTGGCCGGACGTATGGAGTCCGCGCATGGAGTATATCTTGTTGAACTGTGTGTTGGCCCTGCTTGATTTTCCGGGCGCAACACTCCTTGGGATCAACCGTCTCCTCGTTGATAAGGATTACCGTCAGCGCGTCATCGAGAATATTCGGGATCCGATCGTGAAAACGTTCTGGGTAGCTGAATTTTCATCTTGGTCTGAAAAGTACGCGACGGAAGCGATTGCGCCGGTGCAAAACAAGGTCGGACAGTTTCTTTCCGCGTCCATCATTCGAAATATCGTTGCGCAGGTCAAATCAACCATTGTTCCGAGACGGATCATGGATGAGCAGAAGATCTTTATCGTAAACCTTTCAAAGGGGCGGATCGGAGAAGATAACATGCGTCTGTTGGGAGGGATGCTCATCACGAAGATGCAGTTGGCCGCCATGGAACGCGTAGATACACCGGAGCATGAACGAAAAGATTTCTTCATGTATGTGGACGAGTTTCAGAACTTCGCGAACCCGAGTTTTGCAAGCATCCTTTCAGAAGCGCGAAAATACCGGTTGGCACTGATCCTTGCGCACCAATATATCGAACAGCTCGATGAAACGGTGCGTGACGCGGTGTTCGGGAACATCGGAACGATGATTATGTTCCGCGTCGGTTCTCCGGACGCCCAGTTTTTGGAAACGGAATTTGCGCCGACATTTACTCCCGAGGATCTGACGAATCTTCCGAAGTATCACATCTATCTGAAGTTGATGGTGGACGGCGTGGCCACAGAGCCTTTTTCCGCAACCACGCTCCCGCCGATTTCGAGTATTACCGATAGTCAGGAAAAAGTGATCAGTGTGACGCGCGAACGGTATGCGGAACAACGCGATGTTATTGAAAAGAAGGTCTTGAAGTGGAGCGGAATGGAGTCAGGTGTTGATCAGCCGGTTGATACGCATGTGGAGGCGTCCGGCCCCGTGACGACGATTGAACCGCCTTCCGGTTTTTCCTATCCGAGTCTCAAGACGGCAGAAGAACAGGAGGCGGATGATGCCGCCTCGGAAGCAGCGGGAGAGGCTCCGGTGCAACGCGGTGAATTTTTACGTTTTTCTGCGGAACGTCTCGCGTCAATCGTGAAAGCGCCGTCTCAAGGGCAGAAGAAAGATAAGCCGAAGTTCAAGCATACCTGTTCGCGATGCGGAAAAGTATGGGAAATGCCGATTCAGCTGGATCCGACGCGTCCCATGTACTGCTCTGAATGTCTGCCGTTAATTCGGGATGAGAAAAAGGTGAAAGGAAAGGTGATGAAGGCCGCGGTCACTGGCGAGGCACCGGAGGGGATGACGCTCGAAGAAGTTCCGTCTGAACCGCGCGAAGGTCTTGAAGAAGCGATGCGGGATGTTGAAGAGGGTCGGGCGATCCGAACGGCGAGCAAGCAGAAAACGCCTGAACCGAATCGACCACGGATCATTGTGACAAATTCGAGTATGTATTCGGACGTGGTCGCGGATGAGGATGGAGATGAAGAACGATCGGAGCTGCTTGATGCGATCGCGGATCGGCGTGGGGCACCGGTGGATACCAGGAAGCAATCCGTGGTGCCTCCGGCGGCAGATCGTCAACCACCGCGTCCGACGCCGCCTCCATCGGAACATCGACACGGAGAAGAGCGTCGCACAGAATCGGGCGAATCCGGAAGTCGTCGACAGCAACGGAGCCGCGATGGACGCCCGTCATTCGGTGATCGTCGGCCACGTATCACTCAGACATCGGATCGGGATCATATGGATGGATCGCGGCCACTTCCGCCTCGGCCACGAGATGATCGACCACCTCGGCCGCCTGAATCGAACCGTCAGACGACGCCAAAAGAGCGTGATGATCAACGGCGACCTCCGGTTCCGCCAAGGGTGCCGTCTTCGGGAACGCGGCCACCGATTCGATCCGAGTCGCATCCGCCGACACCTGAAGGACGACCCCCGTCGGCCCCCGTTGCTCGAACGGAACCGCCGCGGCCACAGAATCCGTCGATTCCTGCCGCCCCGCCATCAGAACGGTCTGAATTTGAGCCAGGAGGGGACGATCGTGGAACGATCGGGGATGTTCCGAAGATTGCATTTAAGACGACTCCAGCGAAGGCTCAGGGGGCGACACTCTCGTCTCCGCATGCGGTTCGACCGGGTGAGCGGATCAAGTTTTAACTCGACATCTCTTTAGATCGCGATGACCTCAAATCACTATGTCTCAGAAAGTCACATTTAACACGTCGGACCATGTCTCCATCGTCGCGAACTGGACGACGGCTACGACGACGCTTGGCGCCGTTATTCTCGTGCACATGTATCCGGCAACAAAAGAGTCCTGGGCGTTGTTTCAGGACGTGCTCGCGAAACGTGGTCTGGCATCGCTCGCCATTGACCTCCGGGGTCATGGAGAATCGATCCGAACGACGACCGGGCAGATGCTTGATTATCGGAAATTCACGGATGCGGAGAATGTCTCAAGCATGGAAGATCTCCGTGCGGCGTATGCGTGGATTATCGCTCGCGGCATTGAACGGGATCAGATTGCTGTGTGTGGGGCTTCCATCGGGGCGAATCTCGCACTTCGTTTTCTCGCGGAAGAGCCACAGGTTCCGGCGGCGCTCCTGCTAAGTCCGGGGCTGAGTTATCACGGGATTGATGTGGAGGGGATTACAGAAGAGGTAAACCCGCATCAAGCGGTGTATCAAGTTGTCTCTCGCGAGGATGATGATGAAAGTGTCCATGCGGCAGAGCAGATTTCATCTTGGCTCGCTGTTGACGTGAAAGAAACGAAGCGTCTGAAGAATGCGGGTCACGGCACACGGATGATTGAGGGGGACGCGGCGCTCATGGGCGACTTAGCGAATTGGTTGCGGGACCGTTTGCAGTCTGTGACCTGAAAAGAATCTGTTCGTGTCTTGATCGCGATAGCTGTTTGAGATTTGCAAAAGCGGTTATCGTGTGTGACGCTTGGCATGACAGCGACGATTGAATTCATTGATTAATACGACATGCTTACTTCAGTGCTTCAAGGGATCGTGCTCGGGATTGTCCAGGGCGCCACAGAATTTTTTCCCGTGAGTTCAACCGGGCACCTCATTCTGTTCCCGCGCTTTTTCGGTTGGCAGGATCCTGGACCCTCATTTGATGTGATCGTTCATTTTGGAACGCTCGCCGCGCTCTTATGGATGTATCGCGTTCAATTGATTCAGCTGTATCGTGATGCGGTGACCCGAAAGTCACGTCCAGCTCGGATTTTCGTGGGCCAGATCCTTCTCGCCTGTATTCCAGCGCTTCTCATTGGTGGGATTGGCGGAAATTGGATTGAGGATCACTTTCGCGGATCGGGGTTTATCGCGTTTCAGCTCGCGTTTTGGGGAATCATCTTATGGATCGTTGATCGTCGTGCCGCATCAAGGGCGGCACTGAAAATTCCGCGCGTGGATCAGGTCGGGTGGCGTCGTTCGTTCTGGATCGGAATATCTCAGGCGATCGCACTGTTTCCAGGCGTGTCCCGATCCGGCATTACGATGACGACTGGTCTTGCGAACGGGTTGGATCGTGAAACAGCCGTTCAATTTTCGTTTTTTGTGAGTATCCCGACCATCGCCGCTGCCGGAGCGTTTGGCGTGTTGACGATTCTTCGACATGGCATGGGATCTCTTTCGTCTTCAATGTTGACTGCGGGACTCATTGCTTCGTTTATCAGTGGATTGTTCGCCATTAAATTCCTTCAATCATATGTTGCGCGTCGCCCGTTCACGGTCTTCGTGGTCTATCGGCTCGTCCTTGCGGCGGCGATCATGGTTCTCCTCTAGTCTCGTCCTGATTGTGCTCATTAGCGTCGGACTGTGTTTTGCGTCCGCCACGCGTGCGGCGTCACCGATTCCAAAAAAGATTGAAAATCCTCCGTCGTTGCCGATTGTTCCCGCGTCATTTGAATCGTTGCTGGTGATTGATGACGCCTCCGGCGTAACGCTCTATGAACGCAACGCGACGTCGATTCACTCTGGGGCGAGCTTAACGAAGCTCATGACCGCTCGGGTGTTTACATCAACGCCGACGAACTGGGAGGCGAATGGGAGTATTTTGAAAAGCGATGAAGTGGGCGGCGGGCGATTGCGCGTGAGCAGTGGGAGTGTCATGACGCTGCGTGACGTACTGTATTCGGCGATCATCGGATCAGCGAATAATGCCGCGATGGCGATGGCGCGGATGTTTGACGGGAAGGGGATGCCGGCCTTTATCGCTCGAATGAATGCGACGGCGAAGACGCTAGGTCTTGCACAAGCGTCGTATGTCGAACCGAGCGGAATGGATGCAAAAAATTTAATTTCTGCGCGTGATATCGCAACGCTCATTAACGCCGATTCAAAGGATCCAGAAATTTCGCGTGCGATGACGTCGCCGACCTACTCATTCGTCGTGAAGAAGCCGAAGCTCGCAAAAACCATTAAGAATACGAACGAACTTCTTTTTACTGCGCCGGATGTCACCGTACATGCCGGGAAAACGGGGTATATCGAAGAGTCGATGTATAATTTTGCGACGCGGATTTCACCGAAGGGTGATCCGTCAAAAACAGTAACAGTCGTTGTGTTCGGCGCACCATCTCGGCTTGAATCAATGACGGCCGCGCATCAGCTTGCAAATTGGGCCTGGAGTGCCTATGACTGGACGGCGTCAGCGGGATCCGCACCGACGCTCGCGAGGGATCTTGGAGTGGGGGATCGCGGCGCAGATGTGACGGCATTGCAGAAATTCTTAAATACCCATGAGGCCGTCATCGCAAAGAGCGGTCCGGGTTCGCCAGGAAAAGAGACGTCGCTGTTTGGTGAAATGACACGCATCGCCTTGGCGAAGTATCAGGAGGCACATCGAGCAGAGATTCTCACGCCGCACGGGGCAAAAACGGGATATGGGTATCTTGATGCCGTGACGCGCGCATATATTCAGGCGGACGCGGTTGGCGGCATGCTTGCAAAGAAATAGGAACGTCGGTAAGGAAGTGAATCGGGGCGGAGATGCGATCCGAATCTGGGTGTCGCATGAGCGAGTCGATTCGATCCCACTATGAAAAAAACAGTGCTTCTTGGAATGAGCGGTGGCGTTGACTCAAGTGTCAGCGCGGCCTTGCTTGTGAAAAAGGGGTACCAGGTCATTGGCGCGTTTATTAAGAACTGGTCGGATTCCAAGGATCGCTGGAGCGGGGAGTGCGCATGGCGCGGTGAGCGGCGTGACGCAATGCGTGTGGCCGCGATGCTTGATATTCCGCTTGTCACCTTTGATTTTGAGGATCTGTATCGCGAGCGTGTCATTGCGCCGATGTTTCGCGCATACGCAAAAGGGTCGACGCCGAATCCTGATGTGCTCTGTAATGAAGTCATTAAGTTTGGCGCCTTCTTTTCAGCAGCAAACGAGCTTGGAGCAACACATATCGCAACCGGTCATTATGCGCGTGTGCGTCACGGAAAAGAGGGGGTCGCGCATTTATTGCGCGGACGTGATCCTGAAAAAGATCAGTCCTATTTTTTGCACCGCGTGTCTCAGGCGGCACTCCAAAAGACGCTGTTTCCGATCGGAGATCTGAAGAAGACAGAAGTTCGTCGGATCGCGAAGCAGCTCGGACTCTCGACCGCAGAGAAGGCGGAGAGTATGGGGATCTGTTTTATCGGAAAACAGCCGATGACCGCGTTTTTACGGACGCGCATTCCATCAAAGCCCGGAAATGTCGTGGATCCGAATGGGACGGTGATCGGGAGTCATGACGGGTTGGATGGGGTGACGATTGGTCAGCGACACGGTTTTCGCGTCACGATCGGCGGCGGTCCATGGTATGCCGCCGCGAAAGAGATTGATTCCGGTTGTTTGGTCGCCGTGCCCGGACATGATCATCCGATGCTGTACACGACGTCTGCCACGATCTCGGATGTCCATTGGATTAGTACGGCACCAGTGACGGATCGTCATCTCTCGGTTGCGGTGCGATATCGCCAAGCCGATGTGCCGGTTTCACTCAAAGCGGGAAAGCGGCAGACATATCAGGCGACATTTCAGACGCCAGTGTTTGCCGTAGCGCCAGGGCAGTCTGCGGTGTTTTATCAGAACGAAGAATGTTTGGGCGGCGGTTTGATTATCTCATGATTCGTTCGCTTTACGATCCTGCTGAATTCCGATAAGCTGAGGCACGCATATGGTTCGACCTCCGCGACTTGAGTGGATTTCTCTCCTGTATCTGGCCTTTTTTATCCTTGCGATCCTGTCCCCGCAATTTGTCAGGCATCCGTTTCTCGGATTTTCAGAAGAGCGTCTCGAAGAGATTTTAATTTTTTGTTTTGGACTTGCCGGACTCGGTACGTTTACGATTTACGAACACGCCATGGAGCGGAAAGACCGTGAACGCGATGAGGCGATTGGTGATCGGGATCGCGTCAAGAAAGAGCTTGTTTCATCGTATGAGTATATCGGCGCGGTGAATCGGCGGGTTGAGGCGCTAAAAGATCTGGCGAATGAAACCGCGATCCACCTGGTCGAAGGGGATCGATTGAGCAAGGGGATTTTTCAATCGCTTGCCGCAAGTGCGGCGGCCATTGCGCGTGCGGAATACGGCGTGATTCGGATTGTCTCGCTTGATCGGATGCGAACGCTGAAGGAGTTCTTGGTTGACAGTGATCAGTTTGTTCGTGTCTCGAATCGTGATTTACGCACGATTCACGAGGAAGGGATCACCCACGCCGTCATTGATGCAGAAGAGGGCGGAACACGGGTCCTGGTCGTTCCTTCTTCGCGTCGCGATATGAAGGAGAAAGCATTTCTTCTGCTCCCTGTTTCTTCCGAGCAAGAAGCAGTTGATGTCGGATTGCTGAATGTCTACGCAAATCAAGCGGAGGTGCTCTATCGTGTACTGACACAAAAGAATGGAAATGCGGCACCGGGCGGATTGGAGGCGGATGCCGTCGAACAGAATGCGACCCCCACTGCTTGATCCGCATCCGGTCCTCGCGTATGCTCAATGCTACGCACTACGCACTACGCACTACGCACTACGCACCCCTTATGACTATCCATGAACTCCGTCAGAAATTTCTCGATTTCTTTAAGGAAAAAGGGCACGCCATTATCCCGTCGGCGCCACTCCTTCCTGAAAATGATCCGAGCGTGCTGTTTAATACCGCGGGGATGCAGCCACTGGTGCCCTATCTCAAAGGCGAAATCCATCCAATGGGAACGCGCCTGGCAGATGCGCAAAAGTGTTTGCGGACCGGTGATATTGATGAAGTCGGGGATAATCGGCACCTGACGTTTTTCGAGATGCTCGGAAACTGGTCGCTTGGCGACTATTTTAAAGAAGAGTCGATTGCCTGGTCATTTGAGTTTTTAACAAGTGATCGGTGGCTTGGTATTGATCCGAAGAAGATTTATGTGACTGTTTTTGAAGGAGATGCAGATGCACCGCGCGATGAAACGTCGATTGGCATTTGGCAGGCACAATACGAAGTGAAGGGGATAGCGGCTGAAATTGGCGTCGCTGAAAAAGATGAGCCAGCGGAGGTCGATGGCGCGCGCATCTACCTCTATCCGAAATCAAAGAATTGGTGGCCGGGAGCAACAGCAAAAGGGCTATGCGGGCCAGATACGGAAATCTTTTATGATACCGGTCTCCCGCATAGTCCGGCGTTTGGCGCGGTCTGTCATCCGAATTGTGATTGCGGTCGGTTCGTTGAGATCTGGAATAACGTCTTCATGCAATTTAACCGCGTTGAAGAAGGGGGGTCGCTTGAGGTCTTGCCGAAGAAGAATGTCGATACCGGAATGGGACTCGAGCGAACGGCTGCGGTCCTGAACGGATTTACAACGGTCTATGATCTGGATGTTTTTCAGGTAATTTTCCGCGAAATTGAGTCCCTCTGTGATAAGCAATACGGGAAGGAAGAGGCGGTTGATCGATCCATGCGGATTATCGCAGATCACGTCCGTTCGGCGACCTTTGCGATTGGGGATGGGATCATTCCATCGAATGTCCAGCAAGGGTATATTATTCGTCGACTTATTCGCCGCGCCATTCGAGAAGGTCGCCGGATTGGGATCACGGAGTCGTTCTGCGACAAAATCGCAAATGTCGTGATCGGCGAATTTGGCGTTCAATACCGCGAACTCGAAACAAAACGATCAGAAATCATCGCGGAACTCGTGAAAGAAGAAGAAAAGTTCAGCAAGACCGTCGCAAATGGGATGAAGGAGCTGGAACGGATCCTCGAGAAGGGCGTAATGACGAGCGAACAGGCGTTCATGTTGTATTCGACGTATGGATTTCCACTCGAACTTACGGAAGAAATCGTGCGAGAACGGGGAGGCTCGGTGGATCACGAGGCATTTATGGCCGAGTTCGAGAAACACCAGGAGTTGTCCCGGACCGCGAGTGCCGGAATGTTTAAGGGTGGGCTCCAGGATCACTCAGCGGAGACGACGCGTCTCCATACGGCAACACACCTCTTGCACGCGGCGTTGCGAAAGGTCCTTGGTGATCACGTCCAGCAGAAAGGCTCAAATATCACCGCAGAGCGGCTTCGATTTGATTTTTCGCATCCTTCCAAGATGACTGCAGAAGAGATCGCTGAGGTGGAACGGCTGGTCAATGGTGCGATTCAGAAGGATTTTCCGGTGACGATGGAAGTCATGAGCCCGTCTGAAGCGAAGGAATCCGGTGCGCTTGGATTCTTTGAACAGAAGTACGGAGATCGCGTGAATGTGTATACCGTTGGAAATGATCAAACAGGGGTGTTTAGTAAAGAGATTTGCGGGGGTCCACATGTCGAACATCTGGGGGAACTGGGTGGGTTCAAGATCCAAAAAGAGGAGGCGTCGAGCGCCGGGATTCGTAGAATTAAGGCGATTATTGGGGTTGGTCATTGACCGTTCCTACTCAAGCCTGCTAAGATCTTCCCACTTAATGAGCGAAAATAAGCGAATAGGAACCATCGTATGAGCGCCGAGACACCTTCGACGAAGGAATTTTTAGTTGTCAAAGGGATCGTTGAGGAGAATCTCCCAGCAACGATGTTTCGGGTCAGGCTCGAGAATGGACAGGATATTTTGTGTTATTTATCAGGAAAATTGCGAAAACATCGTATTCGGCTGACCCCGGGAGATGAGGTCCAGATCGAGATCAGTCCCTACGATTTGACAAAAGGTCGCATTATCTATAGATTCTAGTCCGCTGTTGAAATTTATCCACAGAACCCCATGAAAGTCCGAGCCTCTGTTAAGCGCATGTGTCGCGATTGCCAAGTCATCCGGCGGAAGAACCGGGTCATTGTCGTTTGCGCAAAGAACCCACGTCACAAGCAGCGGCAGGGCTAACTGTCCTGGCTTGAGTACGGTGGTAGGTGATTCAACGCTGTTCGGATCATCAACCTCCAATCTGAAGCCTTTCTAAAAACGATTCAGGCTGATTGGTCCCCTTACACTATGGCACGTATTGCAGGAGTAACGCTCCCAGCACAGAAGCGCATTGATATTGCGCTGACTTCTATTTACGGCATTGGTCGTCCGACCGCCGAGAAGATTATCGCCTCGATCGGGATTGCCCCGGACGTCCGCGTGAAGGATTTGTCTGAAGCGCAGACGGATCAGCTTCGCGAGATCGTTGAAAAGGGTCATCGCGTTGAAGGCGATCTTCGTCGTGAAGTGCTCGGGAACATCAAGCGTCTGAAGGAAATTTCGTCCTACCGAGGGATTCGCCACATGAAGAAGTTGCCGGTGCGTGGTCAGCGGACAAAGACGAACAACCGGACGATTCGAGGCAATGTGCGTCGGACCATGGGATCTGGAAAGCGTAAGCTTGAAAAGACGTAAACTTGAGAATGAGTATTTTATTGTGATGATCATGCTATGAGCGAACAGGACAAGAAAGAAAAAGCGCCCGCCCAACCGGCGAAAACGCGAAAGAAGAAGGCGAAGCGCCAGGTCTCGACCGGGATGGTGTATGTTCAGGCGACGTTTAACAACACGATCGTCACCATCACCGATACAGACGGAAACGTGCTTTCTTGGTCAAGTGCAGGTCATTGCGGATTCCGAGGTCCGAAGAAGGCGACGCCATATGCAGCGTCCGTGATCGTGAAGGATGCGGCTGAAAAGGCGATCGAACATGGATTGAAGGATGTGAGCGTCTTCGTTCGCGGAGTCGGTCAGGGTCGTGAAAGTGCCGTTCGTGCGTTGAACGCCCAGGGACTGAACGTGACGTCAATTAAGGATGTGACCCCGATCCCTCATAACGGATGTCGTCCAAAGCGACAGCGCCGCGTCTAAAAAAGGTATGAAGATGAAAATTACTGCAAAAATGTCTCGTCGCGAGGGGGTTAACCTCGATGGCCGCGACAAGATCAGCCGCATTCTCGCGAAGCGTCCATACGCTCCGGGTGTTCATGGTCCATCCAGCCGCACACGTCAGACGGACTACGGAAAGCAGCTTCGCGAAAAGCAGAAGTGCCGCAGAATCTACGGCATGATGGAAAAGCAATTCCGAAATCTCTTCGAAGAAGCAGCGCGCCGAAAGGGTGATACGGGTGCCTTGTTCATGAAGTTGCTCGAATCGCGTCTCGATAACGTTATCTTCCGTTCAGGATTTGCAAAAACACGCGCCATGGCCCGTCAGTTTGTGGGGCACGCGATGTTTGATGTGAACGGCGTTAAAGTGAATATCCCGTCATACCGTGTGAAGGCAGGGGATCTCATTACGGTTCGACAGACGAAGAAATCAAAGGGGCCGTGGAAGGAGCTTGCAGAACAGTTGAAGAATCACCAGATGCCATCCTGGCTGACGGTTGATCCAACAGAATTGTCGGTGCGCGTCACCGGAGCTCCAACGGACGACGAGCTGAAAAATCAACCATTCGACGTCAAGCCGATTGTCGAATTCTATTCTCGCTAATCGTTCATTATTTCTTACGCTATGGAGTCACTTCTTCTACCATCAAAAATCCGCTATGAGCGCGGTGAACGTCCAAATGAGGGCGTGTTTACGGTTGAGCCGTGTTCTCCTGGGTATGGAACCACGATTGGAAATGCGCTTCGCCGCGTGCTTCTGTCGTCACTTCCAGGCGCCGCCATCACAGCGGTGAAGATCAAGGGAGTCGATCACGAATTCTCGACGATCGAGGATGTGAAGGAAGATGTCGTTGAAGTCATTTTGAACTTGAAGTCCATTCGGATGAAGCTGTTTTCCGATGAACCGGTGAAGCTGTTCTTGAAGGCGTCCGGTGAAAAGACGATCACGGCGGCTGATTTTGAAAAGGATTCCCAGGTTGAAATCATGAATCCGACACAGCAGATTTGTACGCTGACGGATAAGAAGGCCACGCTCGAAATGGAGGTGACGATCGGTCCGGGTCGCGGATATCGCACGACAGAAGATCGCGTGAAGGAAAAGCTTGAACTCGGAAATATCGCAATCGACGCGCTGTACAGCCCGGTGTTGAATGTTTCGTATAAGGTTGAAGCGACACGTGTCGGTGAAAAGACGGACTTCGATAAGCTCGTCTTGCGTATTGAAACAGATGGCACGGTTGACCCGAAAGATGCTGTCGATCAGTCTGTAAAAATCCTGTTAGACCACTTCAATCTCTTAGTGACGGTTGATGAGGGGGGATCTGAAAAAACGGAGGATAATGATGAAAATGTATGAGACATCGAAGGAAAGATAAAACGCTCGACCGCGCAGCCGGTCCACGCAAAGCTCTCTTACGCGGACTCGCGACGTCCGTCATCCTGTACGAGCACGCAAACACAACGCTCGCAAAAGCGAAAGTGATTCGTCCGCTTGTGGAGCGATTGATTACGCGCGGAAAAGTGAAGACGCTTGCCTCCCGACGGAAACTCGCGGAGTACTTGTTGGTCGAATCTGCCGTGAACAAGGTGCTTGAAGAACTCGGACCTCGCTATGCGAAGCGCGCCGGCGGATATACGCGCATCATCAAGCTTGGGACGCGAAAGGGCGATGGGGCTGAAATCGCACAGATTCAACTCGTGAAGTAAATATATGCCGTGGAAGAAACAGAAAGGAATGCCGAAGGTTGAGCGCAAAACGCTCGTCATTGATGCTGCCGGAAAGGTGGTTGGTCGCGTGGCTACACAGGCGGCTCACATCCTCATGGGAAAACACAAGGCGACGTTCGAGCATCACCTCGACGGCGGAGACTGCGTCAAGATCTTGAACGCCTCGAAAGCGGAGTTCACGGGAAAGAAGTGGGATGAAAAAGTCCACTTCCACTCCTCCAACCGTCCAGGCGGAATCAAGCGCGTCTCAGTAAAGAAGCTTCGCGAGGAACGCCCGGATGTGATTATCGCGCACGCGGTGAAGTACATGCTCCCGAAGAATACGCATTTGACTGCACGCTTAAAGCGTTTGACTGTGACCGCCTAGCCGCTATGCCTACAAAGACTGAAGAAAAGAAGGCTGATTCAAAAGCCGAAAAGAAAACGCCTGCTGCAAAGAAGGTGGCTCCAAAAGCCGAAAAGAAAGCGCCAGCGGCGAAGAAGGCTGCTGTGAAGGCGGACGAAACGGTGGAAGAGGCGCCGAAGATGGCGGACATGAAGAAAGGATCGTATCTGAGCGCGATTGGCCGCCGAAAGGAAGCGATTGCTCGGATCCGGATTATTAAGAACGGGAAGGGTGCGATGACGGTGAATGGCCGTCCGGCAACATCCTATTTTACAACCTACGAACTTCGGGAAATCGTTCAATCACCATTGAAGGCGGTTGGTCAGGATGATGCGGTGGATGTGAGCGCGAAGGTTCAGGGCGGCGGACTTCGAGGCCAGGCGGAAGCCGTTCGTCTCGGAACATCTCGAGCGCTCATCCAGTTGAACCCAACATTCCGAAAAGCATTGAAGAAACTTGGATTTTTGTCACGCGATGCACGCGTCAAGGAACGGAAAAAGTTCGGACTTCGCGGCGCCCGTCGTGCCAAGCAGTGGTCGAAACGGTAATCAACAAGATATTCGAAACGAGATCGCATATGCGATCTCGTTTTTGATCTCGGTGGTTCCTGTAGATTTGGACGTCATTCAACGTACCCGCTATGATTCTGTGACATGACAACAGGAAAAACGATCGCGAAAAATGCATCCTGGCTGTTGATGGCCACGACCGCGCAGAAATTTTTGGCGTTTGTCGCCTTTACAGCCGCTGCACGAATCGTAGGCGCAGAAGTGACGGGGCAGTATTTTTTTGCGGTGGCGATCACATCGACATTTGTTATCTTTGCAGATTTGGGGCTGACCCCGGTGGTCATTCGGGCCATGGCCGCGGATGTTGATCGGGGCCGGAGATATTTGAGTGCGGTCGTCCGACTGAAGACAATCTTGATTCCGATTGCGATTGTGAGCGCATTGGTCTATGCGGGCATCCGCGATGTGAGTGTAACGGTTTGGCAGACGCTCTTTATCATGATCGTCGTGATGTCGCTTGATTCGATTCATCTCGCGTTCTATGGCGCGTTGCGAGGGAAGCAACGACTTTCCTTTGAAGCGATCGGCATGTTTATCGGTCAGGTGTTATCGACCGTTGTGGCGATTTCTGCCGCATTTTTGGGGTGGGGAGCGCCAGGACTGGCGGCCGCGCTGTGTGTAGCAAGCGCATGGAATGTCGGATGGTCAAAGTGGCAAGTGGATCGGAATGAAACGTCGCAACTCGCAGCGTCGCGGGAAGATGTCCGTATGGTCATTCGGCAAGCCGTTCCCTTTGCGCTGGCTGGCATCTTCGTAAAAATTTATTCGTACTTGGATACGATGGTGATTGAGGCGTTTCACGGAACGGCGGCGGTCGGAACATATGCGGTGGCGTATAAAGTGACCTACGCATTTCAATTCTTCCCCTTGGTATTCGTTGCCGCGCTCTATCCGGCAATGAGCAATGTGTATGCAAAAGGGGACCGGAAAACGTTGACGGATGTGTTTGCGGGCGCGTTGCGGTTGATGGCGATCATCGTCGCTCCGCTTGCGGCGGGAATCTCTGCCATCGCGCCTCGATTTATTCCGATGTTTTACGGAAGCGCCTTTTTAGGATCGATTCCTGCACTGTCGATTTTGGCGTGGGTGTTGATTCCGATCTTTTTTGATTTTCCGGTCGGCTCGTTATTGAATGCGTCGCATCGTGCGCATATTAAAACGATGACGATGGGGGTGGCGATGGTGATTAATGCGGTGCTGAACATCTTACTTGTGCCGGTATTTGGGCCGGTTGGAGCAGCTATTTCAGGTGTCGGGAGCTTCACTTGCCTGATGATTGTTGGTCTGTTTTTCGCTCGGCACGATCTTCCGTCGGCGGGCTGGATGGCCTGGTTATTTATCCGAACGTGCTTGGTGGGTGGGATTGAATGGATTGCGATTCGAACGCTTGGTGCTGCCATGCCATTCGTCTTTGATGTCTTGTTTGGCGCGGCAATTGGTGTGGTTGGGTTGTTGGTAACGCGTTTATTAACGGTTGAGGATTTGAAATCCGGACTTGGATGGCTGAAGCGGAAAGTGGGCCGCTCAGAAGATCCTGAAGATGAACAGCTTCATGCGTGATCACGCGCCATTTGTTCTCCTGACGACGGATTACCCGCCACAGCGTGGTGGGGTCGCTCGTTATCTCTCAGCACTGGTTGAAGGATCGAGTGGTCAGATGCGCGTGATCGTTCCCGAAGAGCTGCGCGCGACTGGGGATCAGGTTGAACGGAAGCATCTGTTTTGGTCCGTCTGGCCCCGTTGGTGGCCGATGGTGAGGGTCTGTCGGGAGTTGGGGGCAGATCCTTGTACGCTTGTGGTCAGTCAGATCCTCCCGGTGGGGACGGCTGCTCGCATTGCGCGGATGTTTGGGGGTGCCCCGTATGTGGTGATTTGCCACGGGATGGACGTTCGTCTTGCGGAGCGGTCATCTTGGAAGCGTAGCCTTGCGCGATGGATTCTTCGTGGAGCGACGCGCGTGATCGCGAATAGTCATTCGACATCAGATGTCGTGACAAGAATTTCCGGAATTGTTCCTGGAATTGTTTATCCTGGCGGGGTTCGGACTGATCTCCCTGACCGTGGCACAGCACGGACACGTCTTGGGGTTGGTTCAGAGGAACATGTGATTTTATCTGTTGCACGACTGGTTGAACGAAAGGGGATTGACCATCTGATTTCTGCGGTTGGTATGTTGCCGACGGCGGATCAGGTGCGATTGGTCGTGATCGGAGATGGACCGGAGTTAAAGTTATTGCAATCGGCCGCACAGGGGTCTCCGCATCGCATTGATTTCTTTACCGATGCGTCTGATGCGTGTGCTGCGGAATGGTACGCAGCGTCGGACGTCTTCTGCCTTCCCGCGCGAGAGTCTTCGACGGATGTGGAGGGGTTTGGCATCGTCTTTATCGAGGCAGCGTCAGCTGGATTACCAGTCATCGCGGGAAAGACCGGAGGTGTTTCGGAAGCAGTGGTGGATGGCGAGACAGGCTTGCTCATTGACCCGACGGATACGCGTGAACTTGCTCGGACGTTGTTGCGCGTCCTGGGAGATGCGGATCTTCGGAAACGACTTGGTGATGCCGGACGGATGCGGGCCCTTCGCGATTTTCGATGGGAGACGCGCTGGAGCCAATTGATTGCCGTCCTTGCGAGTGGGGAAATGCGGATACATCAGAAGTGAATGATTAATTGCGTATCATCGTTTGATTGCGTAGGATGAGGTTCTGTTCATATGAATCGGGTATCAACGACGCGGCCACTCGTGAGCATCATTGTTCCTTCGTGGAATAATGGTCCGGAGTTGATTTTGTGTCTGAAATCACTTGATGAGCAATCCTATCGTCCATTTAACGTGATTGTGGTCGACGATGCGTCAACGGATGACACGGCGGCGCAGCTCGCCGTGCTCCATGTTTCGTTTCCACTCACGGTTGTCTCTCAGGTTGAACGCCGTGGGGCGGCGGCGGCGCGGAATGTGGGCGCGAAAATAGCGACGGGGGAATATCTTTTGTTTGTGGATTCAGACGAGGTGCTTCGTCCGCATGCAATTGATCGAATGATGATTGAATTGGATCGACATCCAGAAGCCGCATTTACGTATCCGGCTCATCGATTTGGGTGGAAGTTGTTTCGAAGTCGGCCGTTTGATCTGAATGCGTTGCGGACAGCGCCGTATATTCATACAACGGCATTGATGCGCCGCGCCGCATTTCCAGGCTTTGACGAATCGCTCAAAAAGTTCCAAGATTGGGACCTCTGGTTGACGATCGCTGAACGCGGTGGAAAAGGGGTCTGGATTTCAGAAGAACTTTTCACGATCAACATGGCAAAATCAACAATGAGTCGCTGGATGCCCTCAATCGTTCATCGTTTGCCCTGGCCGATTATGGGGTGGACGCCGAGGGAGCTGTTACGGTATCGGGAGTGGGAAAAGATCATAAAAAAGAAACATCGGATCGCAGGATAACGCATGGATCTTCGAATTATTATCGTCACCTACAATAATCGCTCAACCATCGAGCGATTATTGTCGTCGCTACCTGCGGCATGCTTAGGGTTGAGTTGGGAGGTGACGGTCGTGGACAATGCGTCGAGCGATGGAACCGTGTCAGGGGTGGAGCAGCGCGTGTG
The DNA here is from genome assembly GCA_023246415.1 of Candidatus Uhrbacteria bacterium. Taxonomy (GTDB): domain Bacteria; phylum Patescibacteriota; class Patescibacteriia; order 2-12-FULL-60-25; family 2-12-FULL-60-25; genus 2-12-FULL-60-25. Next base: position 24,693 of record JAHFIK010000002.1, read on the forward strand.
GGGGATGAGCGGATTGCGATTGATTCAGAATACTGAGAATCGAGGGTTTGCCGCGGCATGCAATCAGGGCCTCGCTGGTTCGGAGGCACGGTATGATCTCTTATTGAATCCAGACACCGTCTGTCCATCTCAATCGCTCACGTCGCTTGTCCATGCGGCAGATGCGCATCCGCGCGCAGGGATCATTGGTCCAAAATTACTGAATGAAGATGGAAGCGTTCAGACGAGTATCCGACGTTTTCCTCAATTTTGGGATCAGGTTGGGATTCTCTTAAAACTTCATAATTTCTTTCCCGGTCTGCCAGGATTCAAGCGCTATTTCGCGTCCGATCTCTCGTTGGATCAGGAGGCGGTTGTTGATCAGGTGATGGGTGCCTGTTTCTTAATTCGACGTGAGCTTATTGCGCAGATTGGCGGCTTGGATGAACGTTACTTTGCATGGTACGAGGAGGTTGATTACTGCGTAACGGCAAAACGGGCTGGATGGGACGTTGTGTATATTCCATCAGTCAGCGTGATTCATGGCGGCGGACATTCGTTCGCTCAAGTGTTCGCCGTCAAGAAACAGAAAATTCTTAACGCGAGCCTCTCCGCATATGCGAAAAAATGGTGGGGGACTGCACCATGGATCGTAATACGATGTCTGAGCCCGATTTCACTTGCACTCGCCTGGCTCGCAGAACGTTTGGGATTCGCTGGAGCCGGAAGCCGCCGCGTCCTTCATCGTGAGACGTCTCCGGGGGCGACTGATGTCGAAGATCAGAAACGACGGACGACGGACGACGGACGACGGACGATCCTACTTTGGCTTCTCGCTATTCTTGCGATGGAAGCGATTTCAGCTGCAACCATTTTCCATAACAGTGCGAATTCAATCGCCACAATCCTTCTGACGGGGGTCGTTGCGTTGATCAGTTTCAAGCGTCCGACCATGGGGTTGGCGATGCTGGCATTGGAACTCGTGATTGGATCCATGGGGTCCTTGTTACAGGTCGGAGGATGGCCCGGTCTTTCGATTCGGATCTGTCTCTTTGCGGCATTTTTTATCGGATGGGGCGGAAATCTCCTTGCGACGAAACGTCTCACGGCGCTGACGAGATTGATTCGTCCGCGATCTGAATGGATGTTTGTTGCGATCATGGTGGCCTATGGGTGTATTCGCGGTTTTCTGTTAAAGAATGTTTTTCTCATTGCAGACGTCAATGCGTGGGTTTTTCTTGCGCTCTTGCTTCCGGTGCTTGATTTGGCGGAACGCGATGGGCTGCGACTCCGATCTGATGTGCTTCCGGCCATCATCGCGGGGATCTGCTGGCTCGGGATTGAGACGTTGGGTTTGGAATATCTCTTTAGTCATGGGTTTGCCGGGATCGCTTCGAATGCGTATCTTTGGGTTCGACGAACAGGGGTCGGAGAGGTCACGTTGGTGACCGTGAACGCGTTCAGAATATTCTTGCAGTCGCATATCTACGCGATGGTTGGGCTGCTTGGAATGGCCGGTTGGCTGCTCGCATCAAAGTCGTCGCGACGTTTGAACGATTTCTTTTTGATCCTCTGTCTCACGTCGCTAGGGATCTCTCTTTCCCGGAGCATCTGGATTGGGACGTTCGTTGGGATGGTGGCGCTGTGTGTGATGCTAAGGAAGTCGTTCTCGGTCGCATTTGCAGCGCGATTCATCGCTGATGGGATCGTGGCGCTTGCATTGATATTTGTCGTCATCGCGTTCCCGATCCCGCACGTTGATTACGCCTCTCTGAAGGATCTCTTTGGTTCACGCGTTTCAACGAGTGATGCAGCGGCACAGAGTCGATGGAGCCTGTTTCCCGTGGTGGCCGCGAAGATTAGACAAGCGCCGCTTCTCGGTCATGGGTTTGGCGCGACGATTACATATGCGTCAAAAGATCCTCGCATTGTTGCCCAAGGAAAAGGGGGCATGATCACAGAGTATGCCTTTGAGTGGGGTTGGCTTGAGCATTGGGTCAAGATGGGTGTCTTCGGGGTTCTCGCCATGGGATACCTTCTTTGGAGGCTGATCCGACGGTTGCTTGCATCTTCGGAGCCAGATTGGATTCGATTCGCTGGGGTTTCGATTGTGTTGGGACTTGCAGTGACGCATTTCTTGACTCCGTATTTGAACCATCCGCTCGGTTTCGGTATTTTGTTGATCATTGAGGGGGTGATTTCAACGTCCTCGCGACGCGATACGACGGTGCGGCTCCAGGCCTAGGGTTGGGTTGTCTCAATCCTCGGATCGTGATACACCTCACGCGCCATTTTGGCGCGTTTTTAGGAGGTATTTACATGGATGCATCGGCAACGGACATTCAAGAACGTTGGACAACTTTTCTTCTCACGGGGCCGCGCTTTTCCGATATCCTCGGACTTTACGGCGATGCACCTGAGATTCGCGGCATGATCACGGAATATCTTCGGCTTGCAATCCGGAGTGCGACCCCAGAAGAGCATTGGCAGATTTCTCGTATTGATATTTTGAATGCGCTTGCGTACATCGAGGATGCCGAGATTCTTGCCTATTTCAACCGGATGCTGCCGCGGATCACGATCGATCGATCGGTGTGTCTTCAGCTCTGTCAGATGTTGACGATGACGACGTCTGAGGATGTTGTTCTTCAGGCGGTGTCTCGTCTTGATGAGCAGATCGGTGTTGCGGACGGATTTCTGATTGAAGATATTCCGCTCACGTGTGCGGTTCGATCCGTTTCCGACATGGACAAGTTGGCAACCTTGGTGCCGTTCTTTGAAGAGCGATTAGCGTTGGCATTTGAAACGATTGAGGTCATTGAACACCTCGTCATGACGGGACGTCTTGAATCAGCGCGCGAGTGGGGCGCGGAATGCCTACGTGGTCTCCATGAGTTGCTTTTGTCACATCGAGCGGAATTCAGGGCGCAGTATGGAACGCCGGATGCGACGATTCAGGCGCGGCTAGAGCTGGCGCTCTTAAATGCGCTTGGAACTGCTCCGCCAGGATCGTTGGTCGAATCAGCTATCCGGACGTATCTCTTCGGTGAGCCAACGGATTCGCATCCGTTGGCCGAGTTGCCCGCAGAATTCCTTCCACCGACCCTATTCTACTTCGCGATTCTTCAGACGGGGACTGAGGATGCGGTCGGGCTCTACTACGAGTCGCTTGCAGACGGATATCTCCTTCGGCGGGAAAAGATGATGTCGATGGCGATTTTGGCGAGAAATCAGACGCTCGCGTTGCTCGCGCTTCAGATGCTGCTCGAGTCGTCAGTACTTGAGGCGAATGAGTATCGGGCCGCGTTGTATTACATCGCCAAACATGCGCATTTTGACGTGGTTCGAGCGCATGCGACGCATTATCTTGCGGGATGTTCGATGTTTTCAGATGCGCAGCTACTATTCTTGGCTGAGCATGCGAAAGAGGTCGAGCGGATCGAAGAGATTCGCTCATTACTGAATCAGCGTCCATCCATCGCCGCTCGGAATTTGCTGATCGAGCTTGGCCGAGATCTCCCAGCAGACGATCTCTGCTCGATCGAGCAGATCATGGATGTTGAGGCGGACTGGAAGAAACGTTCTGCCGAGGGATTTGTTCCGCTCAAATTCGTTTGGCCGGATCAGTAACGTTCTCTCAGAGAAAAACTCATCGGGACGTACCGCGTGGTACGTCCCGATCGTTGTTTTTTTGAAATGTGTGGCGCGGTTATTCGAGGGTTGCGTTCTCCCACTCGCGATAGCCTTTTAGAAATTCTTGTCCATCCATCGGTGCTCGTCCCTCAAGCTGAAGTTTTGTGATTTCGAGCGCGGCTTCATGGCCGTCACAGGCCACGCATGGGCGATTTTCGCCCAAGACAAACGCTTTTCCGGGCGTGAAGAGCGGATCGCTCATCACGACGCGCGCTTCAATGATCTTGAGGCGTTTTCCATCGAGCGTGGTCCAGGTTCCGGGCCACGGGTGATAGGCACGAACAAGACGAGCGAGTGTTTCTGCGTCTGCCGTCCAATCTAATTTTCCGGCATCTCTCGTGAGCGTCCGACAGACGGTAACACGGGATTCGTCTTGCGGAACGGGTGCGAGGCGTCCTTCTGTATATTCAAACAGCGTTTCAGGAAGCGAGATGGCACCGAGCATGGCGAGCCGATCGTGAAGTGTTTCAAGCGTATCGTCTGGCATGATCTGCGTTTCAGATGTTGCAAGGATCGGTCCAGCATCCATCGCGAGAACGGTTTTCATGATGGTGACGCCAGTGACGCGATCTCCGGCGGCGATCGCAGCGTGGATTGGTGCGGCGCCACGCCAGCGGGGGAGAAGTGACCCGTGGACGTTGATGAGGCCGTGTTTTGGGAGATCGAGCAGCCACTGTGGAAAGATTTTTCCATACGCGGCACTCACAAAGAGATCGCAAAATCGTCCGTGGGATTCAATCCAGGATTTGAATTCGGGGTCGGTCAGTTTTTCGGGCTGGAGAATCGTTTTAATCCCGAGCTTCTGCGCTGCGATTTTCACAGCTGACGGGGTGAGAATCGCGTGACGACCAACGGGTTTATCCGGCTGCGTGATGACGCCAAGGACCGTAAAACGTTCATCGTTCACGATTGCTTTAAGCGACGGAACCGCAAAGTCTGGTGTTCCGAAGAAGAGGATGGAGTATGGCATGCGCGGGCCCTATGGGCTGGTTTTCCGCTTCATCTTATCGATAAAGAGGATCCCGTTCAAATGGTCGATTTCGTGCTGGTAGATGGTGCCTTGGTAGCCGGAGGCATCGAACTCAACGCGACGCCCATGACGGTCGATCGCGCGGACGCGGACCTTCTTTGCGCGGTCAACGATTCCGTAGACGCCAGGAACGCTCAGGCACCCTTCGTCGCTCTCAATTGTGGCAACAGACGCTTTGATAATTTCCGGATTCGCGTAGATGCCGATGCGATGTTTTTCTTGAACCGCGATGATTCGCTTCAGAATACCGATCTGATTCGCGGCTAACCCCACACCATCGTGCGCGATCATGAACGCCGCATATTCGTCCGCGAACTGCTGGAATTCCGGCGTTGTGATTTCTGCGACATCAACGAGCTCCGTCGGTTTCCGGAGCGTTGGGTCTGGATTCGTGAGGATCTTCCAAGACATACAGTTGATTTGACAGTCTACTCGAAAAAGGCGATTGGGTCAAGGTCAATGAGCGCATCAGAGGCGACGGCAGGCGTAAGGGCGCTTAAAAAGGCGGATTCTGGTAGTTCCTGCGGAGCGATGACGTGTGCGATCCAGCGGGCCTCGCGCGTGCCACGGTGCTCAACCGGATAGAGTCCTTGAATCGTGACGTTCCCAATTCGCGAGGCGTCGTCCAGCATCCGTTCAAAGATCGTTCGAATGGCAGGTTCATTTCCACGAAAGATGATTTTTGCGAGCCGATAGGCAGGTGGAAGTTTGAACGTCATGCGTTCAGCGAATTCATGGGAGAACGCATCGCGCAATCCGTCCGATGTTAGCCAGGTTTTTGCCTCGTTCAGCAGGATGTAGTTCGCCTGGATGCATAATGTCGATGACGACGCGTTCGCTCGATCTGCGAGCCGACGCATGGCGATGATGAGCCGTTCTTTTTTTCGAAGGTCTTCGCAAGCGCCAGACAAGAGTGAGAGATCAGTGCAGACGATGAGCGAATGGGAAGGGGTTACATCCGATGCATTCCATTCGCCAATGGAGACGATACGGATGTCTGGCGAAGCGATTGTGGCGCGAAGGTCTTTTTCCAATCGCTCTCGTCCGGGCCTGGATCCGGAAAGATTTGAGGAGCCGCACGTCGCACAGATGGTGATGGCGGGCGTTTTTTTGTGGCAGCGTGAACAGATGGTTGTCCCGCCTTCAACGCGCAAACCAGCGCCGCAAGACGCACACTGTGGCTCCCATGAGCAGTCAGCGCACCGAAGACGTGCACGATCTCCGTGAATCGGATGAATGATGGTGACAGGCTGGCCTGCAGCGACGGCCTCTTCAATGGCGAGGAGCGTTCGATGTTGGAGTCCGGCGACCGGTGACCAGTCTCGTGAATGGAGATCGACGGCGATGAGGTGCGGGGTGAGTGTTGGTATCTGTGTCGGAATATCTGCGGCGAGACGTGGTGTCACTCCAATTTGGATGAATGAACGCTTCAATGTGTTCGCTTGCTGTGTAATCCAGCGTGCATCGAATCGGGGAGAGAGTTCATCTTGTTTATGATCATCATTTTCAGGTTCATCAAGAATGACGACATCTGCTTCTGCGGACAGCCAGGCACCGATTCGTGTCGCAACAAGACATTTTGTCGAGCCTCTCACAAATGAGCTCCAGGACGAGAAGCGGGCACCCATGGGCATTGAACTCGTCAGGAGCCGTGCGTTCAACCGAGAGGCGATGCGCTCTGCGCGTGCGGCCCACGGGGCGAGAATGAGGACCTTTGATCCGTCTTTAATAAATGCATTCGCGGTCGATAGGATCCCTTCAGGACACTCGAGGTGGTTTTCGAGGTAGCGATCTTCGCGGATGGGGGGCGTTGGAGCGTGGCTTGGGACGAGCGTGGCCGCGCCTGGAAATTTTGGACAGGTTCCGAGCCAGGCATGCAAGATCGTGGCTTCAGAAGTGAATGCATGAATTGCGAGTCGTTCCAATAATGTGACGGAGTCATGCGTGAGGTGGAGATCCGCATACGGACCGAGTAATGGCTTAATCGCAAATTTTGGATCCGTTGGATTTGGCTGGAGGTCTTTGACGACGCCGATGATCTGAGAGGCACGAAATGGAATGCGTACGAGATCGCCGCGGGACACGGTCATCCCATCCGGGATGAGGTAATCAAAAACAGAAACGCGTCGTGGCGTCCGAATGGCCGGAATAATGCGAGCGATCATGGGTTCGGATCTCCTTACGCAGGCTCGATCAACGTCGTAAGATATCCGACGCCAAACGGCGCTTCATAGGCAAGTTCCGTGGCACGTGCATTGATCCCTCGAAAACAGCCCATCAGCATGAGGATTGGACGGTATCCACATTGACCGGCGGCCGTGACGGCGTCCGCATCCATGGCGATGAGCGCGTCGAGATCCATTGCCGCGGTTTTGCTTCGAACGGTGGCGTCAAACGCCGGACCTTCGACACTGGCACCACCGGGGGATCGTGTCTCAAGTTTATGTGAGAGATCTGCTGAGGCAATGATGGCGATGCGGGAGGTGGACGCGTCGAGCGTTTGTTGGAGTGCGACTCCGAAATCAGCATGCGCTTGCGCGCTGAGGAGAGACGGCGCGATTGGAATGATCCGAAATGATTTGAGATGGCGTGTGAGAAACAAGAGTGGAATCGTGAACGCGTAATCGAGTTCTTCGGAGGTTGTTAATACGAATGGTGTCTGTTCGTTTCCGCGCAGACGCGTCTGAATTTCATCAAGAAGCAACAGATCGCATGGTGCGCGCGTTTCCGTTTCATGGTCGCCAAATGCCGTGAGTGTGCCCCGGTAGGTTGGGGCAAGGTTGGCGCTAAACGCATCTGGGAAGGCTGGTGCATGCGGGGAAATGAGGATCAGTGTTTCAATCCCAGAGGTGTACATCCGTTCTTCAAGCTCGCGGTATGCCCGAAGGGTTTCCGCGAGAGCGTCTCGTTTCTCTTTGCCGATATTCGGCGCCAAGAGCGGAGAATGGGGGACGATTGCGCCGAGGGTAATCATAACGGATGTTTGAAGTGAATCGGCCTACGCCGAAGCGATTTGCGTGTTGATTTGATCGATGACGATCGGATCCCCGAGTTCATAATCGTTCAGGAGACTGTCTGGTACGATTTCAATACTTGTCCATTTCCATCCCATGCCTTCAAAGACATCTGCAGAGGTGATGGGGCGCTTCTTTCCATTCTCAATGACAAAGACGGCGGGATTTGTTTTTGTCCGTACCAGTTCGCCATCATGAAGTCCGTAGGGTTCGCCGGTGGTGAGCGCATTGAGTTCGTCGGCGGTGATCTTTTTTGCCTTCAGACCATCAAAATACAGAGAGAGGATTGCCGGGTGCAGAATGAGTCGTTTTGTTCCGGCTTCGGCGTACCAGATCGTTTTATCGCCGGGCACTTGGACAAGCGTCCCTTCCGGGGACATGCTTTTTGTTGTGATCGGTTCGCCGATGGCGTACTGCGCGAGATCGGTTTCCGTCACATCTTCGACTTCATCAAGGTTGAATGACAATTTTCCAAAGGTTTCCATGTCTGCGATATGGCGACGTTCGTTGCCGACGATGAGCCAAATGTTTCCGCTCGGATCTTTTAAGAGCGCGTAGTTTGGAAATGCGATTTTATCACCGTCCGCGTAGGCTGACAGATCGGAGTCGGACGCTTCGATAATTTTTGAGATGTCGACGAATGAACTCGCCACGGTGAGGGAGGCGAACGGTCGCTTTTGTCCAAATCGAATCCAGTAAATTTGTTTAGATGGGATTCCGCGAACGACCGTGCCATCCGGATAGTTCTTTGCAAACCAACGATGCCAAATATTCCAAAGGTTTAGGTTTCCATGAAGATGCGGTGTGTAGGTGTAGAGAGCTGCAGTTGCTGCGTTTGACGGTGTCACGGTGACACCGTCGATGAGTGTTGGAATCCCCGGACCCATTCCAGAGATGGTTTTTCCGGTGGCGAGGACGGACAGGTAATATTTTTCGCGCATCTGACGCGAGGTGTAATACAGCTGATTTGCAAATCCTTTGAAATCAGAAATGGCGGGGTCGTTCTTCGCGCAGGTGTCGCAGACGCCATATCCGGTCGCCCAATCTAATGCGTCTTGTGACGGGGTTGGATCCTCGACGAGACTCTGTTCTTTTTGGAGAAGCGCGACGAGATATTTTGGATTGATCTGATACATCTGAGACATGCGCCAGATGATTTCAGGGGCGCTTCGAACCGTCCCGTCAATATCCGTTGCACGGACGTCCGCAAGTCCGCCTTTGGTATGGAGGAATGCGACAAGTCGCGGATAGGTCATCCCATTCGCATCGAAGAGGTCATCATCCGTCAGGACGCTATTCGGGTCGAAGTTCGGATTGATGACGGGCGCGGTCGCGTCTGTCTGTGCCCGTACGAATCCACTCGGGAGGGTGATCGTCAGGAGAAGTGCAAAAAAGGCCAATTTTTTCAACATGTCCATCATCTTAGCAGGGGATGGTCACGGGGGGCAATCTCTTTCCGTTTTAGCCAATTTCCTCTATATTGGCTGGATGACGCGTTCCCGTCTGTCTGCTCTGATCGTGATCTGCCTCGGATCCGTTCTTTTTTTGTGGCTGGGCACCGTCCTTCAGCGAACAACGACGGATCTCTTTGCATCGCCAGACGAAACGGCGGTCATGCGGTTTGCGCAGTCGTGGAATATTCGGGACGGGTTTCGTGTCGCTCCGGGTCTCCCAACGGATCTCATGGATATTGCGGGTCTGCATGGCCGCAGTCTTGTTCGTGATGGGGCGTGGCTGGTTCCGGTTGGATTTTTAGGGATGCCATTGATTGTTGCGATGTTGGAACGAATGGGGAGCGGCTTCGGGGTCTATTTCACGCCGCTTCTAGTCCTCTCGTCTGCGATTCCGTTGTATCTCCTGATCCGTTCATATCGACGACGCGTTGCGCTCTTCACGGTGATTTTTTATCTGTCCTTTCCGACAGTTCTCCTGTATTCAAACCGCGCGTTGTTTCCGAATCTTCCCGTGGTGGCCTGTGCCCTGTGGGCGCTCTGGGCGTGGAGGTTGATCGGGGAGAATTCAAGCGATCGTCACGCATGGCGCGAACAGGGAATTGCGATGATTGCTGGGATGGCGACTGGACTCGCAGGTCTGATTCGGCCAACAGAATTGATTTGGATCCTCCCATGGATTGGCTTTGCGCTCGCTGCTGGTCTTGGACTACTCGACGCGAAGCGGATGTCGCGTCCGACTCGGGCGCAGTGGATTCGCATCATGATCGCTTCAATCATCGCGATAGGGATTGGGTGCATTGGTTGGTGGGTCGCGCGTCAGACCTATGGCGGATCGCACGGATTGATTCCGATTGGATATTTGATTCATGATCAGGCGAATATCGCATCATCAACGGCGGGAGCCGCCATCGGAGCCGCGAAATCTTTTACGCTGGTCCAGCTCCTCCCATTCGGAATTCATCCACGGACACTCTGGACGAATATTCATGCGTATCTTTTTACGTCATTTGGGTTGTGGGTCGGATGTGCGTTGATCGGAGTCATCATCGATCTTCGGCGAACATGGATGAATCATCGTCAACGCGGTTGGTTCTATCTCGTGACCGCGTGGACGGTCTGTTCGTTATTATTTTTGTACGGCCAATCCGTTTTTACGGATAACATTACGGGTCAGGTGACGCTTGGAAATTCATTTTTGCGTTATCTTCTCCCGGTTGCTCCGCTGATCGCGTTCGGATGCGCGGTCGTGGTTGATGCCATCTGCGCGCGTCAGCTTCGCGGGATGATCCTCGGTGTCTTCGCGGTCACGTTGCTCGTCCTGCTGAACATCGTCACGGCCGATGCGCGAGACGATGAGGGGATTTTGCGAACGCGATATGAGCTCCGCCGCTATCAGGTCATTCGACTGGCTACAGATGAACAGCTCTCACATGGATCCGTGATTCTGTCGGAGCGGTCTGAAAAAATTTTTGAATCTGGTCCGTATGTATCGGTCAGTCCGATTCCGTCATCCGCAACGCTTGAACGTCTTCAATTGGGTTCGGTTCCCGTCTATTATTTCACGCGGACGTTCACGAGCGATGTGGACGCGAGTGCCGATCCGGTGATTGGGGTCTTTGGGGATGCGATTCCAATTTTTCATCTCCAAAACGAAACGCTCTACGCCCTTCCGGTAAAGGGGGCGTATTAAACGACAGATTTGCATGACGGTTCCTCGACCTATTGCCATCGCGCTTTTTCTCCTGCCATGGTGTTTGGCGATCACTGGGATCGCCTGGTTGTTGATTTTGCGATTTCCGCCATCTGGGACAACAACATTCGATCTTCCATTTGATGGTCGGAGCGCATGGATTGATCCGTTTCTCCCATCGGAACGAGTGACGCCTCCAGGAGCGCAAGATGGAAATTGGCGCGGTCAGCGGATTCTCGGTGATCCGGTGTACAGCAGTCTTCGGTTGCCAGGGATTTATGACACGGTTGATCTGTCTGTCGAATTCCGTCCGACGCGTCAACCGACTCTCGAGTTGGGGATCATGCGTGGCACAGACGTCGCATCCTATGAATATACGCCGATTTGGTTTGATGCGCTTCAGTCATCTGATTGGCGATCCGTTTCGACAAGCGGAAGTCACGGATATGTTCGGTCGAACCTGCCGGATTCCGCATTGATGACCGCGGACGCTTCGACGCAGCTGATCTGGCACGCCTCAGCCACCATGCCGTTGCTGACAGATCCTGGACGAACGCCCCAGACGACGCGCGTGTCTTTACGTGGTGCGCATGACTTCTGGGCCGTTCCCGCCGATGGACGTGTTTCGTTCTCTTTTGAGTTTCAGGATTCAAATCGATCGCGCGGGAGCGACGCGATCGTGATGCGAGTGTTCCGCGGATCTGAGGAACTTCGAACAGATGCAATCGGGGTGGGCGGGACGCGGGAGGGGGCGATGGGACGCGTCTTCGTGAAAGAGATCTCGCTCGATCACCAGCCTCCGGGCGTGTATCACATTCAACTCATCATGGACGATGATGTGTTTATCCGTTCCGTCACAACGCCATCGACACACTGGGTGGTTGGCCCGCGACTCGTTTTTGGCGATCTCGTCGGATACGCAACGAGTACACCGTCTGCGGTGGCATGGAGCGATTCTCGTCATTTGATTCTTGAAACATTTCACACAGAAGGTTTGCAGCGGATTGATTTCGGGAGGGATAGCACGACGCTTGTTAAGACACATGAACAGATTCGGTTCGATCGTTCGGATGTGGGCTCTGCGCCGCAGGTCCTCGTTGCCCCCAAGGGGGATGTTCGGATTATTGGTGATGGGTGGTTCGCGTTCACGAAAGACGCATTCTTTTCTCCCGCGCCGCGTCGTGTGACGGATGAAACGGACGTCGTCCGCGAAGGGATGACGTCTGTTCGAACGCCATATGAACGTCCAGAGGCCATTGGGGATGGGTGGTATCGCGCGCATGTTCGGCTTTCACTCGATCCGACCGTGGATCACGCGAGAATCGCTCTTTCAGCTCCGGGAATCAGTTCGCGAAATGGATCTGTCGATATCCGTCGTGTCACGCTCGTCTATCAACGTCCGCCGCTGAATTTTGGTGAATGGTGGAGGACGGTTCGTCAAGAATTAATAAACGCGTGGAGGAGACTGCGTGGATCATGATATGACGATGTTTGAGTTTGGAACGCGATTTTTACGTCAGGCGTCACTCGCCGTGACGGTTTTTGGAAGTGTGGCGATGGTGATGGAGTGGGCGATCCCAGGATCCGTTGGTCCGTACATCGATGTGATTCCGTATCTGGTGGTTGGGTTGAGCGGCTTGGCGATCGACATTTCGATGACCGCTGTGGTTCAAGGGCGGTCGTGGGTTCGGTGGGTGGTCAGCGTTCTGCTCTGTTGCGTTGTCATCGCTACGGCATTGGTTCAATTTAATGGGGGACAGCGAATGTCGCTGATCGTCGCTGCATTTTTGGGGATTTCGGTATGGGCTATTGTGATGGCGAGCGGGGCCCCAGAGGCTTGATTTTTTGAGTAATTCATGATGAAGTAGGCCGCATATGAAGATCCTTGTGACCGGCGGAGCCGGATTCATTGGCTCAAATTATGTCTATCAGGTGCTCCACCGCCATCCGGAAGATGAGGTGGTGGTTCTTGATGCATTAACCTACGCAGGGAATCTTGAAAACCTCAAACAGCTCGAACGCGATCCTCGGTTTCGATTTGTGAAAGGAGATATCTGTGATGCGGCGTTGGTTGATGATCTGGTGAAGGGTGTGGACGCGGTTGTTCATTTTGCCGCCGAGTCTCATGTGGACCGTTCGATTATGGATCCGGGCGTGTTTGTTCGAACAAATATCATTGGAACGCAGACGTTGCTGGATGCCTGTCGTCGGAACGGGAATGTGCGGTTCCATCATGTTTCGACCGATGAAGTCTTTGGATCGCTGGGCGCGACGGGATTGTTTTCTGAACAGACGCCATATGACCCGCGAAGTCCGTATAGCGCCTCAAAAGCAGGCTCGGATCATTTGGTTCGGGCGGCCTGGCATACCTATGGATTACCCGTGACCATTTCGAACTGTTCAAATAATTACGGTCCGTATCAGCACCCGGAAAAATTGATCCCACTCTTCATTACAAACCTGATCGAAGGGAAAACGGTTCCGTTGTATGGAGATGGGATGAACGTCCGCGATTGGATTCATGTTGAAGATCATTGTGAAGGCGTGGATCTTGTCTTGAGAAAAGGAACGATTGGCGAAACATATCTGTTTGGCGGCCGCAGTGAGCGATCAAATGCAGAGATCACCAATCTGATTTTGTTTGAAATGGGAGCCGGACAGGGGAAGATTGAGCGCGTTGCGGATCGTCTCGGTCATGATCGTCGATATGCGATCGACCCATCACGCGCCGAGCGTGAACTCGGATGGTCTCCGAAGACGCCCTTTTTGCATGGTCTCCGGAAAACGATCGCCTGGTATACGTCGAATGAAGCCTGGTGGAGGAATGTGAAGTCCGGTGCGTATCGGGAATACTATGAGAAGCAGTACGGATCGCGTCCGACGCCGGGTGTAAGCCGTTAAGGAATTCCAATCACAAAGACGATAGACTGTTGTATGAAAGCTCTTATTGCGGCCGGCGGTCGCGCGACGCGATTGCGTCCGATTACGCATACGACGAATAAGCATCTCATTCCGCTCGCGGGAAAGCCGTTGATTGAGTATGCGATTGAGAAAATTGTCGCCTGCGGAATTACCGAGATCGGGATCAATGTGAATCAGGGGGAAACGGAAATCCAAAAAGTCGTTGGGGATGGATCTCGCTGGAACGCGCGCGTCACCTATCTCGAGCAGTCGGGCGGTGCGCTTGGACTTGCGCATGTCGTTGGAAATGCTCGGACATGGATCGGAAATGAATCATTCATTTTTTATCTCGGTGATAATATTATTCTCGGCTCGATTGAGCATCTTGCGCAGAAATTTGTTTCAGAAGATCTGGACTGTCTGCTCGCGCTCGCACGCGTGCAGGATCCGCGGGCATTTGGAAGTCCGGTCTTGGACGGAAATCGGATTACGCGTGTCATCGAAAAACCAAAGGATCCGCCATCGCCTTATGCGGTCACAGGGATCTACTTCTATAAGCCCTGCATTTTTGATGCGATCGACGGGTTGAAACCGTCGGATCGCGGGGAGTATGAAATTTCCGATGCGCACACGCGGCTCATCGACGCCGGGAAGCGCGTGGGATTTGAAGAGATCACCGGATGGTGGAAGGACACCGGGAGACCAGACGATCTCATTGAAGGCAACGGTCTCATCCTCGACGGAATATCGGTGTCGAACATTTCACCGGCAGCGAATATTGAATCTGGTGCGGTGATCGATGGGATCGTACAGATCGGGGCGGGGACGGTGATCTCAAAAGATTCCGTGATTCGCGGGCCGGTGACGATCGGAGAACGATGTCGGATTACAAGCGCGGTGATCGGTCCGCATACGTCGTTATCTGACGATGTCATGGTTGATCGCGCGCGTGTTGATCGATGCATTGTGATGGAAGAGGCGAGTATTCGTTCTGAACGCCACATCATTCGGTCGATTATCGGAAAACGGGTCACGATTCTTGATCGTGAGCGTTCCGAGGAAGCGGGGATTCATTTGCTCGTTGGGGATCAATCGCTGATCGAGCTCTAAGATCGTCCCCCTTGCCCTTCTCGCTTTGATGGGAAGGACGTACACTTGCTTCGTCATGCAACATCCTCCGTTTCATCGCCGCGTCCTCTTGTGGGTGTTTGTGATTATGTTTCTCGCCGTCGCCCCGTCGGCCATTTTTTATACCGCCGGGTATCGATGGAATCCTAAGAAAGGGGCGATTGAGCGAAATGGAACAGTGATTATTGATACGATTCCAGAAGGGGCGAAAATTACAATGAATGGCACGGTGCTTGCGAAGGCGAGCCCTGTGACTCAGCAGGATGTCGCTCCTGGGACATATCGCATCGCGTTAACACTTTCCGGATACCATCCCTGGGAAAAAGTGCTTGATGTTCGCCCAGAGCGAGTGACGTTTGTAAACGATGTTGAATTTTGGCCGATCACCACGGATCCATCCGCGATTGATGAAACGAGCGCGCGCGCGATCGAGACATCACCGAACGGACGCTATGTCGCGTATGTGCGTAATCGAAACGGTGAAATGGGTGTATCGATTATCGATTCCACGAATGGAAAACGGTCAGAGTATGGATTTTCGACGTCAACGTTTTCAGGGATCGGTCAGCTCGAATGGAGTTCGGATTCATCGGCGGTGTTTGTCCATGACGATCATGACGTCTCGTGGATCGTGAATCGGACCGGAACGCGTGCGATCTCACTTCCAGACGGGACCTATCGATGGAGTGGAAAAGATCTTGTCGGTGTCTCGGCTGTCGGAAAGACAACCTATAATACGACGAGCGGGGCGGCATCCCGGACCACGCTCGCGAAAGGGGTCCTTGATACGGAAGGGGTATATGACATTGTTGAGTCGGTCTCGTCCACGGCGCTTGCCCTTCGGGACCGTTCTGATCCGAATCGATTATTTGAACTCCCGCCTGGAGACTGGTCCTTTTCAACTGCACCCGATGGGATGATCGCGGTGTATCAGTCCGGGAGAGAAGTGATTTTTAATGGTGGAACGGATCCAACGTCCGCAGCCGTTGTGGCATCAAATAGCCAGATCGAAACGCTCAAAATGAACGGGGAGACATCGTTGTTGACGGTTCAGGCGAACGAGATCTGGTTATCCACGCTTGGATCGGAACCGGAATTATTATTGCGGAAAAGTGTTCCGATTCGATCCGCGGTCTGGCATCGTCTCGGAAAAAATCTCTTTTACGCATCACCGACGGAGGTCGTCGCACTTAATCTGGATTCACGTGATGGTCGGATGGAAACAACCTTGGCACAGTTTGACGAAATTTTTGGGATTGCCGTTGTGAAGAAGAATCTCTATGTTTCTGCAAAGAAACAGGGGACGGAAGGGGTCTGGTCTGTACGAATCGAATAGTACGCAATTGACGAGGAGCGAGGCGCGTTCTATCATCATCCTCGAATGATTGATCAACAACGTGTCGTGCCGGTTCCGTCTCCCGATCGGGGACCGCATCGGTTTATTACGGTCTTCGCCGTTGGTTTTTTTGCATTTTTAATCGGTCTCGGGATTGGATTGAGAGGGGTTTCTGCCGGACGGGCGGCACCACGGAGCGCAATCGCTGTCCGTTCTTCGTCGTCCGCGAGTTCAACAACAGATCAATCATTTATTGGACGCGTCCTCGGCATCGGGGATGCGGCACCGGCAGACGCTGCTCAAGATGTTGATTTTCAACTTTTTTGGAATGTCTGGTCGGATCTCAAGAAGAATTATTATCAGCAGCCGATTGAAGATAAGAAGCTGCTCTACGGGGCGATTCAGGGGATGACGGATGCGGTCGGTGATCCATACACCATGTATTTCCCGCCGGCACAGGCAAAAGAATTCTCAGATTCGATGAAGGGGGAGTTCTCTGGGATTGGAGCTGAAATTGGGATGAAGGGCGGTGTCCTTCAAGTCATTGCGCCATTGCCGGATTCACCTGCGGAAAAAGCGGGAATTCTATCGCGAGACGTCATTTTGAAAATCAACGGAGAGGATTCGGTCACGATGCCGGTTGAAGAAGCAGTTTCAAAAATTCGGGGGAAGGAAGGAACGTCCGTGACATTGACGATTGGTCGAACCGCGAAGCCGCCGAAAAAAGATGCGCAAGGAAAACCGATTCTTGAAACAAAAGAGCTCAAGATTGTCCGCGAGACGATTACGGTGAAGAGCGTCAAATTGACCGATAAAGGTCATGGCATTTTCGTCATTCAGATTTCAAGCTTTAACGACGATGTCGCGGACACCTTTGCGACCTTGGAAAATCAGGCGCTTGAAAAAGGGGCAAAGGGGATCATACTCGATCTTCGCAATGATCCCGGGGGATATCTGGAACGGGCCGTTCAAATCGGTGGCGAGTGGATGAACGGACGTGTCATCGTGAAGCAACGAAAGCAAGGAAAGATTATCGAGACCTTCAAAGGCGAGGGGAGCAATAAACTTCAATCCATCCCAACCGTGGTCTTGGTGAATGAAGGATCGGCGTCTGCGGCAGAGATTCTTGCAGGAGCGTTGCAGGACTATGGAATCGCAAAGATTGTCGGCGTGAAGACGTTTGGAAAAGGGTCTGTCCAGAATGTGATTGATTATCCGGATGGATCTTCCGTAAAAATTACCATCTCCGAGTGGGTGACACCGAAAGATCGTTCGATTGATAAAGAAGGGATCACCCCGGATCTCGAGGTGAAAATGACCACTGAAGACTACAATGCCGACCGAGACCCCCAACTCGACAAAGCCATCGAAATCCTCTCATCCGCAAAGCATTGATCGACCGGATAAGCCGGGAGATAAAAAGCGATCGTATCCGCGGTGGGAGACATTCAAACGGCGTCCGGACTATCACCTTGTCAGTGCTGGCGGGATTGTGTATCGAAATCGCGGCGGTCGGATCGAGATGTTTTTTATCAAAGATCCATTCGGACGCTGGTCGTTTCCAAAAGGAAAAATCGAACTCGGTGAAACACTTGCGGAAACCGCGGTGCGAGAAATCCGGGAAGAGACCGGTCTCGAAGGTCTTCGACTCATTGCGAATCTCGGGAAGACGAGTTTTCGCTTTTGGAGAGAGGCGGGGTTGATTGAAAAAACCGTTCACATGTTTCTGTTTCAAGCGCCGGCGACCGCGAAAGCGCAACTCACGAAGGCAGAAGCGATAAAAGGTGGTGCGTGGATGCCGTCTCAGTGCGCCTTTCAGGTGAGCGGATATCGGAATAGTGACAAGCTCCTTGGCGAAGCCATGCGGAAGATCGCTGAAGCGGAGGGCGTGGTGATGCCGTTGCCGGTCCCGAAGGCAAGAAAAGCGAATAAGGGTCGTCCGCAGCATGGTCGTGAACGAAATCGGAACGGTGGAAATCGAAAACCGATCGCCATTTTTAAAGCAGAATCACAACCGGATCGTCGACCGATTGAAGTGAAGTCGAATGAACCAAAACGAAAAATTCGGATTCATTACTGATCTCTCAATCGTCAGAACCGAGGAGGGGATGCGCGGGCATCTCTTTTGATATTGACGCGTTGTCGCGGAAGCGGTGCGCGCGTGCTAACCTCCACTCTCGATATGTCAAAAACACGTCGTAAGTTCATATTTGTTACCGGCGGAGTCATGTCGGGAGTCGGAAAGGGGGTCACGACCGCCTCCATCGGCGCCCTCCTCCGCGCACGAGGTCTTCGCGTCACGGCCGTCAAAATTGATCCGTACGTGAACGTCGATCCCGGCACAATGAACCCCGTCGAACATGGCGAGGTTTTTGTAACCGCAGATGGGCAGGAGTCGGACCAGGATCTTGGAAATTATGAACGGTTCTTTGATACGGATCTCGGCCGAGAGAATTATATGACGACCGGCAGTGTCTATCTCTCCGTGATTGAGCGTGAGCGTTCAATGGGGTACGGAGGGAAGACGGTGGAAGTCGTTCCGCATATTCCACTGGAAGTGATTTCACGGATTACCGCAGCTGCCGATCGCGCGAACGCAGACGTGACGTTGATTGAGGTCGGGGGGACGGTCGGTGAGTATCAGAATATTTTGTTCCTTGAAGCATGCCGGATGATGCGGCTTGATCGACCGAATGACGTTCTCGCGATTCTGGTCAGCTATCTACCGGTCCCGGGGACGCTGGGTGAAATGAAGACAAAGCCGACGCAGTACGCCTGTCGTTCGCTGAACAGTGTTGGATTGCAGCCAGACATGATTATTTGTCGATCGACACACCTGCTTGATGAGTCGCGGAAACGGAAACTAAGCATGAATTGCAACGTGAGTCCCGAGGATGTTATTTCAGCGCCTGATGCTCCATCCATTTACAATGTTCCGATTCGCCTGCACGAGGAGCGGGTGGGGGAGCGGATCTGTAAGAAGCTCGGGATCAAGACGAAGGGGGAGCGGATGAAACCTTGGGAGGATCTTCTCGCAACCTCTTCGAAACAGGCAAAACAGGTGCGGATCGGAATTGTTGGAAAATATTTTTCAACCGGAGATTTCACCTTGAGTGATGCATATCTTTCGGTGATTGAAGCGGTGAAACATGCTGCATGGGCCGTAGGACGGAAGCCTGAAATTTCGTGGCTGAATAGCGAGGCATATGAACAGTCTCCGGCGCAGATGAAGCGCGAGTTAGCACAGCTTGATGGGATCTTAATTCCGGGCGGGTTTGGCTCCCGCGGGGTCGAGGGGAAGATTCGTGCAATTCAGTATGCTCGTGAAAAGAAGATTCCATTCCTGGGCATTTGCTACGGACTCCAGCTTGCGGTGATCGAATACACACGTCACGTGCTTGGATATGCGCACGCGCACACGACAGAGATCGCTCCAAAGACACCGAATCCGGTGATCCATCTCATGAATGAACAAGAGGAGCGGATGAAAAACCATGATTACGGAGGAACGATGCGATTAGGGAATTATCCCTGTGTGCTCGCCCCGCATTCAATCGCACAGCGGCTCTACGGGGGCGCGGCGCTCATTCAGGAACGACACCGTCATCGATTTGAGGTGAACCCGGAATACGTTCCGCGATTGATGGAAAAAGGACTGCGTTTTTCTGGGCAGTCCCCAGATGGGACATTGGCGGAGATCATCGAGCTCCCGAAGCATCCCTTCTTTGTCGCGTCACAGTTCCATCCAGAGTTTACGTCACGACCATTTAGTCCGAATCCGCTTTTCCTTGGATTCGTAAAGGCAGCCAGCGGGAAGCGGAAGCATTGATCATCGGACGATGCTCGGGAATCAAATAATCCGGTCTGCTGACCGGATTATTTGATTTCGAGATCGTTGAGATTACTCGGTTGGAAGCACGTTGGCGAATTTTACGTGACGGATTTTTCCATCGTAGTTCGTAATCCGCTTGTTCGTAAATTTGACGATCCCCGGCGCAACGGCGAACAAGGTGTCGTCTTTGCCGCGGCGGACGTTCGTCCCCGGTCGGATGGCTGTGCCACGCTGACGGACGAGAATCATACCTGTTTTTGCGAATTCACCGGCGTACAGCTTCACACCAAGACGTTGGCCTTGGGAGTCGCGTACGTTGGCGGTAGAGCCGCCAGCTTTTTTATGTGCCATAGGGGGGTTTCGTTATTGCGCGGCAATTATAGGGGTTTCTGTGACGTCTTGTCAAGAGGACCCGGCGCGACTAGGATGACGTATAGTGAATTGAATAAAATCAGCTATGGAAACACCCTTTTTGGAGCGGATTGAAGCGGCTCTCGACCTGGTTCGAGGGCGTCTTGCCATGCATGGAGGGGGGATGGAGCTTGTTGCCGCAGATGAAGCCTCTGGGGAGGTTTCCGTTCGATTTCGAGGGGCATGTGTGGGTTGTCCGCTCGCATCGTTGACGCTTGGGGGCATTGTAGAAGATGTTCTCGGTGAGGTTCCTGGTGTGCGCCATGTCACTGCGGTTTCCGATGATTCGATGACAGATATCCCGGCCGCCGTATGAAATTTGCTGTGGCAGAATGGCGGCTTGCCTTTGAGATCGCCTGGGATGATCCCTGGTTTAAGATTCAGACCATCGTCACGAGTCTTGTCGTCCTGTTGAGTGCCGCGATGTATCTCTGGAGACTCATTCCATCCGGCGTCCTGCATGGTTCGCTTGTGTTTCATTATAACGTCTATCTTGGGATTGACGACGTTCGAACGTGGCCCTGGGTGTTCTATCTTCCGCTCGTCATGATGGGGATCGTTGGGATTGATTTGGCCGCATCGTGCCTGGTGTATCGGTATGATAAAATTGCGAGTAGAGTGCTGTTAACGGTCGCATCCGTCTTTGCGCTCCTCATGGCAGTCGGAGAATTATTCATCGTCCTGATCAATGGATAGCATGTCGTTTTTTGAAACCTATCACGTCGCTCGGCTGGTTATTATTTTTGCAACGGCTTTCGTGGTTGCCTTTGCGGTGATGCCGATTTGGATCGCATTGCTGAAGAAGATGAAACTGGGGAAAGCGATCCGTGATGAGGCGGGCGCACCGATCATGGTGAAGTTGCACGCGATGAAAGCGGGGACGCCGACGATGGGAGGACTGATTATTTGGGGGACGGTTCTGGCGATTATTTTGGCCTATCGCGGAGCGTGCTACGTGCAGTTTGCGCCATTCTGCAGTCTTTCATTTTTATCGCGAGCACAAACGCGGTTGCCGCTCGGGATTCTTGTTGCCGCCGGGTTGATCGGACTGCTTGATGATTATTTGAACGCAAAGAAGATTGGACCACGCGGGGGAGGGCTGCGCATGCGTGTGAAATTGATTTCATATACCGCCATCGCCCTTGCTGGAGCTTACTGGTTTTTTTCACGTTTAGAATGGGACTTCGTTCACGTCCCATTCATTGGAACATTTCATCTCGGCGTGTGGTACGTGCTCTTTTTTGTCTTTGTGATGGTGGCGACGTCATTTAGTGCCAACGAAACGGATGGATTGGATGGGCTCGCGGGCGGAACCTTTATGACATCGTTCGGTGCCATGGCGATCATCTCCTTGGCCCAAGGACGCATTGATCTTGCCGCATTCTGTTTAGCGATTTTTGGTGCGCTGTTGGCCTTTCTCTGGTTCAACGTTCCGAAGGCGTCTATTTTTATGGGAGATACGGGTGCCATGTCGCTTGGATCGGTCCTTGCAGCCGTTGCGATGATTACGAATACGGCTCTCCTCCTTCCGATCATCGCGTTTCCATTCGTGATCGAATCGCTGTCCGTGTTGATTCAGATGGTCTGGAAACGGATTTTCAAACGGAAGCTGTTTCGCTCTTCTCCGCTCCACCATCACCTTGAAGCGATCGGGTGGGGGGAGTCGCAAATTGTCATGCGATGCTGGATCATCTCGATTATCGTCGCCGCCATTGGCGTCATTCTCGCGTTCATCGATCCGACTCGTCTTTCGGTATAGAGGGATTATGCCACGATCAGATATCAGACAGCCGATTGATCGGATTCTGCTTTGGCTCATCGTCGGGCTGTCGATCTTTGGCGTCGTCATGCTGTTGTCTGCGTCTGGGCCAATTTCGTTTCAGGCCTACAGCGATCCGATTTATTTCGTTCGTCGCCAGATTCTTTTGGGATTGCTTCCGGGGGCCGCGCTGTTTTTCATCTGCTCGCGATTGGATGCTCGCATGTTCGAACGAATGGCGGTGCCGGCGTTCTTCGTGACGATTTTTTTGCTCTTGATTGTGTTTGTGCCGGGGATCGGTCACGCGGTCGGCGGATCGCGTTCCTGGGTTCGTATTTTCGGGATGCAATTTCAGCCAACGGAGTTCGCAAAGTTTACGTTCTTGATTTACATCTCCGCGTGGCTCGCGTCCTGGGGGACGCAGTCGAAGATGACGCTTGAACGGGCGATTTCGTATTTCGGGGCACTGGGTCTCGTCGTCCTGTTGCTGGTGATCGAGCCGGACACGGGAACCATGGCGGTCATCGCCGGGACGGCGATGTTACTCTATCTCGCAGCTGGCGCGCCGCTTATTTGGTTTGGAACAGTCAGCGGCGTGTTTTTGTCGCTCTTTGTGATTCTGGTGACCATCGCTCCGTATCGCGCGCGACGGATCATGACGTTTATTCATCCGGAACTTGATCCAAAGGGGATTGGGTATCATATCAATCAAGCGATTCTGGCTGTGGGGAGCGGCGGACTCTTTGGGCTTGGATATGGTCAGTCGCGGCAAAAATATCTCTACCTTCCGGAAGCGCAGGGTGATTCGATTTTTGCCGTCATGGCGGAAGAGCTTGGTTTTTTTGCTGTCGTCATTGTCATTCTGGCGATCGGTGCGCTCGTCTGGCGCTGTTTTGCAATCGCGAAAAAAGCGAATACACGATTTGAATTATTGTTTGCGTCAGGGGTTGGGATCTGGGTGGGGATTCAAACCGTCATCAATATCGCGTCGATGATTGGACTGATGCCAATGACGGGCGTGACGCTTCCGTTCGTGAGCTATGGAAACTCCAGTCTGGTGAGTCTCTTTGCCGCGCTTGGTGTTGTGGCCTCGATTGGCCGTCGAACACGGGCGCCATCCGTATGACACGAGGCGTCTTGTTCGCAGGCGGTGGAACTGGCGGTCCTGTGACGCCATTGCTTGCGGTTGCGTCTCAGATGCTTCAGACCGATGCGACGATCCATCCGGTGTGGGCGGGGACTGATACGGGGCCGGAACGGGAATTGGTTGAGCCGTATGGGTTTCCGTATTTCGCTATTCCGATCGCAAAGCTTCCTCGGTATTTGTCCATGCAGTTGATTACGGCTCCATTTGATTACCTCAGAGCTCGTCGAACGGCACGCGATATTATGAAGACGATTCGGCCGCGTGTCGTCATTAGTGCAGGAGGGTTTACGGCGGTTCCGGTTGTACATGCGGCAAACGCGTTCGGGATCCCTTGTATTTCTCATCAACTCGATTGCGTTCCCGGATTGAGTAATCGGCTGATTGCACGGCAGAGTCGATTTGTGACGACCTCGTTCGAATATTCGGATCGACCATTTGGCCGTGGCGTTGAATCTCATGCGATTCCAACGCCCACGCGATTCGGTCGAAGCGATCTTCCGACCCGTGAAGAAGCGTGTGCCTTTTTCCATCTGAATCCAGCTCGACCAGTGCTCTTTGTGACGGGCGGGGGAACAGGGGCGATTGCCCTCAATCGGGCGATTGAAGCGCTTGCAGAAGACTTGTTAACGGACATGCAGATCATCCACCTCACCGGAAAGGGGAAGAATTCCCATTTTTCGGTTCAGCAGGATGGGTACGTTCGTTCGGATTTTTTCACGAGTGAGATGATGACGGCATACGCCGCCGCGGATTTGGTTGTTTCTCGCGCAGGGATCGGGGCAATCGCGGAGCTCGCGGCGTGCGCGAAGCCGGTTATTCTTGTTCCGTTGCCGGATTCGCCACAGGAAGCAAATGCTCGGGCCCTTGAGGACGCGGTGCGTGTGATTGAGCAGGAGGGAAAGCGCGCGTGGATTGATTTTCTCGGGTTTACGATTCGAGATCTGATGGCGAACGATGATGATCGCCGCCAACTCGGTGAATCGCTCTATGACGCGTTTCCAACGGATCGCGGAGAAACTTTGGCGGATATCGCATTTCGGTTGATGAAATAAGGATGATGAAAATAGATTCTTAAAAGAACAGGTCCTTGTTTCGGCAAGGACCTGTCTTTGTTGGAGGGGATCAGGGGTTGTAATCACGGAGACGCCACGCGCCATGCTCAAGCATCCAGACGAGCTCGACATCAGATCCGCGCTGAAGGCTGATCATGATGCGAACGGTTGCATCGGATTTCGTGACGTCATCGTTCGGATTCAGCCGAGTACATTGCTCGTCTTTCGCGACACCCCCGCGAGTCTCATAGAGATATCGGAGTGCCATGACGAGCGACGCACGAAGCGTGTATGCGGGATCCTTGAAAAAGGACGGGATGACCTGTTGCGAGGCGCCCGGAATGTTCTCGACGAGTCGCTGATACGCCTGGTTGCCTTGTTCTGCCATGAGGCTATTTGAGATGAATGAAACGAGGAGTGTGTGATCCGAACTCGTTGAAGAGAGTTCCCCGTTAAATTTTCGGCATCGATCTTTGAGTTGATCTGCGAGCCACGTCGCGTCTGTTCGTTTTTCACGAAAGAGCTCGGCGTCTTGGATCGCTTTTTGGATGGCCGTTGCCGGAACCGCCAAAAAGGCATCATGGAGTTGCGTGAGAATGGCGGTGTTGACGCCGATGACCTCATGAGCCTTTGTGAGGAGAGGTCCGCCGCTGGATCCGGGGTCAATCGCGGCCGTGTGTTTCACCCAGCAATCGTCTCCATGTGTTGACTCCTTGGTCAATTCCCGATCATGCAGACAGGGATTTGAGATATTCCCATGCGTTTCCTGATAGCTTCCGTCCTGGTTCATCGACGGATAGCCGACGGCGAACACGTCCTGGATATTTGCCGAGGTTGCGTTCAGTGTTAGGCCTGGAACGGACGCTCTGATTTCAAGGATAGCGAGATCGAGACGACGGTCTGAGAAGAGGATGTGGCCAAGATATTGCGTCTCGTCGTGATCGAACGAGACCCTCGGCTGATCCGCATCGGCAATGACATGCTGATTGGTGATGACGAGCGACGTTGCGGCGGTTTGGATCAGACGCTCGCTCTTGATGACGAACCCGCTTCCGAATCCTTCGCTGAGTGCGAGATTCAGATAGGTTTTGCGATAAATCTCCGGAAGCGTATCGTCGACTCCGAGTTCAATCCCTTTCTTTCGAATGGGTTCTGAAGCCCGGACACGAATCATCGCGACGGATTTTTTTGGGTCACTCGTCCCGCACGAGAGGAAGATGAGCGTGAAAAAAAGAGAACACAGTGTTCGAATCGACCACACGGGGCACCTCTGCTGATCTGTTTGATCTCTGATGTGAAGGTCCGTACAGAACCCTGAAACAGAAAGAAATGTCGCATATCTTAGACGGGGCGTCAAAGGCGTGGATGAGCGATTGATTCAGGAAAATAAAGACACCCCGAGGAATTCGGGGTGTCTTTATTGGTGACCCGGGTGGGATTCGAACCCACGACCGTTGGCTTAAAAGGCCACTGCTCTACCAGGCTGAGCTACCGAGTCTTGGAAAGTGGTACAATACTAGCCGAAAACGCTGAACAAATCAAGGCATGCGCATTGCAATGATCGGATGTAAAGGGGTCCCCGCGACCATGGCGTACGGGGGCGGTGTTGAGCGACACGTTGAACAGCTGGCGCCACGGATCGCGAAACAGGGCCACGAGGTCACGATTTACGTTCGTCCGTATACGAATCCGAGACAGAAACGGACGTGGAACGGGTGCCATCTCGTGACGATTCCAACGATTCGGCGGAAACATGTTGAGACGATTGCGCATGTCTTTTTTTCCACGGTGCATGCTATTTTCCAAAAGTACGACGTGATTCATTATCACGGGGTTGGACCATCGACGGTGGCGTGGATTCCGCGCGTGTTCTCACCTCGGACGAAAATCGTTGTGACATTCCATTCTCGAGATCGATTCCACGAGAAGTGGAATTTTCTTGCTCGAACGTATCTCGCGATCGGGGAGTGGACGGCTGTTCGGGTTCCGCATGCAACGATTGCGGTTTCACATGTGATCCAACGGTTCTGCATGCAGATGTTCAATGTGAAGCCGCTCTTTATCCCGAATGGAATTGAGCCGCCTT
Organism: Candidatus Uhrbacteria bacterium; assembly: GCA_023246415.1. Taxonomy (GTDB): domain Bacteria; phylum Patescibacteriota; class Patescibacteriia; order 2-12-FULL-60-25; family 2-12-FULL-60-25; genus 2-12-FULL-60-25. The sequence goes on from JAHFIK010000002.1 coordinate 51,205, forward strand.
CACGGCGCGTGGCAACAGACGCGATTGAACGGATGGGGTTGAAGCCAAACGGCTATTTTCTTGGGTTGGGGCGTCTCGTGCCGCACAAGGCCTACGACGTCGCACTGGATGCCTTTTTAACAGTTCCAACGGATCTCAATTTCGCGATCGTCGGTGATGCCGGATATGACGAACGGTATGCAGAACGGTTGTATGCCATGGCGGAACGCGATCCACGCGTCCGCATGCTCGGTTTTCAAACGGGCCGTGAACTTGAACAGCTGCTCGCGCATTGCTATGCGCTCATCCATCCTTCACGGAGTGAAGGATTGTCCGTTGCGGTCCTCGAAGCGATGTCTTATGGGAAGGTGGTGATCATGAGCGATATCCCTGAGAACCTTGAGCTCGTCGATCACTCGAATATTAGTTTTCCAACGGATAACGTGAAACGGTTGCGCGACACGCTGTCTTGGCTCGCAGAAGATCCGGCAATGCTCCGCGAACGTGGTGAGCGCGCACGGCAGGTGGTGATCAAACATTATAATTGGGACTCGATTGCGATAAAGACAGAGCAGGTGTATCGCACGTTGCATAGCCAGCGGTGAAGCGATGGAGCGCCTGTGTCGCGTTTTCACTTGCGTAACTGTTGCGAGCTCCGTAGTCTGAGACGAAACATCATGATTTATTCATCACGCGCGTTCCATGTGTATCTCTATGCTTGATCAAACAGCGCTTTCCGCGGTCGTACGTTCCTATAAGGCGATGACGGTTCGTCGTCGCGAGCTCCAGCAACTTTCTTCGGATATCTTAAGTGCATCCAAGCGGGCGATTTTTGCAGTTCAGCGAGGGATGAAAGGGGATGCAGATCGTGAACTCAAAGAGGCGCGATCACTCGTGATGCGCGGGAAGAAAGTCGTTGGAACGGATCGACGTCTTCTCTCCGAGGGCGCCTGGCGCGCTGCGCTGGAGGAGTTTGCGGAAAGTGCGATGTATCGAGATGCGATGTTTGCGTCGATGATCAAGGTTCCGAAAGAGATCGCGGACGATCCAGATGTCGTCATTGGTGCACTGTCGGATGTGACCGGGGAGTGTACGCGTTCCTGCGTGCTCGCCGCGACCCGAAGAGATCGGGTCGAGGTTGAGCGTCTCTCTGAGATTGTTCGTGGCGGGGTCGCCTTTTTACTCGAACTTGATTTGACGGGATCACTTCGCCAGAAATTTGACCAAGCAAAACAGAATTTACGAAAAGTAGAGGAGATTGCGTTTAGTCTTTCATTGTCGCGGGCGATTGAATGATCAGGTGATAGAACGGGGATTGAGGGGCCTATTGACACCCTAGCGCCACATTCATTATAGTGCTAGCACTCAATGAGGTAGAGTGCTAGTTATGGACCAGCGCATTGAAGACGTCCTTGAATACGTGATTGCAGATTATATTCGAACCGCCGAGCCTGTGAGCTCTAGTGCGGTTGTTCAGGCGCACAAACTTTCAGTGAGTTCTGCAACGATTCGAAATTGGTTTGCCATTCTTGAAGAGGAGGGGTTCCTTGTCCAACCGCATACGTCCGCTGGTCGGATTCCGTCGCCAAAGGCGTATGAGTGGTATGTTGATCGGCTTGGGACGGCAACACCGACGTCGGCGGAAGTAAAACTCGTCAAACACGCGGTGACCCCATCAACCGATATCGGGACTCAAGCAAAGCAGATCGCAAAAGCCTGTGCAGAATATATTGGTGCCGCCATGCTCGTCGGAACGAATGAATCGGACGCCTACTATACCGGACTCACGACACTGTTCAGCCAGCCGGAATTTCATGATTGGGCGCGCGTGGTCTCCATGGGATCGGTCCTTGATCGATTGGATCGTGAATTAACCGCGCTTCGATTGAAAACCTATGACGCGCCGACCGTGTTGATCGGGAACGCCTGTCCGTTTGGTGCAGGATGCGCGGCCGTCGTTCTCACGATCGATGCGAACGCCTTCATCGCCGCATTTGGACCGGTTCGCATGGACTACAAAAAAGCTCGAAATATTCTTGTTGCGACACAACACCTCTTTTGTCATTGATATGACCGACACACAACACACACCAACGACTGATTCAGACGCTTCGAATCCAGATGAATCGACGCGGACCGAGGAAACAGTGGCTGCGGAACAGGATCCGATCGAAATCTTAAAAAAAGAACGGGACGAATATCTTTCCGGATGGCGTCGGGCGAAAGCAGATTACGAGAATCTTCTGAGAGATACGCAACGTGCGAAGGAAGAGTATGTAAAGTTCGCAAACGAACAGGCGCTATTGAGATTATTGCCAGCGATTGATCAATACGATGTTGCGCTCTCGTTCGCTCCTTCGTTTGACGTGATTCCGCAAGCTGCGGTCAAACCCTTTGAAAATTGGATGATCGGGCTCGAAGCGGTTCGCTCCCTGTGGATTGAAGCGGCTCGGGAACTTGGCCTTGAGAAGATTGCGGTCACCGGCGTCTTTAATCCGAATCTGCACGAAGCCGTTGGTGATGAGGTCTCAGAAACGGTGCCGGCAGGTCAGATTATTCGCGCCACGGTGAACGGTTGGACGCTGAACGGAAAAGTGATTCGCGCCGCAAAAGTGATTGTTTCGAAAAACAATTAATCTTATTCATTCTCATCATATACATCTATGAGACTCATCCCATGGCAACCCCTCTTTGATGAAGATGGGTTTGACCGATTCATCCAGCCCATGCGCGGCATGATGCCAACCGTTGGGACCGACATTTTTCCGCCAGTGGATATCTACGAAGATGGCGAAAAACTCGTGGTTGAAACACCGATCGCAGGAATTGATCCGGCGAAGATTGACGTCTCTGTTGAGAAGGACGTCCTGACGATTAAGGGAGCGATGGAACGGAAGACAGAGGTTGATGAAAAGAATTATTACAGAAAGGAAGTACGGAGCGGATCGCTCTTTCGGACCATTCCGCTTCCGGTTCATGTCCTAGAGCGCGGAGCAAACGCGACCTATGAAAATGGCATGCTGAAGATCGAAATCCCAAAAGGAACGGAAGAGAAGACATCGATTAAGATCGAAGTGAAGCCGAAGAAATAAGAATACGAATATCAATCATTACTCCATTAGAGACGTAGAAACACAGTATGCCGAAAATTTTAGGAATTGATCTTGGAACGACAAACTCCTGCATGGCGGTCGTGGAAGGTGGTCAGCCGAAAGTGCTGGAGAACGCCGAAGGAAATCGAACGACCCCATCCGTGGTCGCCTTTGCAAAGGGCGGAGAAATTTTGGTTGGACAACAGGCAAAACGGCAGTCTGTCGTCAATCCGCGAAACACCTTCTTTTCCGTGAAACGACTCATCGGTCGTCGGTGGTCGGATACGGAGCTCCAGCGGGACCTTGCATGGCTCCCGTACAAGATTGTGCAGAGCGGCGAAGGGGTCCGGGTGGAATTGGAAGACGGATCAAAGCAGTATTCGCCGGAAGAAGTGTCTGCCATGGTGCTCCAGAAGTTGAAGCGCGATGCAGAGGCACGGATCGGAGAAAAAATTACGCAAGCCGTGATTACGGTTCCGGCGTATTTTGACGATAGTCAGCGCCAGGCGACAAAAATCGCGGGTGAAATTGCTGGGCTTGAGGTGCTTCGGATTATCAACGAGCCGACCGCCGCAGCGCTTGCGTACGGATTTGATCGAAAGAAGGATGAAAAAGTGGTTGTCTATGACTTGGGCGGCGGAACATTCGATGTGTCCGTCCTTGAGGTCGCATACGATGCGGCGACGACGCAGAATACGGTTGAAGTTCGTGCCACGAACGGTGATACGCATCTTGGCGGCGATGACTTTGACCAAAAAATCATTGGATGGATTGTTGATGAGTTCAAGAAGGCGGAGGGGATTGATCTTTCAAAAGATCATCTTGCACTCCAGCGCATCAAAGAAGCAGCTGAGAAGGCAAAAATTGAGCTCTCACATGCCGTTGAGACAGAAATCAATCAGCCATTCATTACGAGTGATGCGGCGGGTCCAAAACATCTCTTATTGAAGATGACGCGAGCCACGCTGGAAGAATTGGTCGGGGACTTGGTTCGAAAGACGCTTGAGCCATGCAAGAAGGCGCTCGCAGATGCGGGACTTTCAACGAACGAGATTCATGAGGTTATTTTGGTCGGCGGGATGACGCGCATGCCGCTCGTTCAGCAGGAAGTTGAAAAGTTCTTTGGGAAAAAGCCAAACGTGACCGTGAATCCAGATGAAGTCGTCTCGCTGGGTGCGGCGGTACAGGCGGGAAACCTTCAGGGGGATATTAAGGGTGATCTCTTGTTGCTTGATGTCACGCCTCTATCGTTCGGATTAGAGACGCTCGGCGGAGTCTTCACCAAGATTATCGAACGGAATACGACGATCCCAACATCGAAGTCACAGGTGTTCTCGACCGCGCAGGATGGTCAGCCAAGCGTTGAGATTCACGTCTTGCAAGGCGAACGCGAGATGGCGGCAGATAACCGTTCCCTGGGTCGATTCATGCTCTCCGGGATTCCTCCAGCACCACGCGGCGTTCCGCAGATCGAAGTTTCATTCGATATTGATGCAAACGGGATCTTGAGCGTGAAAGCGAAAGATCGCGCGACGAATAAGGAACAGCAGATCACAATCACAGCGTCGACCAATCTTTCGAAGGATGAAATCGAACGCATGAAGAAAGAGGCGGAAACGAATGCGGAATCTGACAAGAAACGTCGCGAGATGATTGAAGTGAAGAACATGGGGGAGACGATGGTGTATACGACAGAGAAGATGTTGAAAGAAGCGGGTGATAAAGTGACCGCCGATGAGCGCAAGCCGGTCGATGAAAAATTGGACGCGTTGAAGGCAGCGCTGAAGGGCGAGGAAATTGAGACGATCAAGCAGGCATCGGATGCGCTCGCAACCGCGGCGCAGGCGATTGGGGCGAAATTGTACGAACAGCAAAAGACGACCGAAAATGACTCGACAGGTGCACCAGGATCTGCTACGGACGCCGGTCAGGACGGTTCTGGCCCGGTTGAGGGCGAATTTACGCAGAAATAAGCGTGGTTTGCCCATCCACAGATGTCGGAAATGGGCGTAAAATACCAGTATATGAAGAAGCCGCAGAAACGGGTCGGAGGTGCGCGTGGAACAAAAGGAAAGACGAGTCAGAAGGGTGCCGTCAAATCGGCACGGAAGATGCTTCCAAAAAAGACGAAATTAGCGAAGAACGATAAAGTGAGTTCGGCGAAAACGACAAAAAAAGGATCTGCTCCAGCAAAAGCAGCTGCCGGACCGAATGAGTCGCTGTTTCCGTATGGATCTCTGAAACATGGTGATCTTGCGTGGCATATCGCCACGTTCGAAAAATTGGTGAAGAAGTTTGAAGAGGCAGAGCAGATCTTGTTGCGGAACGCATTCGTGTTTGCGAAAGAACGGCATGAAAAGCAATTGAGAAAAGACGGGTCTCCATACATCATTCATCCGCTTCGTATCGCAAACATGATCGGACTCGAATGGGGGATTCGCCAAGCGCCACTGATCGCGGCGGCATTGCTTCATGATGTAATCGAAGATACGCAGACGACGATTCGAGAAGTGAAAGATGGCTTCGGGGATGAAATCGGAAAGCTTGTGGATGGGTTGACCATGTGGCCAGGGAGCGAAACGCCAGAAGTGTACTTAAAACGCGTATCACGCGGACCGCGCGAGCTCCGCATCATCAAGTGTGCGGATGTCCTCGACAATCTGCGATCGTGGCACGAGTGTGGTGACGGTAATGCGGACCGTTTTACACGATGGTGGCGGCAAGCGCATGACTTCGCGCTCCCGATGGCTGAAGAAACATTAGACGCTGCGGCAAAACGGATTCGTGAAATTGTTGAAGACGCGTGGTATCTGAAGAAGGCGAGCATGATGTAGCTGCGCTCGTTTGTCACTTGAGGCTGAACATATGAACGGTGTTAAGAAACTCCCAATCTGGGCACTCTTCGTGATCGCATTCCTGCTTACGTGTGCGGTGATTTGCGTTGGATTGTTTGTGACCATGCGTTCGACGTGGTCGCGACTTCAGGTCCTGAGTCCGCCTGTTGACACGAGGACGGATTACGCGAAGATGATTGAATTTTCTTCAACATCAACCGATGCGCAGACGCGGACGCAGCTTCAGGATGCATTTACAAAAAAGAAACTCGCCATCTTGTGGTCAGCGACGCTTCCGGATCACCAACGTCGTCTGGTGCTTGCGGCACCGACACTTGATGGGACAATCAAATCCGCATCCTGTCAGGATGCGCAAGCGTTCTGCGCGTTTTTTATTGAGGACGGCGCCTCGAGTCGCTTGTTGACGCGCGGATCGCGGATCATGGGGTTCCAGCATTTGGAACGATTTTCGGATGCGGACCACGCCATCATCGCGGTGAAGTTTTCATTGTTGAATTATTCGTCAATCGAACGGCTTTCGTTAGATTTGAAGACGGGTGAACTGGTGCCGCTCCTTGTGCTCGAAATGGATGTTGATGATCAGTCGACGCGCCTCACAGCGAGTGGGTATGGGGATATCGTTTTGTTATCGATCGATTCCATCCGAGATCAGGGACGCGATTTCCCAACGCGTGTGACCGTTCAGACGGATGATGGGAAGATTCTCTCGCAGATCGATCAGGCGACGATCGGACATTTTGCAGATCTACAAAAAAAAGCGAATAATCCATTGAAATCCCTCACGGTAGAGCCGTCAGATACAGATGTGTCAACGTTGAAGGTTTCCGTTTCTCTGTTTGGAGAATCGTATCTCTTCGATCTCAAACAGAAGACGCTTACGCCGGTTCGATCCAGTCAGAATAAGAAATAGCCTATCTCCATGTCACGCGATTATTACGATATTCTCGGCATCTCAAAGAGTGCGAGTGCAGATGAAATAAAAAAGGCCTTTCGGAAAAAGGCGCATGAATTGCATCCAGATAAAGGCGGTGATGAAAAAGCGTTCAAGGAGGTGAATGAGGCGTACCAGGTGTTGGGGAGTCCTGAGAAACGGGCAACGTACGATCAATTTGGAAAAGC
>JAHFIK010000034.1 GCA_023246415.1 Candidatus Uhrbacteria bacterium
CACTCCCTACTCCCCAATATTTGAATGTACACCCCCGTTTTACGGCCTTTTCGATTGTCCGTCAACGCAGACCCCACCCTTGCAAAAGGTCCCGTGATCCGCTATATTCTTCCCACAAATAAAGAAAAGGTACCGTGCCGGGGTAGCTCAGTTGGTTAGAGCGTGGGACTCATAAGCCCGAGGTCGGCGGTTCAAATCCGCCCCCCGGTACCATAAAATTCGAGCCTGAAAAGGCTCGAATTTTGTTTATTAAAATAAAATGAGCATATTTTATGATAAACTTTTCGACAATAGGAATTTAGTAAGTCATTTTTATGAATGAACATCTTAAGCCGGTATTTGAAAAAATACTGCCAAAAATATTTTCCTCTCATATTAAATATTGGGTTTATGGTGGGATCGGACTTGCTGCAATCAAAGGGGGATTCTATAGGTATAATTCCGATGTTGATGTATTTGTAGAAGATATTAATTTTCCGCGTATAAAAAAAATTTTGGAAGACGCGTGTAAAGAGAATGGGTGGGAACCGAGAGAAACTTGTTTGAAGACGGGTAGGCCCAAAATTGACATCTTAATTGAAGGTAATGAAGTGATGTCGGTTATCCCAGTTTATTTAAGAGGAGAATTTGTGAAATTTATGTTCCTTGAGGGCTCGAAAGAGTATTCAGCTTATGTCCTAGAACAAAAAGAGAGGCATTTAGGGGGCTTTTATTTTTTTACTCCGTCAGATGATTTTATAAAAGTATTGTTTATTAATTATCTTGAAAGCAAAACTAAATATCCTTATAAGCGGATAGAGGATGCTAGGCAGATTTGCTCAAAAGAAGAGTTTATGAAGTTTTTTCCGAATGAAGCGTATGATATAGGTAATGATCTAAATGGTTAGATAGACTGTTTAGTCAGTCTATTTTGACCTTGCTATCTGTAATTGGATTCTGTATTATGCGCGACGCAACGGACACTGTGTTTGTTGCGATGAAAGAGGTTCTCAATGTTACGTTGGTTGTATTTGTTTATTTCAGTCTCTGTGTTTATTGGATGTAGCGATTCGTTGTCCGAAGATGCTTCACAAGAACAGGTAGGAAAAGAGACGCCGGACATTGCGGCCGCTCAAGCACTTGTTGCCGATATTACGCCATATGTTTCCTGGGGTTCCGATAGTACGAACGTGAGCTTTGATGAAGTGAGCGCGAGGAAGGCGGGACTCTCGGAGGATAGGATTGAATTGGGCAAACAGTTGGCCGGTATATCAACGAATGCAATACAGCATATCGCTGATAGCGATACGACTGGTAGTTCCACGACGCACCTTCAGTCCGTAGGCGTAGATCTCGCGTTTTCTTGGATTACGCCACTTACGCAGGCGGCTTTTCAGGCTTTCTTCGTAGCGTTAGGTGATACTTGTCCGAAACCTCATTTCCAACCCCCGATTACTAGCTACGTGACAAGAGCTACAGCGATAAGTCGACTCACTGCAGCGGGATATCGCTATACATTGAGTCCGACAGGCCTTTGCGCAATAAAAGGACCGACAGGTTACGGACAGCTTGGTGGGGACTACACGAAGCCTCTCTACTATTCGGTCTATGGATCAGCTTCCTTGCCTTGTTATCGTTACCAGGGCGTTGTAAGCACGAATCCGCCGTGGACTTTCCAAGTTCAAGGAGCGCCTTCTGGCGGTTTAGTTGGGACGAGGGAGCCAAACCCTGAAATTTGTGAATATACATGGCCTACGTGGTGGTGGGGTGCTTATGCCGCCTACTTCCATATGGTTCTTTGCTAGTTTCCAAACCATGGTTCATACTTGGGGCACGAAGGAATTTCGTGCCCCTTATCTATATTTTATGTCTGTATATCCAAAAAAAATAATAACTGGTTTAATAATTTTCGGTATCGTTGCCATTTTTTTCTTTATACTTTTCCATAATCAAATTCTAAAAACAGTCTTCGGCATTGCATACGATGTCGCCCTCAAGCCTCCAGAAAGAACCTTCTGTGTAAATACAGGCGACGACTATCGGTGTATCACCGATCGGGCTATTCAAGAAAAAGATGCCTCTGTCTGTTATTACCTTGATGTCGGGAATAGTGATCGTTGCGAGGATGAGGTGATCATTGGCGTAAAGGAGGCGAGTGTTTGTAATAAGATAAGGAACCAAGGAACAAAACGATACTGTCTTGAGAAGCATAGATAGAAGACATGATCTTAAAAATGACGCACGGAACTAGTCCTGTCGTCATTTTTTGTCTCTGTGCTACTATCTCAATCATATGCTGAAATCTCGCTATTTAGGTCGAACCATTGCGATGGCGTTTGGGATCCTGGTACTGGGCGCTTTTGGGGTCGCGGCGCAGGCGGCACGCGTGTCCATTGCTAGCTCGACGTGTCCGTTAACCCCTGGGAAGGTGTATCGCACCCCGGCGGTCACGACCGTGTATTTCATTACCGCTGAGTGCCAGAAGCGTCCGATTTTTAATCCGGCCGTGTATTTCTCGTACTATGCGGATTGGAATCCGGTGAACATCGTGACGCAGTCGAAGATCAACGCGATTCCGGATCATCCTCTGCATTTCATGCCATGGGGTCCGCGTCGGGTGTTTCAGAATGGGTCGCTCATCAAGACCACGGATATTCCGTATGTCTATCTGATTGAAGATGGAAAAGCGTATCCGTTTGGAAGCGAGGAGGCGTTTAAGCTGTATGGGTATACGTTTGATCAGGTTGAAGACGTGTCGCTGGATTCGCTTTCGAAATTTCAGAAGCAATCACAACCGCTGACGGATTTGGAGACGGTTCCGGTTTCCGTAGTCTTCAAGTATTCCGACAGTCCGACGGTGTATGTGGTCGTGAGTGAAGCGGGAACGCTGAAGAAGAAAAAGATTGCATCCATGGATGCGCTCAAACAGATCAATCGTGCGGATCGCATCGCAGTCTTCCCGCGAACAAAAGCGTTTTCTGATAGCGATGCAACGGTCACGGCAACGCCTGCGCCAATCGGATCGGTCGATGTCACGGTGACGATTGATCCAACGAAAACGAAACCGATTTCGCCTTATATCTACGGCATTAATTTTAATAAGGACGTGAAGGATGCGCCCGAGGGCACAACGTTTGATCGCTTTGGCGGGAATCGTTGGACCGCATACAACTGGGAAAACAATGCTTCAAATGCGGGGAGTGATTGGCAGTACTCGAGTGATAACTATTTGGGCGGCGGCGATACGCCGGCCGAAGCGGTGCGATCCGCGATTGCGGATGATGAATCGCGCAATCAGGCGAGCTTGATCACGCTTCAACTTCAGGGGTATGTGTCCGCAGATGAAAAAGGGAGTGTGGATGCGAATGGCGGTGATCTCTCAACGCGATTCAAGAAGGTTGTCGATAAGAAAGGATCTGCGTTTACGGCAGATCCAAGCACCACGGATGCGAACGTATACATGGATGAATTCGCCTGGGCACTGGATCAAAAATTGCCGGGCATTTTTTCTGCGCAGGCCACGCATCCAACGTTTGTGAGTTTGGATAATGAACCGGAACTCTGGAATAGCACGCATTCGGAGATTCAGACCAAGACGGCGGTCACGTCAGACGACTACGTTGCAAAAACGATTTCTCTCACGAAAGCGCTGAAAGATCAGTTCCCAGACATGACCATTTTTGGACCGGTGCATTATGGATTTTTGGGGATGTATAACTGGCAGGGAGAAACAGCATTTACCGGCAGTAATTGGTTCGTGGATAAATATCTGAAAGCAATGAAGGCGGCGTCGGAGAGTTACGGGAAGCGGCTTTTGGATGTGTATGATTTTCACTGGTATTCCGAAGCACAGAGTAGTGATGGATCGCGCGTGACGGGATTGAATGGATCAGACTTAACCGCAGATCAGGTGCAGGCGATTGTGCAGAGTCCGCGAAGCCTTTGGGACCCCACATTCACCGAAAAATCCTGGATCTCGCAGTGGATGACGAACGGACCGATTGCGATACTCAAAACCCTGCAGAGCAAGATTGATGCAGACTGGCCGGGAACGAAAATCGCGATCACCGAATATGAGAACGGGGGAGATAATCATATTGCCGGAACAATTGCGGAGGCGGATGATCTTGGCATTTTTGGGAGCCAGGGCGTGTATGCGGCCAGCTGGTGGCCACCGGGCGGAACCTATCCATACACGGTTGGTGCCTTCCGCGCCTATCGCGGATTCGATGGCGCAAACGCAAACTTTGGTGATACCTCCGTGCAAGCGGTTTCGAGTGATGTTGCGGACGTCTCAGCGTATGCAAGTACGGATAGCAAACAGGCAGGACGAAGCGTCTTCGTCGCGATTAATCGTTCGACGTCTGCGAAGACCGTGGCGCTGAACGGTCTCCCATTGTCCGGGACTGCGGCCATCTATCGCATCACCGCAGGGTCTGCGAAGACCCAAATTGGGGAGAAGAAGCCCGTTGCTCCTGCGCTCGTCGGACAGATGGCGGTGAGCGGAAGCTCGATGACGATTTCGCTTCCAGCGCTCAGTGTGACGACGATTGAGGTGAAATAGGAAATTCCCCTAAATAACGTAGGGGCGAGGTCTGGCCTCGCCCCTATGTTATTTAATATTTGGCTAAATATAGCAAAATTGGCTTATTTGTTATCAAGTAGGCTTGACATTTTGGCTAAAATGGTGTATAGTCTATTTGTCCTTTAGAGACCGTGCACTTCAGCAACAGGTCGTAAATGGACAACTCACAAACAATCAGTACGTTCGAAAATTGTGTGACTAACCCCACACATACAGAGGTCAAAGAATGAAATTCAACAGTAAAACAATCGTCTCGTTCGTTGGACTGTCTACGCTCATCGCCTGCTCGGCTTCTCCTGGGTCCGATATGGACACACTAGAATCTGTGACAACAGGCGGAACGGTCAGCATTGCTGCACCGGTGAACGGAGATGTATCCACGGATGCGAATTGTCTCGACACACTCAAGTGTGGTAATTCGGTTCAGACGACCGGCGGAACAAGTGGGGCTTCAATCGTTCCATCTAATCCGCCACAAGGTGTCGGTGGAGATTCCGTTCAGACGCAGGATGTGCGTTCAGTCGGTGGTCAGCCTTCAATCGCGCAAGCGACGGGCGGAACATCGGCAGAGGCGCTTCCAATCGTTGGTGGCTCAGGTTCATCGATGGATGTGAAGATCACTGGCGGTTCGCCAGCCGTAACGAGCAGTGCATCGCCAACGGGAGGCAACGCGCCGACCGGAGGTACGAAGGCAACAGGAGGAAATGGATCTTCCCAAGATGTCCTGATCACTGGTGGCAAGCCTGCAACGGGTGGCGCACGAGCAACGGGTGGTCTCGGAACAACACAGGATGCGCATTCAGCAACGGGCGGAGGATGTTCGCAAGATGTTTCACTTACAGGTGGAAAGGCAGCAACCGGTGGCACAACTGCAACCGGAGGTGGATCATCTCAAGATTTCGCCGCAACGGGTGGCAATGGTGCCACGCAAGATGTTCCGCCAACAGGTGGAAACGCAGGAACGGGCGGCGCATCCTCAACCGGAGGAATGTCTCCCACGGGTGGCACATCGGCCACGGGTGGGCAGTCTTCAACCGGCGGAGCAAGTTCCACGGGTGGAACAACGTCGACAACCGTCGCTGTTCCGATGAGGGATAAGCTCTACATCACCGCTCCTGAAGGGACGCTCAAAAAAACGCGGGTCTTCTGCCAAGACGCAGTGACCGGCGAAGTCATTGATCAGCTCTGTGAGAATGGAGGAAACTGCTGCTACTTCGATGTCACAGACGCCGGGCATGCCCAAGACTGCTACATCGTCACCGGAAGTCCTGCCGTTCCTCGGCTTCCAATCACCGTTGCGGTCGATCAAACGACCAATGTCTGTGAAAACGCATGGGGTGTCGAAGGTCTGATCATCCCTGGTGATCACATCTATATGACCCAAGGTCAGTTCGATGATTGGTACGTACCGTCTGATCCAATGCAGACGATCTCGGATCCAAGATTCGTTCCGGGGTGTGTCTATCACCTCAATCCCTACGCCGGCTTCAAAATCGCCGGTATCGCAATTCCATAACGCCACTCGGCGCAATGGATAAACCGTAAACTCGCCCGGTGCCCTGATTTCACATCAGAGCACCGGGTTTCGCTTTTTATCATCATCCTTTTTTAGCCCGCCGTAGGGGCGAGGCCAGGCCTAGCCCCTACGTTGTTTAATATTTGGCTCAATTTAGCAAAATTGGCTTATTTTATTATCAAGCAGGCTTGACATTTTGGTTAAAATGGTGTATAGTATATTTGTCCTTTAAAGACCGTGCAATTAGGCAAAAGGCCATTAAATGGACAACTCACAAGAAATACGTACGTTCGAAAAATGTGTGATTAACCCCACACATACAGAGGTGAAAAGAATGAAATTAGCACACATCATTAGTTTCGTATCAATCGCTGGCATGCTGGGACTCGCAGGTTGTGCCGAGGGTGAAGATATCACACCTCCTCCCGAAATGAGTTCACAGAATGCAGCGGGTGACGAAACAGTCGGTATGTCCGTTGTCGGAACATCGACGAACACGGTCGGCGGAGCTCCAGCAGTCGTTGGTTCTACGCAAACCGCAGCAGTCGGCGGAAGCACGGCAGCGGAGGCTCCTCCTGCACAGGGCGGAGTCGCACCGACAGCGGTCGAAGTCGTTGGCGGTGCATCAAGCGCATCTCCAGAGACTGGCGGAACTCCGTCAGGGATCGATCGGTCATCAGTCCAAGTTGGTGGAGCTCCAGCAGTGGTTTCGCCAGAAGCTGGAGCGACAAATCAGGCCGTTCTTCCGCAAGGAGGATCTCCGGCAACACTGACACCAACAGGTGGAACGACAGGTCGCGCAACGACTGCGAATGGCGGAGCATCACCGACGGCGATCGCGTCATCGGGCGGTGCATCTGCAGCAACGGCCACGCCAACGGGTGGCACATCAGGACAGGCAGTTGTCTCATCAGGTGGAGCTGCAACAAATGGAACTGGAGCAAAGGTTGCTTCAGCAACGGGAGGTCGAAACGCTGCGACTGGCGGAAGACAAGCGAGCAGCAGCGCAGCTTCAGGCGGAAGTGGCACAACAGGTGGAACATCGACAACAGGTAGCGCGGCAACCGGAGGAGAGGCTCCAGCAGTCTTCTCAACCGGCGGCGCAGCGCCAGCAGCGACGGGCGGTGCGGCACCTACGGGTGGCGCAGCTCCGACGGGCGGCAAAGCCTCAACCGGCGGCGCAGCTCCGACGGGTGGATCTTCCACCGTCATCCTTGCGACAGGCGGCCAAGCACCCGCCACTCCATCAACTGGTGGATCACCGCAGGCGACCGGTGGTGCAGCCCCAACGGGTGGCACGACCGCAACCGGCGGAATGGTATCGGCAACAGGCGGATCGACATTCGCTACCCCAAGTGGTTCATACAACTGGACCATCGACACCTCGCCTGCAAACGGCAGTGTGAGCCTCGGGTCTGCAACGATTAGTTGCAGGACAGTGGGTAAGGATAATATCCAAACCTACAGCTGTGTTCCGAACGACGCGACGGTAACGGTATGCGGATTCTCGCTGATTGATCCGCTTCCGGAACCGAACGGGTTCGAAAAGCCAAGCAAGACGCAGTATTGCTGGGTCGAAACGACAAGCACGGTTTATCCCGAGCTACCGTCCAAAGATCCCGCAGGTAATTGCGACGTGCTCGTTGCCAACACCACGTATCGAAATGGTCAGACTCCGTTGTACGGGTCCTATTACTACAACGTCGAGTTCGACTCTGAGCTGGGAATCTGTGTGTACGTCATTTACGCATAGTTCCTTGAACCATAACTGCCCGTAAGGGCCACGACTCGCCCCCGACATTCGCAAGAATGATCGGGGGCACTTATTTTCCAGTCGTGGAGACCTCACGGTCGACATCGATGACATCGTCGAGAGATGGATGATCGAGGATGGAAAGAAATTGAATATCGATTTTTGAATCGCGGTCAATGGAATCATACGCTGTTGAAAATGCGAACGCCGATATCGCAGGGATATCGGCGTGCAAGAGGAGGAGTGGAGCATGGAACGGGGACTATGACGGAGTACCGTAGATGCGATCTATTTCCGTGGCGCTTCTGGATCGCGCGAACGAATGGAGCGGTTCGATGACTGCGCGGAGCTTCGGCATGATGTCCTGTTCCGCTTCATCTTCCACGTATTTGATTGCATCCGGATCTCCAAAACAGAGCGCGAACGGCACTGAAAGCGCTAACGATCTCATGAGATCGAGATTGGTTAAGCACGACAGCTGCCATTCCGTTCGTTGTTCAAATCGAGTCCGCGTCCAAAGCCGTCTCATGAGTTCATCGTTCAGGTCTTGATCCGACAGGAGGTCGATATAGCTGAAATCACGCGCGACGCTTCGCTGTTCGTCTGCGAGCGAGATGACGGCACGAATTAAGCGCCAGTAGAAGTCGTATGGGTGCTCGTCTCCGATCGTGAGAAAGAGATCATGATAGGGAGACACGGTCGGTTCAAGTGTCGTTTGGAGGAACGTGCGTTCACGGTCTGAGAGAACGTTCGATGCCTCGCAGTGTTGCGTGACTTCATCGATGATTTGAGCGACGAGATCGTTCGTTGTGAAAAATGGTTGATCATTTTTTTCGGCCAACAGCCGTTTGACGATAGATCGAACAAACACCTGACGGAGACGTGCGATAGACGCCTCTTCATCTGGTGTCGTTGGCTCTTGCGGAATCTCGAGCAGTTCCCGAACACGCTGGCTGATCGCATCACCCTTCCGCATCTCTGCGAACAGATATGCATCGAGGATTTGAACGAGTGTCTCAGGGGAAATCGATGGCAGCAAAGTGGTCACGTCGTTCCTTTCGGTAATTCGTCTTGTGAGGTGCGATTCAATAAATGAGGGGTATCAAAAAGCGACCGAAATGTCAATAATATGAGACAAATGAGGTCAAAGTTAGCTAAATACACTTGACAATTTCTTAAAAATATGGCACGATCCGCGCACCTAAGGAGGTTTGTACCGTGACAGAAAAGAAACACTGTTTAGTGATCGGTGGCGGAAGCGATATCGGCACCGCGATCGTGAAGACGCTCGCTCCGGACTATGAGGTGACGTGGACGTTCTTCCAGACATCCAAGAACCTGCCCGGCAGAATCGTGAGGTGCGATCTGAGGAATTCAGCGGAGATTGATCTCCTCTTCGGACATGTCGCATCGTTGGATCTCTTAGTGACGGCGTCATTTCCGTTTATTGAGAGTAACGATTTCGACTTTCAGTCGTATCTCAAGGTTGAGTCGTTGTTGCGCGGCCATGTTTACGCCATGATCAAGGCGGCGAAGATCATGCGTCCAGGCGGGAGGATCTTCAACATGCTAGGCCAGTGCGTTGATCGCGGGTTGCCAGGCGGCGCGTTCTACTCCGCCGCGTTCGCCTTCCTGCATAACTATGGGAACAGCATCAACGCGGGGGAGGGGAAAGCTGGAACGATTTCAGTGTGCGATCTTCTGCTCGGGCCCGTGGATACGCGCGAGTGGTCCGGTCTTTCGGATGAAGTCGTCGAGCGATACAAGGCAAAAGTCTCGCAATTCATTTCGCCGCAACAAGTGGCGGATACGGTCGCGTTTTTGGCGAAACAACCCGTCATGCCGCGAAAATTCGTTCTCGACGCCTACTACGGCCTCTAGCCACCACCATCGTTCATTCATCTTGAGAGGCGTTCTGTATACAAAGCAGAACGCCTTTTCAATTTCACGACCCGTATTATGAGGAGATCTGATTCTGGCTAAAAGCCAACAGCCAATAGCCATAAGCCAAATAAAGAGAAACTCGCCTGCCCAGTGGTGGCAAGCGAGTCAGTGCGGCGAATTTTTTCTCGATCAACGAAGGTGTACGAGGGCACATGCCTTCAAGACAATGCTTGTAAATTGATCGGAGTTGATCCCGGAGTTTTGAAGTTGATGGATCGCGCTGTGGGTGAATCGTGGCTGCAGCGAGGCTTCGGCTAAGGAGCATCGCAGCATCCCGCGATTCAATCGTCCAAAGATAATCTCAACGATCCAGGTCCCTGACGCGCTCTGCATAAACGCGAGGTAATGCGGACCTTTTTGCCGCCGATCTCTGTCGGGCGGCAATTGGTCGGTAATGTCGACGCAGTATTCAATGCCATATGACCCCTCCTCATCGTATAGCTCCATTCCCACGAATGCGGGCTCAAGATGCATCTTGTCCTTATCAATACATGTGAAAGGTTGCGTGGCGTGTTTTGCGTGATGACGACTCCCGTTCAGAAGGTGCGAGCGCAGTATTAATGGAAATGAGCAAAAATGTCAATGTAGGAAAGCACAGCGCACAAGGCGCAGAGCACAGGCTGATCTAAATTATCCTGTGCCTTGTGTACCGTGCTCTCCCCATTGACAAACGCCCCAATTTCCGCTTGGATAGACGCATCTGGATGTCTCATTTTGAGACGGTGATGGCAACAAGAGAGGTGCTCTTTGACACAGCAGAAACAACCAGACGTGTTCATTTTTCGTCATGGGGAGACGACGTACAGTCAGGGGAAGGTGACGATCGCGGAAGCGCACGATTTGACGCCCCAAGGGATCGATACGACCCTGACATCGGCAGAATCACTCTACCAACTTCTCGAAGAGAGCTTTCCGGTGACCGCGTGGTCATCGCCATACGGTCGAGCGCTCCACACGGCACTCCTGTGCATGGACCTCGTCATCGGGGACTTTCAGACGACCGTTGGTGAAGATGCGGAAAGTAGTATCACGATTTGTGACAGCCTCGAAGAGGTACTGCAGTTCAACTATCAGCTGTTCGTCTGTCTCGTGAACGGCGGAACGTTTCAGGGGTATACGTTTAATCCTTGCGAAACGAATCCGGACCGTATTTCTGTCGAGTCTTACTTCCTGACAGATCGTGCCAGCCAGATTCCTGAGCTCGTGAAATCATCCTGGCCTGTAGAAATACGGACCGCCGTCGAAGCCATGGAGTCGTGCGAACATGCGACCTGTCGCATGCATCGGTTCCTCCGGGGATTGATGCAGACGTCGGAACAGACGCAACACATTCTCTTCACGCACGATGGACTGCTCACGCTCATGGTGGCGGAAGCAACGGACTGGAAATATCTGACGCTGGAACGCGGAAAATTCGTCCGCCTGTCCTGGATGGATGATGACCTCGCGGTTTCTTACATTGAAGGTCGGACGATCGCGAACCACCATCGGCCTATCTTCGCCACTGCGCGCGATCGGTATGGGGCTGACTATCTCGAACGTACGTAAATAGCTCGCCAAATCCTCGGCGACATCACAGAGAGCGCGGTCCGACACGTGGATCGCGCTTTTTCTATTCCTGCGTGTACGGGGTAGCGTAGTGATAGACCACTTTTTTCTTGCCGGATTTTTTCGTGGTGAGCGCGACGACGATGCACGATAGCAGGTAGATGTAGACTATTTGAAAAAGAATCCCGAAGAAGGCCGAGAACGCGGTCACGTCAGCGTTTTCTCGAAGATTCAGAATATGACTGCTCACGAGGGTTGTCACAAGCTGTTGGCCGAGAGCGGTCCCCGCACTGAAGAGATAAAAGAATGGGAGGATGATAAAGAAGCGAGAGGGATCATTTCCATCACCGAAATACATGAGCGCGAATACCAGGATGATGCTGATGACGCGAAAGAGGATATAGAGCCCGACGGCAAGCAGGAGTGTCCAAAATGTTGGTGTGATAAATTTTTTGAAAGTCATAATCTTTATTCCCAGACAAATCGCTGCTCGCGCAAGATCGTCTGAATGACGTCGAAGAATCTCCGTCCGATGATCGGGTCCAGATTCGGATAAAATCGCGGGGTGATGTAGATGATCCCCATGAGTCCCAGGACGAGTGCGACGGCGTCACGAATCTCTGCATCACCGGACTTCGCGATATATATCTCTAAAAACGTTTCACCGAGTTCTTTGAAATAGGGGTTCTGCGTTTCATGATAGAACCACAAGTACTGTGAGAGCCACCAGCCGACATCGATGCCGCGATCGCCCCACGCGATTCGGGAATAGTCGATGACCCAGAGTGAACCATCTGGTTTAAAAAAGACATTCGCTCCCCAAAAATCTCCATGGAGGGCGGCGAGCCGATCGGATCGATTTTTCCATTTGTGAATGAGATTCAGCATGAGGCCAACGTACTCGCCGTGATCGCGCGCGGGGAGGAGTGCGTGGTCGTCCGTGAAGTCATGCAGCAACATCACGGTGAGTTCTGGATTGATGAGGACGTTTCTCAGTCCATCGTTATAGACGGATTTCAGTCGTTCAGGGTCTTGCGAGGGATGTGAGACAGTGTGGAGCGTCGTGATGTAATCGGTGATTTTCTCTAGTTCAGCGAGATCCGTTTCATCGACTGTGATCTTTTGTTTTCGTTCTCCCAGTTGTGACCAGTAACTGACGCCTTCAGGTTCAAATTCTTGCACGTGATAGATCGCCGTGTCTTCGGTGACTTCAGGGATGATCCCGGCCTCGTCGCCATTATCCAAGATGACGCCGATCGGTTGAGGCGTGAGCCCAGAGCGTCGATGCATTCCATTGCTCACGAGAAGCGACATCACTTTTCGCTCTGGCGTTTCAAATCCTAAGTCATGCGACTTTACACGCTTCAAGAAAAATTGCTGTCCGTCGCGCGCGGTCAATTTAAATCCATCCGAATGATATCCGCTTCCAACCTTCTCAATCGCGATCAGATCAACAGGCCGGTTGAGCTTCTGGGAGATGAGGGCGGAGATCTTTTGGAGATCGATGTCGTGCATGAGAATAGCGTAGCATAATGAGACAAGACGTCTATTTATGATTGGCTGCGCCACGTGACCCCCCACACGCCAAGCTATTTTATATTGATACACCGTCTCAATTGAGACGGTGTATCGCAACGTAAAATCCCTCGCTCATGCGGGGGATTTTACGTGGTGGGCAAGGAGAGAATCGAACTCTCATGACCTTGCGGTCGCAGGATTTTGAGTCCTGTGCGTCTACCAATTCCGCCACTCGCCCATGATCTTTCGTTGTCACTTCTCCCATTCGGCTCAGTGTTGATGCTGCGGGCCCCTGAGCAACGGGGGGAGCGTATTTTTGCCCGTGCAACATACACGGATTTGATTCATTCGTCAAAGTCTACGAAAAATCCCATCTTGCCTCAGGCGGTCCGATGCCGTAACGTTGTAGGCCTATGGGGCGGATTCTATCCATCGTCAATCAAAAGGGGGGAGTGGGAAAAACGACGACCGCCATTAACCTCGGGGCCTACCTCGCGGAGGCTGGAAAATTCGTGTTAATTGTGGACCTCGACCCGCAGGCCAATGCAACCTCGGGGATCGGGGTTGATTTCCAGACGCTTGAGCAGGGGGTGTACGAGGCCATCCTGGGGACAACGCGAATGCGGGACATCGTGCAGCCAACGTCGCACGCCACCTTGCGGATTGCGCCAGCGACCCCAGACCTCGCAGGGTTGAATATCGAGCTCGTTGGAATGGATCGACGCGAGTACAAGCTTCGAGAGGCACTGCTCGAAATTCGACACGACTACGACTACATCCTGATCGACTGTCCGCCAACGCTCGGACTGATCACGTTGAACGGGATCGTTGCGGCAGACGAAATTCTCATCCCGGTTCAGGCAGAGTATTACGCGTTGGAAGGTCTTGGACAGCTGCTTGAAACCGTGAACCTCGTCAAAGATCGTTTGCGTCCGGAAGTGGAAGTGCTCGGCGCGGTGCTCACGATGTACGACGGACGAAATAAACTTTCAGAAGATGTCTTGCGTGAGTTGTATAAATACTTCCCGAAAAATATTTTCCGTGCGGTGGTCCCTCGGAGTGTCCGGTTGGCAGAAGCGCCATCCTTTGGTCGCACCATCCATTCGTTCGATCCCGGATCAAAAGGCGCAAAGGCCTATGAGCGGCTTGCACGAGAGGTGATTGATACCGAACGTGATCGCATTCCAGAAGTTCTATGATGAAACGACCAGGAGGACTTGGACGGGGTCTTGGTGCATTGATCCCGCAGAAGCGAGATGACGCGGTTGGCGGATCATTCTCGGCCCACGTTGGCGTGAGCCATCCGATTCCGCAACGGACGTCCGATTCGGAATCTCCTCAGTATTCACCGCTGGCGCATGCGAGTTTGCCGCCGATTGAACAAGAGGTCTCTGCGCCCATTCGTGAAGCACAACTGGTCGCGGCGGCTATTGGTCCCTATCACGAACTCCCGATCGAAAACATTACCTC
>JAHFIK010000035.1 GCA_023246415.1 Candidatus Uhrbacteria bacterium
TCCCGAACGGTTCGGGCGTTTGCGAAGAACGGTCATCAATTAAGGACTAGTATAGGGGAGTATGGGGAAATTGTCAAACCCCTCAGGAGGAAAATGGCTTCATGGCCACATTGTTTCACTGCTCAACACTGGCGTGCCTAGGCATGAGCAATGAAACAATGTAGCCATGAAGCCATGATGATTTTTTAGATCCCAACCTTCCCCTCCCGTCCGGCTTTCAGGGCATTCGTGTACCAGAACAGTTCTTCAAACATCTTGCCGCAGCGATCGTCATAGCTGGGGTCGGTGATGGTCCCGTCCGCATTGAAGAGCGTACGGCAACCCGAGAAATAGACAGATTCACGGATCGGACACATGTGGAGTTCGATCGTGACGAGTTTAACCTGTTCCACGACGCGCGCTCCACCAAGACCGCCGGCAGACACGCCACAGACCGCGACGGGTTTGCGGGCGAACTCATCGTACAGCGTATCGAGCATCTCTTTGAGCGGACCAGGATAGCCGTGGTTGTATTCGGGGGTGACGATGATCAGCGCATCCGCAGCCTTCATGATGTCGGCCCAGGGTTTCACGTGTTCTTGCTCAAACGTTTTTTTCTCATGATAATCTGCGGGGTCGATGACCTGTGTTTCAACACCGCGTACGGCAAGGAGTTTTGCGACATAGGCAGCAGCCGCATCACTTGATGCGCCATCACGCGCGGTACCGAGGAGAACGGGGATGGAGAGAGACATAGGTAAAAGATGAGATTGGTGGAAACGTTCGAAATGCGGCGAACGAAATGAGTTCAAATACGGGATTGAAAGACTATGATACCGAACATGCACGACGATCCCAAATACATGATGAGCCCCCGAAGACGGTTCGGGGGCTGTTCATCAGCGGAGTGTCTCTCACGAGGGCGTTGGAGACGGGTTTGATTTTTGAGCAAATGTACGTTCGAATAATTCGAGCGTTTCTTCGAACGACCCGGCTTCGATTTCGAGCGCGCGTGGAAACGTGTCGATATCTGAAGGGATGGGTTGAACAGAGGCGCTAAACGGGGAAGGAACCCGTGTTCGATGTTTCCAGACGAGTCGGACGCGCTGAGTTTCTCCACGGCAATCCGTGTTAAAAAACAGCAGGTGCTGCTCACTGATATGCAACCATCGGAACTGTTCGACAGAACAGCCGATGTGATGTGCTCGTTCTCGGAGCTCCACCTCAAATGACGGTTCATCAAATGCGGTGCTTGTGACGGGTTGAGGCCGAGGGCGTCGAATATCACTGCTTTCACTACGGCGTCCTGCAACGTCGTTGACGGAAGAAGTTCTGGGTCGATACATGGCGTGTACGACGAATCTTTCTCCGCAAAAAAGGTGCGGTGCCCGGTGTATATCATGGAAAAAGAGCAACGTCTAGTAGAGAGAGGCAGTAGGCAGTAGGCAGTAGGCAGTAGGAATACATTCCTACTGCCTACTGCCTACTGCCGATCTATTCGAACTTCAGGACCATCGGAAGATGGTCGGAGACTTCATTTGAGACAACCTCGAAATCGTGCACGACGATATCTGGGGTGACCAGCGTGTAATCAGCGAATTTATCCGGCCAGGGGAAGAGTGCATTTCGCGTGGTCGGAATGTGGTTCGTGGTGATGAGATTAATCATCGGTGCGAGCGCTGGGACATCTGGCTGCTCAAGCATCGCCATGCATTGCGTCCCGTGTTCAAAATTAAAGTCACCGCAGAGAATGTGTTTTGATCCCAAACATCGACTCCGGACCTGGTTAATGATACGAGACTGTTCCGTGCGTGCGGGAGAATCCGTTTTCGTCTTTGAACAGAGTCCGTGGAGATTGAAGACCGTGTATGGAATCCCGTGGTGCGTGAATGAGATGTGCGCCATGTTCTGTCCGTGATCGCCGTATCTGCCGGTATGGAGGTATCGCTCAAGATAGACGATGTCATCACTGAACTGATCAACGGGAATTGTTTCTCTGATAAAAATGGCGAGTCCGTTTTCGGTCGGCGTGTCGACCGGGCCTTCAAGATCATTCCCTTTCATGACCGGAAAAAAGAACGCGCGGAATCCGTCGAGGACCTTCTGCATCTCTTGGAAGAGATTCATGCGCGTCGCGCCGTACGTCACCAGGTCGCTTGAGCTGTAGACTTCCTGAAAACAAAAAAGATCCGTATCGGATTTCTGTTCATCGATGAAGGCCATGAGCGGCTCGTACATTTTTCCACCCCAGCAGTTGAGCGAGACGAGTTTCATAGTGAGAAGAATTTGGAATTTGGAATTTAGAATTTGGGTTCGAATCCGGACCCAAATTCTAAATTCCAAATTCCATATTCCTTCCCCCAACATGGTGCCGCGAGAGAGACTTGAACTCTCATGAGATTGCTCTCGCTGGAACCTGAATCCAGTGCGTCTACCAATTTCGCCATCGCGGCATCACGTGGGGGGAAGGTTCGCGCGAAAGCGTACAAGGAAACGCCAAGATGGGCAAGCCGGGGAGTGAGAAGGACAGGGACTGACTGAATATGGGCGGAATGAGCGGTTGATCGAACGATCGTATGGCGGAACGGGGCGGGACAGGGGCTCTTGACGGAAGCGATAAAGATCGATATCTTTTCGCATTGCTCCTTTTTATTTCGCCTCTCTGAGGCGTCGTCAGGCTGCGTTTCAAGTGCGGAGGTTGCGTCGATGAATGAGAAAGACCGTGAGCGATTTTTGCGTAAAGCCGAACCAACCATTCTGTTGGTCGCGCATCGTCTCGCGAATCAATTTCCGTCGTCTGGCTTGAAGGTTGATGACCTGTGTCAGGAAGGGCGGATCAAGATTTGGCGACAAGCGGCGGCATATACGGATCAAGAGAATGCATTTCACGGGTTTGTGTCTGTGTGTGCATATCGAGCCATGTTGGACGCGCTTCGATTAGCCTGCGGACGGAGTGGTCAGAAGCTTCAGCTACGGGAACTCCGTTCAGACGAGCGTCAGCGACGTGAGGATGACCATCATCATGAACGCTTCGAAGGCGCTGACACGACACCAGAGCAACTCGCGATCGACGCTGAGATGAGGCGTCTCGTATTGGCTTGTTTGCGAGTTGTTCCGCAGGATCAACAAGACGTCCTTATCCGAACCTATGGACTGTATGGACAATCCATGGAGACTCGAGAGGAAATTGCTCCGTCATTCGGCGTTTCGGGCCCCTGTATTTCCCAATACAAACGGAAGGGTCTTGAATCCTTACGGAAGCATCTTCGCCAGGTGTTGCAGGACGAACCTTGATCTGTTCGTAACAACGTTGAAAAAAGAGCCCCCCTGTCTCAGGAGCGGCTCTTTTTCATATCTGTCCTTTTTTATCTCAGTCCCCACGCCGTTTTCACGTACCACTGTGACAGATTGGTGAATCGGTCTGAAGGTGTCGAGAGTGTCATCTTCTCTGATACGCCCCGAATCCGCGTCGAAAAGGCGTAGGTTGTGTGTGGTTGTGTAAGGAAGATGGCGGGCGTTCGCGCATTGATCGCCGTGGTTAGTTTTTTCTTGGCGGTTGCGAGGGCGTCGGTTGAGGATGCACTGCCCATGTCTTTGATCGCCTCATCAACATCCCGGTCTTTCAGGTTCGACAGGTTCAGTCCATTTCCATCTGCCTGGCCGCTCCACCAGATCTGATATTGGTTTTCTGATGGAGGCAGTAAAACATTCCAGAGGACAATTTGGAGATTTCGATCCCGCGTCGCCTGTGTGAGCAGCGTGCCCGTGGGTTCGGTTTTCACGGTGACACGCGCATTCAGGAGTGACCATCGTTGAGCAAGGGTATTGGCGATGGCGATCAGTTCTGGGACATCAGGGACGGAAATGGTGAGTGCGAATGCCGGCGTCGAACTCGTCGACACGGCCGTAGAAGTTGATTTTGCAACACTCGTTTTCAGACGGATATCTGCGCCCTCGGCAAGCGTCCATCCGGCGTCGTCCAGTTTTTTCCGCGCGGCGGCAAGTCGTTCTTCCGTTGAGCTTGCCATGAGCGGCGGTGGATCAGATGGGAACGGTCCCCCGACCGGTACGGCAAATCCATTTTGAGCGTTCACGATATCTTCCCGATCTACGCTCATGGCGAGCGCTTCACGGACGTGACTATCTTTCAGGATCGGATCGGTGACATTCAGGAACGCGACGGATTCCTCCGGGAGATCAATCGACGTCATGGTGAACGCGGAGGACGGAAATTTTTTGACATCAAAGGCAGGCACGAATGCAACCGCATCCGCTTGCCCGCCGCGGACCGCATCTTCTGCGGCCGTACGATCGGGGTAGTATCGAAACTCGACTTCATCGAGTAACGGTTTTTCGTTTCGATATCCGTTAAACCGTTTGAGGAGATACGATAAAATTGTTCCGCTTGATCCGCGTCGAAAATCGCTTGCCATGAATGGTCCGGCGCCGATCGGTCGGATGTTCGCATCGGCGAGCTGCGCGTTTTGCGGTTGGATGTCGCCCCAAAGATGTGCGGGAAGAATGCCAATCGTCAGCGCCTCAAGGAAGGTGGCATCCGGCTGACCGAGTGAGATCACAACCGTGCGTTCATCTGGAGCGGAAAACGAGGCGTCCCGGAATTCTCCACTATGCGGACTCCGCCATGCAGGATTTTTTGCGCTCTCAAGGGTGAAGACAACATCTTCGCTCGTGAGGGGGGTTCCATCATGAAAGAAGATATTGTTTTTGAGCGTCACGGTCAGAACCTTGGCATCTGACGACCAGGAATACGAATCCGCGAGATCATTTATGAGTGTCCCATTCTTCCGTCGAAATAATCCGGAGAAGACCAGTGCGGTCAGATCCGCATCCGGATCGTTTGCGGAGGCATAGAGCGGATTAATCCCTTTTGGATTTCCGACGACGGCTTCAATGAGTTTGCCGCCCGAACTTGGGGAGTGCGCGATCCGCTGATTGATAAACATCCAGGCCGCGACCGAACCGGACAGTAAGAAAAAAAAGGCCGCGATGATAATGAGTCGCTGTTCGGCTCCAGAAAAGACGAGTCCGGAATAGCGAAACTGGCGCCAGCGTGGAATGAACCGTGCGGACGTTGTCCCAACGATCAAGGCATGATCTGCGCGTGGCGGGACCACGAACTGCGCAGACGCGGTGCGTCCTTCTCGGGCGGCGAGTGCTGCCTTCAGGCGTGTTCGGATGTTTGTGAGGAGTCCCATGGGGGAGAAGAAGAAAAATCCGTACGTCCGTTTCTCCGTCTATCCGGAGGTTCGGATCTCGGATCTCCCTACGGACTTACGGACCAACGGAGGAACGGATCGTTGGATGTTACGCGAGCAATACCGTCAGCAGCGCGTTCACGAAGAAGAGGATGGCGATGCCGATGGTGGCGTAATGCAGAATTTTTTCAACACCCCGTTTGGTACGGAAGACGTCGTTTCCACCGCCAAATGCCATTCCGAGGCCAGATCCGCGCTGTTGGAGCAGGATCGAGACGATCAGCAGAACGGACAAAATCATCTGAATAATCGGGAGAATCAGTTGCTTCATAGGTCGTTTTCAATCGTGATGAGGAGGGTAGCGTGTCTCATCCGTTTGGTCAATGTAGCGTTGGGAAGTGGGAAGTGGGGGGTAGGGAGTGGGAAGTGAGAGGTGGTAACGAGTATCCGCTCCCCATTTTCCACTCCCTACTTCCCGACTCCCTATCCTCGTTCATGATACAATCCTCCCTGTGGAACAGGGCTTTTCCAAGTCTCCTGACGAACGGCGTCGGAAGCGACATCATCTCATGATCATCATTGGGATCATCGTTTTAGCGATGGTCGCGGTGCCGATTGCGTGGGTTGGAACGCTCACGACGTCATATCTGCTTCGCATCAAGTCTGGAGAACGGATTAGTTTGAACGATGTTCGCAAGAACGCTTCCCTCTTAAAAGATGCGACGGCCACGAATGTCTCGCCGGAGAGTCTCGATCAGCTCGTCCCGACCGGACTCGCGGCAGAAATGGGAAATCGAGACGCGCGGATCACGATTGTCGCCTTCATTGATTATGAATGTCCGCATTGTGCGGATTTCGCCCCGGTCCTTCGCCGGGTCATGGAAACAGAAAAACAGAATATCCATTTAGTGATCCGTCATTTTCCGATCATTGATCCGTCCGCGAGCCGAATTTCTGCGGATGCGGCGCTGTGCGTGTTGGATCAGGGTCAGGAAAAATATTGGAGATTTTTCGATCAGCTCTTTGCGGATCAGACGAAACGGACTCGTGATGATTTCTTAACCATGGCAAAAATTGCCGGCGCCGATGTCACGGCATTCGATACCTGCTTTACATCGCGAAAACACGATCTGGATGTAGATGCGGATTTTTCATTCGGACGTTCTGTGGGCGTGGAAGGAACGCCGACGATTTTTCTGAATCGCGCAAAAATTCAGGGCGCGATGACAGAGGATGTCTTTAAGCAGATTATTCAGCGGGCAAAGGACGCGCTTCCGCAGTAGCGATATGATTACTCACATTCCACATTCCAAATTCCAAATTCTCGTTCGTAGCATTTGGAATTTGGAATTTGGAATGTGGATTTCGAAATGCATGCTGATCGCGTTCGCAATCGCGAGCGTCGG
Organism: Candidatus Uhrbacteria bacterium; assembly: GCA_023246415.1. Classification (GTDB taxonomy): domain Bacteria; phylum Patescibacteriota; class Patescibacteriia; order 2-12-FULL-60-25; family 2-12-FULL-60-25; genus 2-12-FULL-60-25. The sequence goes on from JAHFIK010000035.1 coordinate 6,602, forward strand.
TATCGCGTCTCGCGCATCTGCGCAGCTGACCACGTCAGCGAATCTGCAGGCGGCAGCACGATTTGCGGCGGATCAGGGTATTTGCACTGGGCAATCGCAGACCGATGCGGATTGTGCCAAAGTGGCCTACACATGCGACGGTAATAAGTGGGAGTCATTCGTATCGAATCATGTTGAGTTCCGTGCGGGGAGGGTTTCAAAGCTGAATGAGAATGGCGTGACGATTCCGCAGGAAGTCGTGAATTTTTTGAACGCGAATCCAGACAATCAAAAACGGATTCCATCCTTCAGTGTCGGGCAGTGCTACTGTCTGTGCGGCGGAGCGAAAGATACGGCGCCCCCGTGCGGCGGCGTCGCGGAAAACACCCCGATTCGCGTGTCGCCAGCCGAATATTTTACGAAAGAAGAGTGTACGGCGCTGTGCGGCACGAGACCGGTGGCCCCGAAGTGCGCCGGTGTGATGCAACCGGCGGAATATACGATCAGCGGTGTTGCCGGAGGAACGCCAACGAACACCGATGCGGCAAAAGCGGCGGCGCTTCAACAGTCCTGCTTCACAAAAGATGATTGCGGTCGACAAGGCGGCGTGTGGGAATCGAATACCGAGTGCCGCGATGGAAAGGGGAAGTGTTACGCGTCAGCAACGAACATCACGCTGAACGTCCCGATCGGGAAGGTGACGCAGATCAAAGGATTCAATGAGTACGTCGTGACGATATACAGTTACCTGCTGTCGATTCTCGTGGTCGCAACAACGATCATGTTCATCTACGGGGCATTCCGGTACCTCATCGGCTCCACGCCGTTGGGCGGGATTCAGCGCGGAAAGCAAATCATGATTGATGCGGTGATTGGCATGTTCCTTGTCCTTTCAGCCACGATGATTCTTCGGACGATTAATCCGGCACTGACCAATTTGAATCCGCTCAAGGTCTATCTGGTGAATACCGTCCAGAGTATTACGTCCATCTACTGTTCTGACATTTCAAAAGGCGTCAATCTCGCGGATGCAGGAGAAACGGGAAAAGTTGTTTCACGTGATGAGGTGGAGAAGATGAAGGGGGCGTATTCGATTTCTCCAGACGCCGCCACCTGCGGTCACTCGTATTACATTGAAGGGACAACCGGGAATCCATGCGAAGGCACCGTGTGTAAAACGAAAGGGACGGCCTGCGTGTCATGTGTGAACGCGGAGTATTCGGAATGTAAGGGGATTTCCGGGCCACAAAAAACGTGTGCGCGTCTCGAATTCGGGGGCAACATCCATTTCGATAACGAACGCTACCCGAACGATATCTATCTTGTACTTGCGTGCGGGGCAGCAAAGAATCCTGGGAATCTGTCCGTGATTCAGAGCAATCTCAACGTTAAACAGAAAGCGACCTTGAAAAAGGGGTCGAATGCCGGATCTTCAGATGCCTCAAAGACCGGCGTTGCAACCTATCATATTGATTTGAGCGACGTTGAGTTACAGACGTGGAGTCAGCATTGTGGCAGCGGAAATTTCCCCGGTGGATTCCTTGCGGTTGAATATAATGGAGGAACCGGAGTTCTTACCCCGGCAAAATGCGTCGGCGGCGGCGGAAAATTGTCAGGGTACGCAAATGGATCAGATATCGCGAAAGCATTTCAGTGCGCCATCACCGCGCCGAATACGGATTTCGAAAATCCGTCGACCGCCTACTGGTCGTTCGATAATTTGAAGCAGGCCGCAGCGGGTGATTCGCCCATTGTCTGTAATTTTAATCTCGACGATACGTCTGCGCCTGGAGATCCGGAGAGCAAGCCTGGATATTGTAAAGCCGCAGGCGGGACGACTGCGACGGCTCCATCGACCACCAGTGCGTGTGATAGCGGAACGACAACGGGATCCACGTGTTACATCGATAAGGCGAAATGCACGCAAGCGAATGGAAAGGCGTGTACCTGTTCGGTGATCTCGCTGTCCGGGAGCGGTGCCTTTAATGCAACCCCGATGGGTTCGTGGTCTTGCGAGTAATCGCAACGAAGGATCTCAATGCAGCAATCCAGGAACATCCTGGATTGTTTGATTGCGGGATAGCGCAATGCGGGTGAACCGTCGCGGGGGATTACGCGACATGATCCTCGCTGTCTCCATCTGTACGGAGCTTTGTTCGCCAAGCGTGTTTTTCGTCCGCCCCTCGCCCTTGCCACTCCTTCCAATACGTGTTAGCCTCATCATCATTGCATTTCATGTTTGTCGCCTGCGTTCGCCTCGGGCGAAACGTCGATCACCCCTCCTCCTCGCCACATGTCAGCTTCATCCCATATTCACGTCCGCGGAGCCCGCGTTCATAACCTCAAGAACGTCTCCATTTCGCTTCCAAAGGACAAACTGACGGTCATCACCGGTCTGTCCGGGAGCGGAAAATCATCGCTCGCATTCGATACGATCCATGCAGAGGGTCAACGCCGCTACGTGGAATCCCTTTCGAGTTTTGCGCGGCAATTTTTAGAGCTGCAAGACAAGCCGGATGTCGATGAGATTGTTGGTCTTTCTCCAACGGTCGCAATTGATCAGAAATCAAGCTCGCACAACCCGCGTTCCACGGTTGGAACCGTCACCGAGGTGTACGATTTTTTCCGTCTCCTCTTTTCTCGCGCCGGTCGTGCGCATTGTCCGAAGTGCGGAAAGCCCGTTGCGGAACAGTCGCCGAAACAGATTACGGAAAAGATTCTCGCGCAAACGAAGAGCGGAGATCTGATTCTGCTTGCACCGATGGTGTTGAAGCAGAAGGGCGAACATAAAGTGGTCTTACAAGCGGCGATGAATGCGGGGTATCACGAGGTCCGATATGACGGGACACTCGTGGATATCGACGAACTCCTTCGCGTGAAGGCGGATAAAAAAGCCGAGCATACGATTGAAGTGGTTGTCGCAAAGATTGAAAAGAATACGGGAATGGTTGCCGAATCGCTTCATGAACTGGTGAAGGCGGCGTTGGATCTCGCGAATGGTCTGCTCACGGTGTTGAATGAATCAACCCTTGAGGAGACGTTGTATTCGCAGTCGCTGTATTGCGCGGCGTGTGGCGTGTCTGTGCCAACGCTTGAACCACGCCTGTTCTCATTCAACTCGCCTCACGGAGCGTGCCAGGCCTGTACCGGATTAGGCACGAAGCTCGTCCTCGAACCAGACCTCGTCATCCCAAATAAGAAGCTCACGATCGCCCAGGGCGCGATTAAGCCGTGGACGCGCATCGCAGGGAATCAGGCGTGGTATCTGAAAATGCTTGAGGCGGTTGGAAAAGCGCATGGGTGGAGCGTGCATGAAGAGGTGCGTTTGCTCAGTCAAAAGGTGATCGACAGTATTTTTAATGGAACGGGCGAACAGCTCTACGACGTGGATGGCGAGCAGGTGAAATTCGGCGGCATCATTTCCATGCTGGAGGAAAAGTATCGCCAAACGGATTCAGAATACGTGCAGAAAGAGATCGAAGCCTACATGCGCGTCATGGTGTGCCCGATCTGCCATGGCAAGCGATTGCGTGCTGAAGCGCTCGCCGTCACGGTTGCCGGGAAAACGATTGCGGATCTCGTGTCTCTCCCGCTGGATGATTGTTTCGCCTGGTTCGATTCACTCGGTGTTGGACAGAAAAAAGTGAAGCCATCGAAAATTGTTCGGATCGTCAAAACCGATTCAAAACCAGACCCAATGGGATTCACCGGATCTGAACGCATCATCGTGAATCAGCTTTCAACGGAAGTGAAACGTCGATTGGTGAACTTGATCGATGTCGGACTGAACTATCTCACGCTTGATCGCAGCGCGATGTCGCTGTCCGGCGGAGAGGCGCAGCGCGTGCGCATTGCGGCACAGCTCGGGAGCGAACTTTCCGGCGTCATCTATATTCTCGATGAACCCTCGATCGGTCTTCATCCGCGCGACAACGACAAGCTCATCGCAACATTGAAACGACTTCGTGATCTCGGAAACACGGTGATCGTCGTAGAACACGATGAAGCCGTCATGGAAGAAGCGGATTACCTCGTCGACGTCGGTCCGGGCGCGGGAGAGTACGGGGGAGAGATCGTCGCCAAAGGCACGCTCGCCGAAGTGAAGAAGAATAAAGAATCTCTCACGGGCGCCTACCTGTCCGGTCGCCGTAAATTAGAGATCCCGTCAAAGCGCCGCAAAGGAAGCGGGAAAAGCGTGTCCGTGAAAGGGGCGTCTGCGTATAATCTCAAGAATGTTGATTTCCGCCTTCCACTCGGAACATTCACGTGTGTGACGGGTGTGTCTGGCTCAGGAAAATCAACGCTCGTTCTCGACATCTTGTCACGTGCGCTCTCGAATCATTTTTACAACTCAAAAGAGCTTCCGGGTGAACACAAGAAGATTGAAGGATTGGAAGCGCTCGATAAAATCGTCTCCGTGGACCAGTCGCCGATCGGCCGCACGCCGCGATCAAATCCGGCAACGTATACCGGCGTCTTCACTGCCATCCGCGATCTCTTTGCAGAGATCCCGGAAGCGAAGATGCGTGGCTATGATGCCGGGAAGTTCTCCTTCAACGTAAAAGGCGGCGGACGGTGTGAAGCGTGCGGCGGCGATGGATACGTGCAGATTGAAATGCAGTTCCTTCCAGACGTGTACGTCGAATGCACCGAGTGTCGCGGTCGTCGTTATAACGATGAAGCTCTGGAGATTCACTGGCGCGGCAAGAACATCGCCGATATCTTGGAAATGACGGTGGAAGAAGCGCGTCGCTTCTTTGTAGATCAGCCACTCATCTACGAAAAACTCTCCGTCCTCCATGAAGTCGGATTGGGATATGTGAAACTTGGACAGCCGGCCACGACGCTCTCCGGTGGAGAAGCGCAGCGTGTGAAGCTCGCGACAGAGCTTTCGCGTCGCGCCACGGGTCGCACGCTCTACATTCTTGATGAGCCGACGACGGGTCTCCACTTTGAAGACATCAAACGGCTCCTGGGCGTGTTGAATGCCCTCGTTGATAAGGGGAACACGGTCCTCGTTATCGAACATAACCTCGACGTCATTAAGTCCGCTGACTGGATTGTTGATATGGGGCCGGGCGGAGGCATTCGCGGCGGAACGGTCGTTGGTGAAGGGACGCCGGAACAGGTCTCAAAGATTAAGAAATCGTATACCGGGCAGTATCTGCAGAAGATCGTGTAGGCTAGGAAGTCTGGCGTTCGTATAGAATAGCCATGAAGCCATGAAACAATCCGGTCAATTGATCGGATTGTTTCATGGCTTCATGGCTATTTTGCGCTTTTCCCCGTCTTGCCGTACCCTCCTCAGGCGGTAACGGCAGTTGTCCCTTTTACGAAGAAACGAGGATACTGAGGTGCAAGAGCAACTGAACGAAAAAGGAGAGCGGCTGACAGCGAAGCTTCTGTTGGCGCGGATCTATGGCACGTTTGCGGGATTGCCTGGCGCAAGACTCGTCCAATTTAGTCGCATTATTTTTTCAGTCATTGCGCGCGATCTGGATGAACGAGGGTGCGCGTACTATCGCGGTGCGGTTGCGGTGACGATCGGAAGAACGAATTGGATCCTGTCGCTCGGGACGGCGGAAGAGAGTCCTTTGGCGAGTCCATTTGCTTCTGACATCTCCGCCTTTCCATTACGGATTCCGGTTGAAGATGCGTCGGATGAATCGATCATCCGTTTCGTGACCAATCGGCTCGCGAATACAGAATCGTTCAAACATTCGCTCTTGATCTCTATGGCGAATGGACTCATCGGGATGAACTATTCGGACGGGGTGTATCAGCACAGCATCTTTTCCATCTTGCACGATCCGGCGGCGATCCCGTTTATCTCAACGGTGTACGATCGACGAGGACCATACCTGTTGTATCGGCCGCCGATGTCTTCGCGCGATCATCGCTACGATCCGGCTTTCGTTCCGTACCTTTCCCGTGCGTTTCAGCGCGCACTCGAAGATGATCATCGCGGTCTCTAACGCGATATCTCTCGCAGTTAATATGCGAATCACGATCCTGCACCGGTGCAGGATCGTTTTTAATTACCACCCAAAGGGTCGAATGCCGCTGTCGTTTGCGACGTTCGTTTCTGTTCAGAAGAGATCTGAGGTCCCTCGCTCCGCTCGGGATGACGAGGCTTCTTCTAACAAGCGCGCCTTCGGCGCGAAGCGCCGCCTGGGACACGAGGTATCGTCATCCCGAGCGTAGCGAGGGACCTGATGGTGTGAGATCGGCTCATATTCCATCGGGTCGTTCATTAAAACAAACGAGCTCCCGGGATGGAGAGCTCGCGGATGAGAGGAGGCGAGGTGTCATCGGTCGTCCGATGGCGTGCGGAGCGCCTGTTCTGCCAGCGTATTTCTTCGGTGGTAGAAGAAGACGATGAGGGTGGCGAGGACGTATTCCGTATTCTTTGCCATCTCTGGCGTCAGGAGTCCGATCTCAACGAGATCAAGGAGGGCGAAGGTGGCGAAATAGATGGCCAAGAGCGACCCAATGAGAACGGTTTTAAACGAGACGGGTTGAACGTGCGATCGATCCATTCCACATCCTTTCTGTTTGTTGGAATGATTGAGCCGATCCTAATGGAATATGGTGAGATGATCAAGCGTGACTGACGAAACAATAAAACAACAATCCGGTCAGCTGACCGGATTGTTGTTTTATTCTATTGCTGGATTGTTACGCCTTCACTTCCTCTGGCACGACGTCCGTGACTTCTTCCTTTTCACCATCAACCGGGATAGGTTCTGCGACGACGACTTCTTTGACGGCTGAAAGTTTGACGTTGCGGACTTCCTTCATGCGCTTGGTGTGATCGCGGAGGAAGCTCAGGTTCTTCCGGCGAACCAACAGCTGTTTCACGAGTTCGATTTTATCGATGGATGGGAGCGCGAGCGGGTAAATTTTTTCAACGCCAACGCCGTGGGAGATCTTCCGGACGGTCATGGTTTGATGGATCCCTTTGCCACGAACGGTCATCACAAGACCTTCGTAGACCTGGATACGTTCGCGGGGACCTTTTGCACCAATTTCCGTGATGCGCTGGTGGATCCGGATTTGCATCCCGGTCCGGACCTGCTCCGGTTTAATGGTGGTGTATTGCGCCTGTTGGGCCATATATTTGTGGCGTGATAGTAGCGGAACACGTCTCAAGAGTCAAGGAAGGGGGAGGCGTGGGGGAGGGCTTATGGCTTTTGGCTTATGGCTTTTGGCCCGATCCGGATCTGGCCAAAAGCCATAAGCCAAAAGCCATAAGCTAATAATCAGGCCTTTTTCTCAATCTTTTCGAAGATCTTCGCCGCGGTGACGTCCGGCCCCGGGAACGTCGTCGTATCCAGGACAAGGTCGTACTGGGCCGGGTTTCGGTAGTTCACCCCGTAGTACTTCAGGTATCGTCGGTCGTCCGAGGCCATCCGTTCTTCAAGGGCGGTTTTGGCATCTTCATGGTTGGCATAGTGCTCGTCATGACGAACTTCATCGGGGTTGTGCTGGGTGCCATAGACGCGACGGGCCGCCTCATCAATATCGCAATCGAGGAAGACTTTGAACGACTGAGGAATGAAATGCCAAGAGAGCCGTCCTTCGAT
>JAHFIK010000066.1:0-3337 GCA_023246415.1 Candidatus Uhrbacteria bacterium
TCTAACTCGTGACTCGTGACTGATCGTTATGCCGTTTCTGTGGGAGGCTCTGCGGCTTTCTTCTTCCCATTCTTCTTCTCCGCTTTTTCCTTCACCTCTGCTTCTTGAGCGGCATTTGCATCGTCCTGATCGCGTTCCGCGCGGCGCTGTTCGCGGCGGAGGTCTTCTTCCTTGATGTCGTTCAGTGGGTTGGCTGGAGGAAGACCGACGACGGCGTAGAAGTCTTCGCGTTCAAGTGTTTCCTTTTCGAGGAGCTTGTCAGCAACGCGCTCGACGGCCTCACGATGCGTGGTGATGAGGTGCTTTGCCTTCTCAAGTCCTTCGTTGATGATCCGATCAACTTCCGCATCGATCCGCTCCGCCACTTTTTCAGAATAGTTTCGGTTCTCGTGGATTTCGCGTCCGAGGAAGATCATGTCTTCCTGTTCGCCGTAGGTGCGCGGTCCCATGAGGTCCGACATCCCCCATTGCGTAATCATCTTGCGGGCGAGCTTCGTGACTTCCTTCATGTCATTCGACGGACCCGGAGAGGTTTCCCCGTAGAAGATCTTTTCTGCGGCATATCCGCCAAGCATGGTCGCAATATCTTCAATGTAGTATTCACGGCTGCGCATGGAGCGGTCTTCCGTTGGCATCTTGAGCGTGTATCCGGCCGCATGTCCGCGAGAAATGACGGAGATCTTTTGGACCGGGTCAGAATTCGGCTGAAGATGCGCAACAATGGCGTGTCCGACTTCGTGGAGCGCGGTCCGGCGCTTTTCATCCGCGTTCATGAGGTGGCTCTTCCGTTCCGGTCCGAGGAGGACTTTCTCGATGGAGTCGGCAAGCATCGTCATGGTGATGAGATCCTGGCTCTGACGTGCTGCGGTAATCGCGGCTTCGTTCATGAGGTTCGCAAGGTCAGCCCCGGAGAATCCCGGCGTCCGTTCGGCAAGACGTCGAAGATCAACGTCGCCCGCAAGCGGCTTTCCTTTGGCGTGGACCTTCAAAATCGCATCGCGATCGTTCAAGTCCGGCATGTCGATGACCACGCGGCGATCAAAACGGCCAGGTCGCAGGAGCGCAGGGTCAAGGACATCCGGGCGGTTCGTGGCGGCGAGGACGATGACGCCGAGGTTGGGTTCGAATCCATCCATCTCAACCAGAATCTGGTTCAAGGTCTGTTCGCGTTCGTCGTGCGATCCGCCGAGTCCTGAACCGCGCTGGCGGCCGACGGCATCGATTTCATCAATGAAGACGATGCACGGCTTGGTCTTTTTTGCTTTGGCGAACAGGTCGCGAACGCGCGATGCGCCGACGCCAACAAACATTTCAACGAATTCCGATCCGCTGATGTGGTAGAACGGCACATCGGCTTCGCCGGCAACCGCACGGGCGAGCAGTGTCTTTCCGGTTCCCGGGGAACCCATGAGCAACGCGCCTTTCGGCATTTTGGCGCCGATTCGCTTGAATTTTTCAGGCTGCTTCAAGAAGTCGACGATTTCACTCAATTCAACTTTTGCTTCTTTTGCACCAGCGACATCCTTAAAGGTGATGCGATCTTTCGCGCCCTTTTCAATTTCTCGCGCCGTGGAATGCCCGAAGTTCATCGCGCGCTGATTCTGGCCCTGAATCTGTCGGAACAGGAACCACATCAAGACGAACAGGAGGACGATGGGGAGGAGGTTCTGGATCAAGAGACCGGTCCAGTACGCGGCCCCGGATTGACCCTTCACGGTTGTTTTGACGGCGCGTGATTTATCCGGATCCACACCGTAGTTTTTCATGAGGGACGAAAACGAATCCGTCGGCTCTTTCGAGGTGGTGACGGTCGTATTGTCTTTCATCGTGATGTTCAGCGTGTCGCCGTTTACCATGACGGAATCGACTTGGCCGTTCTGGACATCTGTGGCCAGCGTGGCGACATCAATTGTTTTTGGCTGCTGAATGTTCACGAAGGCAAGGATGACGCCAACCAAAATCAGCGAGGCGGCAAACAGGAGAATGGTTCGCAGGTTTTTGTTCATAGAAGGATGGCTATTGGCTTTTGGCTGTTGGCTTATGGCCACTCATCCGATTTCTGGCCAAAAGCCATAAGCCAAAAGCCAATAGCCAGAAATGAGGGTCGCTCCTTGAATGGAGGCTTCCTCTATTATCACACAAAGAGAGACATTCGGGCGAATGTCTCTCTCGGGATGATCTTACTTGGTGTCTTCCTTCGCTCGGCGGAGGGACAGGCCGAGGCGGTGGTTGTCCGGGTCAATGGACACGATCATGAATTCGAATTCATCGTTGATGCGGGCGAATTCGTGGACATCGCGGACCGGCTTGCTGGAGAGTTCTGAGATGTGTGCCAAGCCGTGGATTTCTGGATCGAGTTCCACGAACAGACCGAACGGGTTGATCTTCAACACTTTGCCGTGGACCTTCTGGCCAACCTTGTACTTCGCGGCCACGCGACGCCATGGATCTTCCACGAGGCGCTTCATCGACAAGAAGATCTTTGATCCTTCGAGGTTGATGATTTCTGCGCGAACGCGATCGCCCACATGGAGGATGTCGTGCGGATCTTCAATGCGCTGCCAGGCAATTTCCGAAATGTGAACGAGTCCTTCCAATCCTTCGTCGAATTTCACAAAGGCGCCGAAGTCCGTGACGGCCGTGACATCGCCTTCCACGTTATCACCGATCTTGTACTTGGAGATGACGGATTCCTGCTTTGTTTCCCAAACCGCCTTTTCAGACGCGATGAGTCGGTCTTCTTCTTCGTTCACGTCGATGAGTTTGACATCAACGTTCGTGCCAACGAGTTCGCGGAGCTTTTCAAGAATCTTCGTTTTTTCGCCGCCAGACACGCGTGGATAGTTTTCTGGAGAAAGCTGGGAGACCGGGAGGAACGCGGTGGCGTTCTCAAGTCGGACGAGGAGTCCGCCTTTGTTCGCTTCCACGATCTTGGATGGGACGACGGTGCCGGCCGTGAAGAGTTCGCGGAGCTTGTCCCAGGAGCGCTTCTTGCCTGCGCCACGGAGTGAGAGTTCGAGTTCGCCGAATTCGTTGTCGAGTTCGATGACGGTGGTTTCCACTTCGTCGCCGACGTGGAGGTCGACGGCTGGATCGAGTTCCGGTCCGCGGACGATGCCGATCGCGATGCCGTTGATATCAACGCGCACTTCGTTTCGACCAACCGCAATCACAACGCCCTTCAGGACGTCGCCGACTTTTGGAAAGTGTCCGAGCTCTTCGTGCTCAATGAGGAGTTTGCCGAGCGCGGAAGAATCCTTCTCTGTCTTTAATTTCGTCATATCAGGTCAGGGAATGATGAACCGTTCGCCGGACGACCTGGTCCGAGCGAAGCAGT
>JAHFIK010000066.1:3437-4926 GCA_023246415.1 Candidatus Uhrbacteria bacterium
ATATATAGAGAGAACCCACGTCTGGCAGGGCGTGGGTTCGGAAATAGGGGGTTTTATGACATTACGAGCTGATCGGCATCAAAAAAGCCGAAAAAGGCGTCGTCTTCCCACCAGGACGAATGGGCATTCGAGAGGAAGAACCTCGTCCCTTCTTTGCGAGAGACTTGGATGGAGGGTGCCCAACAGGTTCCTTGCGCATCTCGCCAAAGGGCCTGTCGACAATCAAAGGAGGTGATCTTCCAAATTTCTTTTGGGAGTCGTTCGGACCGCTCCGTTAAAACGAGTGCCGCACCTTGCGCGCCGGTCAGAAGTGCGTTTCGACGTTGAAGAAATGCCAGACGTTCTTTGAACGTGGTGGTGCTAAAACTGATCTGCTGAAACACGATGATGTGGAGTCTCCGTCCCGGAATCAATTCAACGGTCGGGGAGCTGAAGTGGTGATCCGTAATATTCGGATCAATCTGATATTGGCGTGTATTAAAGGTCTGACGGTACTGGCGCAACCGCGTCGCATGAACGTACTCGTTCGGAACGATGATCGTTCCAAGGTCTTTTAAGAGACCGAATTTTTCGACTACGGGAACGGAAGGCACAGACTCTTCGCTGGAGCTCGCATTCATCTTCTTGACCTTTCAAATAAGAAGGGATGTTTCACAATGCGCTCGGATCAGTTCTATCGATTGAATGTACTAGACGCCAGTAGACCAACATTGGATCGACTCGTCAACGGATTTCTTGTTCGAACGTTCATCGTGTGAAGCGCGATCACGCTCCAAATTCCAAATTCCTCCCTTTTCCTCTATCCTGTACCTCATATGTCCGATCTGTTCCTCGACCTGAAAGACCGTCTGCGCGTGGTGGATTTCATTGTTGACGCGCTCGCGTATCTTCCGAAAGACAGTCTGATCCGTGTTCGGGCAGATCAGGTCATTCATGAGGTGCAGGATGGGAGCGAGGTGTCACGCGAGGCGCTTGCGGATTTGGCGAAGACCGTGGCGCGCGCGACCTGGGTGGCGCGGATTGCAACGAAGCAGTTTACGAAGACGGATGCGGGCTCCAAGGAGGAATGGCGTCGCATCGCCGCTGCGGTCAGCCAGTCCACGGGTCATCTGTTGGAGCGATTCAAATCCGGGGTGCATGCGCTATCGCTCGACGAGGTGCTTGATCATGAAGAATCCTCAACCGCATTGCATGACGTGGAGCGTATGGAAATCGCAGAGGTGCGTAAGCACGTTCTGCCGATGATCTGGATCGACTTTCGGAAAGAGATGTCGCGGGAAGCCAAAGCCGCTGAAAAAAATCTCGAAGTCATCGAGAACGCCATTGCGACCCTGCGTGCGCTTGCCGTGGATGAACCGAATGCGCCAGAACAAGAAATCTTTTCGAAAGTTCAACGACTCGAGGATCGCCTCTACTTCGCCGGTGAAATTCTGAATCCGGAAAAAATCGAAGCCGAGATTACCGCGTATCGGGAACAGATTGCGTTGCC
>JAHFIK010000067.1 GCA_023246415.1 Candidatus Uhrbacteria bacterium
ATAGACGGCAGAAAAGACGGCTTTGTGGTCAATGAGATGCGCAACCACGATCGCGTAGTGGGGGAGGCCTTTGATAAAATTCTCCGTCCCGCTGATCGGATCAACAACCCAGATGTTTTCGGATCGTTCATAGGTGTCATGTTCTTCCTCGGCGAAGAGGAGATGATCGTCTCCGAATTGCTTGATAATTTGTTTGATGCCTCGTTCAATGGTGAAATCTTCTTCCGTGACGTTAATCTTGGAAACACCAATATCCGCAATGGCGCCGGCTTTTGGCGCGATTCGTTTTCCGGAAGCGACGACGTAGTCGATGATCGCTTGGTAGTCGATGGGCATAGGATTGAAGTCTAGCAATAATGCGTTGAGGGTGAAACGCGGGATAGTCCAGTTACCGAGAAAGCCAGGAAATTGTCGGCGCATCACGAACGTGGCTCCGTTCGAGTTGATATCGAATCTGTGACGATTGCCGATCGCCGTTGACGGTGGTGAACGCCAGATGAAAACCGTCCGCGGCCACCTCGCGGAGGAGAGGTGTTGAATACGATCCGAACGGGTAAGCGAAGGCGGTGATTGGGTGATTCAGGATTCGCTCAAGGTCCGCTTTTGAACCGAGGATTTCGTTATGCGCCCGAAGCGTGGAGATTGTCGTCAGATTCATGTGGTGCTGGGTATGGGCACCGATGGTGATGAGGCCGGTTGCATCAGCCGCGCGAACCGTTGATTCATACATGTACCCATAGCGGTTCAGGAATCCCGAGACAATGAACATCGTGGCAGGAAGATGGAGCCGGACGAGGACGGGGAGGGCATTTTGGAACTGATCATAGTACCCGTCATCAAAGGTGATCATGATGGGTTTGCTCGGGAGCGGATCACCGTTGGTCAGCGCAGCATCAAGCTGAGCCGGCGTGATCGCGTGGTACCCTTGGAGAACGAGCTGCTCCATCTGCATCTCAAAATGAACGGGCGACACGCTGAGCGAGCGTCCACTTGCATCCAGTCCGTCGAGGGGGCGGATGTAGTGATACGTGAGGATCGGGACGGCGATGACTCTGGGCAAGACCGTTCTTTTTGTTGCCGCGGACACGCAACACGGTATGGATGCGATCGCGACGATCTCGATGAGTATCACGAGAATGGCAAGAGTGCGTGTTCGAGAGAGATGCATACCGATCAGCTACGCGGTCCGCAGAAGTTGAAGGAAGCGTAGGAGGTCGTTTTCAAAATTCGGCGTTCGTTCTTGGTAAGGAAGCTGAAGACGCACCGCTTCTTCATGGATTCGTTCACTGAATGCGATCACGAATGCAGCGACCTGTCGTTTAACGTCCGCATCGCTCTCCCGCATCCAATTATCCGGTCGTTGATCATCTTCGAGTCCATGGAGCACGACGTCGATATCTTGTGATCCGATACAGATCGTTCGGAATGAGTCAAAATATTCTTGTCTCAGCGAATGGATGAACGTTGGGAGAAGATGGATGCCCTCAATAACGACCGACGTGTGACGCGCGATCTGGTCGCGGATGAGCCGGTAGAGTTCGGGTTCAAGCGATGTTGCAGATGTGATTTGCAGGGTTACGAGCTGCGCTGCGGAGTGATGATTTTCTTTTGCATCACCAGAGAAGTTTGGAAACGGAAATTGCGTGGCGCGATCTGAGTCGCTCAACGTGTCACGATAAGCGTCACAGACGAGATCGGTGTCAATGTGGGGGATGCCGAGCTGTTCAGCGAGTTGGGCTGCAAGAATACTTTTTCCAACCCGCGGGGCTCCACTGATAAGATAGATCATATTGTTGAATGTTGCTCTGAAATAAGCCAGTCGAACAGGTCAACCCATGTCCGAAGCAGTGCTTCTTTTTCGTCCTGCTCGGTATCGCCCCAATCGCCCGCGCCGAGATCAAGCATGACGGTCATCATCGTGCGTTCCAAGAGGAGAAACCAGAAAAAGGAATCTTTCCTGGGATCAATACCTTGAATCCGTTGCCAGAGCGTTGCCCATGCCGTGATCCGGCTTTGAAATCGTTGAAGCGTCACCCGCGTGTCCCGAATTCCCATGAGATCGACCCAGAGTGGGAAGATGCATTCGTAATACGTTGGTCGAAACGACCAGAGCAGATTGGAGAAGAGAATGAACGAATCCGAGGTGCGATCCTCGATTACGTCCATGCCGGAAAGGTGACCATGTGTAAAATGAATATCACCCGAGGTCAGATCGCCGAGGATGCGAAGGTAGGTCTTTCGCATGCGTTCGACCGTCGAGGGCTCGATATGATGATGGACGCTCAACTGTGCAATTTCGGAAAAATGCTCGAAGGCGTCACGATATGCTTCTTGGAGCGTGTGTGAAGGGGTGGGTAGGAATGGCGTGATGGGGAGTACGTCATGCATGAATACTTCTAGGAAAGACGCGTGACGGTTCATTTCTACATCCGTTGGGGAATGACCGGCCCAGAGTTTGGGGAGATGGGTCACATCCTCTGTGAGAAGGTATCCGTAGCCCCTGTGGTCATTCCAGGGCTCGTCGGCAATGAGCTTGGGAAGTCTGATGCGATTGCTTTTGAGCTGCGGCTGGATGTGGCGCGTGATAAACCCTTCATCAAATGGGAGTGGCCGCAGTTGGAGTTTGAGGACGGCCGATTCTTCACGATCGTTGGTGACACGCGCGATAAAACTCCCGACTTTTTTACGATCATAGTACTGACCGGTAAACACAACTGAACGGTCTCGAATGATCCACCCGGTTTGGTTGGCGACTTCTGTGATGGCACGCTGGATCAGACCCTGTGCATCGTCAGCACCGCGTGCGTTATCGGTCAGACGGTTTCCGATGTGAGAAGGCATATGGGAGCAATCATACCGGAATTGTGAGGGATGCGCCCTCATTTCAAAAGACCCATGCGTGACGTACGTCGTTCGCATGGGTCCGGGCGTTCGTGTCTGCCTAGAGTCCCGTTCCTTGGCCTGAGGTTTGTCCGAGAATCCGATTGAGTTCATTCACGAGTTCGTTTCCTTTGTCGATCGGCTGTCCTGGGATCGTGATTCGAGAGGCGCGTCCGGTCTTTGTCGTTGCCATGGCTGCATTTTCAATGATGACCGTGCTTAAACCGAGGATGCGCTCAATTAATCCTTGCTTCAAGAGAACGTTTTGCAAGGTCCGATAGGGGACATGCTTTTCTTCGCGTTTCAGCACCCCGTCTTTCATGAGGATGAACTGCGGCAAAAATTCGAATGAGAATGTTGCTTTCCAGAGTAAGGTCCAAATCGCAAGTCCGATATAGAGAATAGCGTACACCATGACGAACTGTCCGATACTGACCGTGAAGATCGATGTGTGTTTGCCCAGAAAAAATCCCCAGATGATGATCGAATAGAGGGCGGCGGTGAAGATATTCGCCGCAAATGCCGCAACCAACCATCCGTTTGCGATTGGGTAATTCTTGGTCGTGTATCGACCGGCTTGTGGTCCTTGTGCGATGACCTGTTGCGTCGAGGATTGTGCGGCGGAAACAGACGCGGTCTGTGAAAGCGGCTGTGCGGACCCGTACTGAATCTTATTCAAGAGAAAGATTTTTAGCGCCTCGGCAACCGCGGGATCAACGCCGTCAATGTGAGCTTCAATGCCAGACGTCACCGTTGCACTGGCAATGTGAACATCGTAGATGCCGAGCAGACGATCAAGGATGTCTTGGTCAACGTACACGTCCTGAATTTTGACATACGGGACATGGATCTCGGTCGGGGCAAAAACGCCTTTTTGAATCGTGAGAAATTGTTCAGACGCATCGTAGTAGTAGCGGCGGATATAGGCTGAAACATATGCGCCGTATAGGCTCATGATCAAGGCAAAGAACGCAATGATCAGAAGCACTGAAATCCATAGAAACGCACCCAGTCCATTTTGCGGCTGGCGTGACACGACCATGGCGGTGATCGGGATGGTGCTGACGCCTCCAAGGACGATCGACGCGAACAAGATGATCAGGCTTCGCGAGATTAATTTTTTCTGAAACTTTTTCGGACTGAGCGGATGCTGCAGTTCAAATGGAGAAGGGGTATTCATAGTGGATTGAGACGAGTATGGCACGACCATTCAAAAAGTCCAGTTTATCCTGAACGATATTCGCAAATGGAAAGAATACCGTCTCGGGTTTGATCAACGGTCTGTTGTTCATGCACGAGGTGTTCGGTGACAAAGGAGAGGAGATTGTTTTGCTTGTACCATGACCTCAGTTCTTTTTCGCCAAAGTCATCCTTGTTCGGTTTGGTCTGATGGCGTCGGATCGTTTCTTCCAAGGAGATGTCGAAATAGAAGAAGTGATTCTGTTCGGGATGAATGACGGTGATCTCTTCGAGCATCGCTTCATAGCGACCCGCGTCGAGAATGCCTTCCAGGATGACGTGTCGACCGTGCTCCAGGGCAAACAGGACCGTTCGTTTAATGAGCTCGATATTCAATCCGTTGGGAATATCTTTCTCCTTTAGAACGATCCGTCGAAAATGGTCTTGTTCAATGAGTGCCATCGTGTCCCCAAATGCTGCTCGGACCGCCTTCGCGACCGTACTTTTACCTGAGCCTGAAGGTCCTCTGAGGACGATCAACACTGTCATATCCCCAAATATTCCAAATACGCCTGCTCGTTCGATTCGCGTCCCAAGAATCGCTTCACGAGTTCCATCTCATCTTCGCCGCCGCCGGATTCGAGAATGATGGAGCGATACGCTGTTGCCGTCTCTGGGTTCATCATCCCTTCTTTCAAGAATCGTGTGCGGATATCGAATGCAATGGAGAGTGCCCACTGGTAGCTGTAGTATGCAGCGTCATATTCCGTGAGATGTCCGAACGTCGCCTGGAAAC
>JAHFIK010000036.1 GCA_023246415.1 Candidatus Uhrbacteria bacterium
CTGCTGTTGATATTGCTGACGGCTGTTATCACATCCCGTCGCAAGCAATGCGAGGGCGGCAAAAAGAAGACTGATCGACTTCCAGGGATTCATTGTTTGAGATCCTTCCTGTTGCTGTGAAATTGTCAAATTGCCCGTACGTTTTTCGAGCCTCATGCTCTCAAACGCAACGAACACGGCCATTCAAGCAAGAAAAGACCCGAATGTCAATGCGAATAGACGTCAGAGCACAGTACGCAAGGCACAGAGCACGGGCTGATTTTTTGTCAGCCTGTGCTCTGTGCCTTGCGTACTGTGCTCTATTAAGCGACAAAAGATAAAAACGGACCAAATCATCACCGAATCCCGTAGTACTAAGTGCCATGCTAATTCTTCAGACTATTTCACTATGCCAAAGACAAAGCGAACCATCATGATGACCGGCGCTGCCATGACTTCAGCGCTCGTCATGCCATTCGCGGTTTCTGCCCACATGACCACGCAAACCGGCGAAACCAATTATCAAGGCACCCCAACGTCAAAACTCGGGAAACATCCGTACACCGCGATGTTATCCACATCTCACAAATTCTCTCCTCCGGTGAATGGAACCGTGACGGCGATCAGCGGAACGACGCTGACCGTAACGAACGCCACGGGGACGGTCTACACCGTTGATGCCAGTCAGGCGAAAGTCGCGGAAGGGATGTTTGTTTCCGGGCTCTCCGTTGCGAATATTCAGGTTGGAGACAAGGTGAGTATTCGCGGAACCGTCAGCGGAACAACGATCACGGCAAAAATGATCAATGATGCCTCGTTTATTGGACGCAACATTTTTACGGGTATCGTCTCCTCCGTCAGTGGTTCCATGATCACAATCTCGAGCAAGAACGCAACCACATCCACGATTGATGCTGCGTCTGCCACAATCACGAGCGGCATCTTCAACAAAAAGACGATCACAACCAGCGACCTCAAAGTCGGTGATCGACTCACAATCGTTGGAGCGATCAACGGATCCGTTGTCACCGCATCCTCGATTCAAGATCTCGGTCAGATGCATAAAATCATGCACCCGAAGAAAGGGTTAGGGCATAAACCGGGAAAGACGAATAAATAATCCGTACCTTCGCTCCTCTCAGAGAGACAACACGCCACGCCCCATGCGTGGCGTTTTGTTTGCACGACCTTGCGGTCAGACACATTTAGCGTATGATGCCCGCATCGACCTCCACCCGCAAAGGAAACTCATGGATCAGAGATCGAAACAAGACACCGACGTTCCTTCAACCCCCGCCTATGAACGCGTCAAAGCGCTCAACAGTATCATTGCCGTCACAGACAGCATGACGTTGGAACAGCTTGTTCGCCTCAACGCGATCATTCCAACGCTCGCACAACAGCTGTCTCGCCGAACGGTCTACATGACAACGAGCCACACCGTGATTACGACGGGCGAAGACGTCACGATGGATGCGATCCTCGATCGACTCTCTGTCCGTCGAAGCATTGCGACACGTATTGGCCGCGTTGTGAATCTCGTCCCAAAAGAGCCGATCGCAAAAGGGTCTACCTCCATGTCGATCGCCACGCTCTTTCGTCGGATCACGACACAGCATATTTTTGGAGAACTCGCGGCGCACGGCATGGTGCTCGCCAGCCCGCTCCAACTCGCGGCATTCGTGAATGTGAATGCCCCGCTGATCGGACCGTATCCGCTCATCGCGTTCGGAAATATCCGCATCGGGCGGCACATCTACCCCATTCCCTACAGTCTGCATCGTGATGGGAAAGATCGTCTCTGTTTTGAAGTCCATAAGCCAAATTTTTGGCTCCGTGTTCCACGAAAACAGTACCAAGCCGAACCGATCCAGCTTCTCATCGTTCCACGACGACCCTGATGGATCGCCACGTCCGCTCCAAGAACCTCCCGCATCCCTTCGGGAGGTTCACTATATATAGCGATTTTGGCTCATTCCATTGACGAATGACCCATATTCAGATACGCTGTTTTTGAGAGTGTAAATAGCACTTTACACACATTAAAAATCAAAACAACTGTGGAGGTCCCCATGTCAGGATATCGCGCTGAATGCGACACGGTCCTGCGCTGGGGTTATGACCTGCACGGGACCTTGCTTGATACCTATCGAGCGATTGAAGCCAACGTTCAGGCCAAGCAAATCGAACTCAAGCGTCGCCTGTTTCCAGAAGAGCTCCAGGCACTCAGAGACCGTGTATTCACAGATGAAACATTCGTCCTTGAGGAAGTGCAGCCCATCCCTGGATCACTCGAATCCGTTTCCGAACTTCTGATGCGAAAGCAAAAGATTCGCTTCGTTTCACGAAGCGATGAAACGGCACATCGAGCGTCCTACCAATGGCTCACACGGTACGACCTCGGATGCTATCCGCACACCTACACCGGACGCGGAGAGCTTAAGTACACCGTTATTCGTCGGGGAGACTTCCATGTCTTTGTCGACAATAACGAAAAAGAGGCGAATCCGTTATGCTCGTTGGTCCCATACGTGTTCCTCTTCGATCCTTCATCAGGAATCGACAGACCAGAACCCATTCCATCACTCATCCCATGGAATGACCGGCCGATCGTTATTCCTGGTTTTGCCTGCTTCACTGCATGTATTCCTGAAATCATCTTTCAACTCTCCGGACAAGAAGAAGAAATCTTCGAAATCCGAAAACGCAGTCGCAGTCGACGAAGTGCAAGAAAAGCCTCAGGCTCTTCTCCCACCGCGTCGCCACGACCACCTCGGAAAGCCGAGTCCTCCCCTCCACCGATCTCTGTACGACCCCGTCGTCCAAAGCTCGCCTCATGAAAGCGCCCGCTGCCGCACTTGGCACACGGGCGCTTCCTCTTTTTTACAGATGATTATTTGATCCCGAGCGCTTTCTTTAATTCACGGTCCCAATCCTCATTCGTGAGCGCGCCGCTCATCCGGGTGTTTCCGATAAAGAAGGTTGGCGTCGCGTCCACGCGATTCGCATTTCCCTCTTTCAGATCATCCGCAATTTTTGAATCATCCTGACGATCCGTCAGACACTGAGAGAATGACGCGTCATTCAACCCCAGTTGTTTCGCAATCATGACAAACGATCCCGTTGGATCCCCCTGTGACGCCCACGTGTCTTGAGCGCTGTATAACGCATCCCCAAACTCCCAAAATTTCCCCTGTTCTTCTGCACATCGCGCTGCATTCGCTGCGATCCGGGCGTTTGGATGAATACTCTCTAATGGAAAATCATTCCAAACGATCCGAACCTTATCTCCATAGGTCTTCCGAATATACTGAACGCCCTGTGAGGCGGTCCGGCAGGCTGGACATTCAAAGTCCTCAAAAATCCGCACGGTCACTTTTGCATCCGTTGGACCAACGGTCGGATCATTCGTGTCATTAAACGACACATTTGCGTCATACGTGCCCGTATTCGTCGCTTCAGACGGAAGAAAGACCGCCGCCCAGATAATCCCGCCGAGCATCAGCACGCCGAGCGCGATAATTCCAAAAATCAATGGTTTACGAGGGTCAGAAGGCATACGTCAAATTCAGTGAACAAGAGTTGTAGCTTATCGGGGCGACACAAAAAGAACAACCTAAAGCCCTCCCACTCGCACAGATCATGCGATCTCGCAAAATACGATTTATCCCTGTCGTTGAAGCCACTTAATCAGCGTCAACGCGGCCTTGCTCCCCTCGCCGACCGCGACTGCAATCTGTTTTTCCGTGACGGTCGTCACATCCCCAGCGGCGTAAACTCCGGGCACCGATGTTTCGTTATGAATCGTCACCTCAATCTGTCCGGATTTATCTTTTTTAACAAAATCAATAAAATCCGAAACCGGAATCAAACCGATCTCGATAAAGACCCCCTGAACATCCAGCGCATGTTTTTCCCCTTCCGCTTCATACGACAACCCGCTCACAAATGAATCCCCGAGAATTCGTGTCGTCTTTGATCCACTGATCACCTGCATTTTTGAGCTTGCTGCGATTTTCTTCATCATGACCCCATCCCCAGCCAACGCGGCATTCGCGGTCAGAATTGAAATCGACTTCGCGTATTTCTCAAGAAAGAGCGCGGCA
This sequence comes from Candidatus Uhrbacteria bacterium, assembly GCA_023246415.1. Lineage (GTDB taxonomy): Bacteria > Patescibacteriota > Patescibacteriia > 2-12-FULL-60-25 > 2-12-FULL-60-25 > 2-12-FULL-60-25. The sequence continues at coordinate 4,086 of JAHFIK010000036.1, forward strand.
TCCATCGCGCTATTTCCGCCGCCAATGACCGCCACATCCTTGTCCTTGAACAACGGTGCGTCACACGTGGCGCAATACGTCACCCCGCGACCGTAGAACTCCTTTTCGCCAGGAACCCCAAGCGCCCGGTGTGTTTCTCCAGTGGCGATGAGGAGCGTCTTTGATTCATATGATCCCTTTGGGGTCGTCACCCGAAAACCGACCGTCAATCGGTCAATCTTTGTCACAGACTCCCCTTCCTTGAGATCGAACGCACCTTCATAGTCCTTCAAATGTTCCTTAAATTTCTTCACGAGATCCCCTCCGTTCAACAAATGGAATCCAAGATAATTCTCAACATCTGACGACCACAGCGTTTGGCCGCCAATCGTATCTGCAATCAATGCGAATTGAACTTTTTGACGCGCGAGGTACACCGCGGCCGCAAGACCAGCCGGCCCCCCGCCGACAATGATCGCGTCATACATATTTCTGAGAGTATAGCATCTTTGCGTGCCGTCCGTGGAACAAAAAATGAAGTGAATCCACTTCATTCAATCGCATCCGTCCGATCTATAGGACACCAATACTCTTTAAGGCTTTCTCGTACTCCTTGATTGCGGCTCGGGCATTCCGTTCTGAGACTTCAAACGTCGTTTCATGCACAATCTGATTCCGCAATCGGTGTGCGGGCCACACCTTGCGCAGTTCTGGATATTTATATGAGGCGAATTTCAATCGCTCACCCAATGTCGTCCCATGCATCATCATCGATTTCAGGACGCCATCAAGCAGCTTATCCGCTTCCACCACCCCCATTTTTGCCCCCATCGCGCCCGTTGCCGAGATCCGCTCAATCTCGGACCAATTTGCCCGAATGCGTTCACGCGTAAGCCCATGAAGGTCTACCCGCTTTAAAAACTTTCGGACCACGATCGTGATCACGATAAACAGAACGATCGCAATCCCAACGATCACGATCATCGCAATGGACTGAAATGGCACGTCGCTCGGGAGCGGCGTTTGGACAGCGGAATCAAGCGGGATATCAGCAGGCATGGCTAGCAGGAGTATACACGCCTATCCGCTGGACGCCGATACATCTGACGATTTACGCGGAAACGGACTGTTCGTACGCACGCGCCACCGCGAGGAGCGATGACTCTTCAAATGCGCGTCCCGTGAGCTGGAGACCGACCGGCAACCCGCCATCTTCACCGCATGGGATCGATACGGCAGGCAATCCGACCACGTTCGCGCCAACCGTAAAGAGATCTTCGAGATACATCGCGAGCGGATCGCTCGTCTTTTCGCCCATCTTGAATGCCACTGACGGCGCCGTTGGCGTGAGCAGGAAATCAACTTGCGTCATCGCAGACGCATAGGCATTGCGAATCAATGTTTGAACCTGTTTGGCTTTGCGATAGTACGCATCATAGTACCCGGATGACAGCGCGTACGTTCCGAGCAGAATCCGACGTCGCGGTTCATCGCCAATATATTCCCGGCGCGTTTCGAGATACGTTTCCATCAAGTTTGACGCCTGATGACGAACACCGTATCGCATACCGTCAAACCGAGAAAGGTTCGCGGAGACTTCACACGGCATCACGACGTAATACACGGCGAGCACTTCATCGACATACGGGAGATCAACATCAATGATCTGGGCCCCAAGCGATCGAAACACCTCCACCGCTGCCATGACGCGTTCGCGAACGCCAGGATCAATCCCTTCGCCCCAGGCTTGCTTCGGAAGACCGATGCGAAGGCCTTCAAGCCGATCACGCCATGCTGGCTCAAATGTCGTCTGTTCGCGTGCCGTGGTCTGATCCATGACATCCGCGCCATGAATCGCTTTAAACAGAATAGCTGCGTCTTCCACCGACTTCGTCAGCGGACCGATCTGATCAAACGACGAAGCCATGGCCATAAGTCCAGAACGTGAAACACGGCCATAGGTCGGTTTTAATCCCACAATGCCGCAAAATGACGCTGGCTGACGAATGGATCCTCCGGTATCAGAACCAAGTGCTGCGAAGGCAAGATGCGCCGCAACCGCACAGGCACTTCCTCCGGATGATCCGCCTGGAACGCGATCCGGATCGGTCGGATGTTTCGTCGGGCCATATGCCGAATGCTCTGTCGAGGATCCCATGGCAAACTCGTCCATATTCGTCCGACCGAGAAAGACCGCACCTTGCGATTTCAATTTTTGGATGACCGTGGCATCTGAGATGGCAATATACGGTTCAAGAATTTTTGAACCGGATGACGCGTGCTTCCCTTCAATCAAGATATTATCCTTGATCGCAAGCGGAATGCCGTCCAACGGGCCGAGTGATTCCCCGCGCGAACGTCGTTCATCAGAACGGGCTGCGGCTTCCAGTGCATCCGCTTCCCACACCTCTAGAAAGGCATTGAGTGCCGGGTTCCGAGATTCGATTTCCGCGAGACAGGCCTTTGTGAGATCAACAGACGTACACGTCCCTTTCTCAAGGGCGTCCCTGGCTTCAACAATCGTTAATTCGTTGAGACGATCCATAGTATTTCGTTGCAATAGAGAAATTCCTTTACGTGTCGCGATGGGTTCGTGACTCGTGAGTCCGTGACTTATTTCTTTGGCCGCTCGAAGACCGCCGGCGCTTTCAACATCCCTCCCTCAGAGGCTGGGAAGTTATCAAGAATCAGCGTTCGCTCAACCTCGGTCGATCCCGTGACCACATCCGGGCGGAACTGGAGCGCCTCAATCGGAAGCGCCGCCGCTTCTGGAACGCCGTTGGTATCGATATTCTGCAGGCGTTCGACATAGCCCAAAATGGCCCCGAGGTCTTTCTCAGCCTTTTCGAGCTCGGCATCGGTCATCCCGATCCGCGCCAAGTGCGCAATACTCTGAACTTCTTCACGTGAGAGTTGCATAACGAAGCTAGATTACAGGCGAACGCAAAAGCAGGCAAGCACGGACGTACAGCGCGAAAAGAGCCTCGATCATGAGCGATCCGTCATCCGCTTGTTGAGACCCGATGCTCGATGCCCCTTGCCCGATACTCTATTGAACCTTCTTCAAAAAATCCGCTTCCGTCAGAATCTCAACACCGAGCTTCTGCGCTTTCTCCGCTTTTGATCCTGGATCATCTCCGACCACCACATAGGTCGTCTTTTTCGAAACCGTCTCTGACACATCTGCGCCCATCGCACGAACACGCTCTTTTGCCTCCTCACGACTGAGCGACGTCAGCGAACCGGTAAACACCCACGTCGTCCCCTCCAACTTCCCAATCTTCTTTTCAGCACGCTGTGGCGTCACGACCTCTAATAAGCGATTCAAACGATCCGATTCTCGACGATCGTGAAAAAAAGTGACGAGCGAATCCGCAACAATTTCCCCAACGCCCTCCACCGCCATCAGTTCCTCTTTCGTCGCACTTCGAAGGGAGGCAAACGTGCCGAATCGGGTCGCGAGATCGGCTGCCGTTTCTTCACCCACATGGCGAATCCCAAGCGCATTCAAGAACCGACCCAGCGGCGGATGACGGTGTGCCTGAATTTCATCCACAAGCTTCTTCGCCGAAACGTCCGCGAACCCTTCAAGACCGATCAGATCATCCGGAATCAAGGCATACAGATCCGCTTCTTCACGTACAAGACCTTCTTGAATGAGCTGCTCCATGATTTTATCCCCCAACCCGCGAATATCGAGCGCTGGGCGACTCACGAAGTGAAGCAGCCGTGCCAACTCCTGCGCGAAACAGGATCGATTCGTACAGACCGTTGCCACTTCGCCTTCTTTTCGAGAAACCGGCGAACCGCAAATCGGACAGCGCGTCGGCATCCGGAATGGTTTTTCTTTTCCTGTTCGCATCCCCGGAAGCACGCGAATGATTTTCGGAATCACATCTCCCGCTTTTTCAACGATGACTGTATCGCCTATCTTCACGCCAAGACGTCGAATCTCATCCTCATTGTGCAATGTCGCGTGCGTCACGGTCGTCCCAACGAGTTTCACCGGATCCATCACCGCGACCGGCGTCAATGCCCCGGTGCGACCGACGGACACGACGATATCACGAACAATCGTCGTCCCCTGCTCGGCAGGGAATTTCCACGCCACCATGGCGCGTGGCGTCTTCCCAACGACGCCGAGCGATTCCTGAAGGGCCAAATCATTCACGGAAAGCACCAACCCATCAATCCAGTACGCAAGTTTTTCCCGTCGCTTACCGAGGTCTTCGAAGACGGCCTTCACCACCCCCAATGACTCACAGCGCCGACCAATCGGATTCACCGGGAACCCCAGCAGCGCGAGTGCGGCGTATCGTTGCTCCATGGTCTGAAGGCCATAGTCGCCAATCAATCCATACGCCATAAACGACAGTTTCCGTTCTGCCGCAATCCGTGCATCCAACTGACGAATGGTCCCTGCCGCCGCGTTTCTTGGATTTGCAAGTTCCGGTTCCCCGCGTTTCTTGAGGATCGTGTTCAATCGAACGAGCTGCGCCTTGGTCATGTAGGCTTCCCCGCGTACCTCTAGCTCCCCGATCGATGAACGGAACAGGCGACGAACCAACGATTCATCACACGCGCCGTGAAAACGCTTCAAGAACCCGGCCACTTCCTGATCCGATGGAATACGAAGCTGCATCGGAATCGCCTCAATCGTCCGAAGATTCTGAGTTACGTCTTCACCCACCCGGCCGTCCCCGCGTGTTGCCCCACGTATAAAGCGACCGTCTCGGTACAGCAGCGACATCGCGAGCCCGTCCATCTTTGGATCCGCATAGAAATCAAAGACATCGCGTGGCCGCAATTTTTGCAACCGGTCTCGCCAGGCTTCAACCTCATCGAACGAAAATGCATCTTCAATGGAGAGCATCCGGACCGCATGGGTGACTTTGACAAAACCGCTCGCCGCCTCCCCTGCCACCCGCTGCGTCGGCGAATCCGGAGTAATGAGATCCGGATACTGTTGTTCAAGCGTGTAGAGTTCATGCTTTAACGCATCAAGCGCCGCCTCGGAAATCTCCAAGGCGTTCAAGACATGGTATTGGTACCGGTACCGATCGATTTCCTTCCGAAGCTTCAACACGCGGCTTGCGGCAGTCGTATGATCCATCATAGCCCGTATCGTAGCTTGACCGCCCGAGAATCGCCAAATCCAACCGCCTCAACACCCTCCAGAAATCGAGTCTCGCCAAACCGTGACTACGGACACACGGGCGACCCTCCGCTGGAATCTTTATACAGCGTACATTCTGAAAACAGCACGTAGGAAAAAATACCGCTCAAAATTTCAAGCCGTGGCATGGTCACAGAAATCGACTGCGTCGTTTTTCCATACACGCCTTGCGACGCAACCGTAATATCCCCCGGGAACGGGACCGTCGCGATATCGCCCGGAATCGTATACGCACTCACTGAAAGGTTCGTGACCTGACACCCCTTTGGACGAAAACGGATACGATAGGCGTGTTGCGGGTCGATATCTAAAAAGTGTGTCGGGATCCCGATATTATCCTCCTGGACCATGAACTGCGACGGGAGAATGGAGGCCTTCGACACATCCCACTGGGCATACGCCACTTCCAAAATACACCCGACCGCTGCGGTATATGTCCAGCGAACCTGCGCCACCCCCGAAGCCATATTGAGCTGATCTGGATTAAAGAGGTCGACAAATTGAAAATCCCCCGCAGAAATCTTTGAGAACGTTTTTGCATTCGTTGTCTTAAATCCAGACCCGGACGCCGACCAACTGCTCCCATTCGCGTAGTTCGCGCTCATCGCCGCGAGGGCCGAGACGTTTGCGGATAATTTTCGAACGGCATAGAGCTGACGCTCGACTCCTGAGTCTGCGGCGTAATAGGCCACGGTCGATGCATCAAGATCCCGAGTTCTCAACAACCCCTGAAGAATCAAGAATCCGAGCGTAAACGCCCCAAGGACGATCGTTGCCATCACGACGAGAGCAAGCGGCAAAATATCGCCACGCATTCGAAAACGACCATGCGCGGGCATCTTTTTGCGCATGTCTGCGGCGCGGACTCCCCGTGCCCGTCTGTCGTGATTACCGGACATAGACTCGACTTGAAACCGTTGTCTGAACCCCGAGCGACGCCGCTTCTTTCGTACTCGTTGTGACGTAGTTCGCATCAATCACAAACGTGACCCGCGGCTGAAGGTTGCTGACATACGCCCCCGCCGACAGTTGAAACGGATCAGACGTCGGTTGAACATACACATCAAACCGGGAAATATTCACATTCTTCCCTGATAACGCCGTATAATTCGTCCCTGTTCCCGTTGGATCGATCGCGAGACAGTTCGCATTTAATCCTCCGCAAACCGTATTCGACTTCGGGAGGAGTGTCACGATAAGCGTTGATCCATTTGAGTCGATAAGTGTTAAGGAAGACGTTTTTGCCGAAAGCGTCGATGGCAGCGTTGGGTACACAACGCGCCGATTGCGCGCAAGCCGAACCAAAAGTTCCATGGTATATCGAAGGTCTTCCCCAAGCCGTTCCCCATTCGACGCGCGACGATGCAAACGCGTTAAATTCACCGACGTTGCAACAATCGCAACGGACGCGGTAATAAAAATCGACACCACCACCAGCATTTCAACGAGTGTGAATCCTCGCCTCGTCCGTCCGTATCGATGTGATGCGCTATCTCCAATCATATAATTCATCGACGATCACGGATGATCGTTGCGTCCCTCGCTTCGTCCACACCACCGTCGATGTGACATGAACACCCGTCTGAACTCCATGCCCAGTGCAATCAACGCCGTTTACGCCAATCTGAACGCCGTCGGCACAAATTGGACCGAATTCCACCATCCGTAAAAATGAGGTCGATGTTCCGGTGACCGGGACACCGCCTGGAGCCCCTTGAATATACATCCCCAAACCAGCCGCCGTTGAACTCCGCACAATCTTCGTATAATTCGTATCAGTGCCGATCGTGTTTGGCGTGAAATCAAAATTCTGAAACACCCCGCTCGTATTCACATACGGGACCGCGGAATAATCCGCTGTCGCGCCGCTCCCCGCGCTCATCCCCGCGTTAAATGCATTTCCAGCCAACCAATTTGAATCCCGAAGGGCTTTTGCATATTCCACTCCTTCTCGTGCCAAATTTGTCGCAATCACCCGATCTGATGAAATTTCCTGAAGGCGAATATTCGAAAAGACAAAGGAGGCCGCAGCCGTCAATCCGATCATAATCACCACCATCGCGACGAGGAGCTCAATCAACGACTGTCCACGAGCCATTCGGATGAGGCGCGGCATACTTATTCAATCGAAATTTTTCCCGTTAATCGATTCAATTTGATGATATCCGATTTCCCAAGCGTCGCGTGCGTCAAGGTGATCGTCAGCGTCACCGGCTCACCGCTCCCTCCGCAGACCGGCGCAAGCGCCGGCGTTCCGCAGGCGTTAATTCGCATATTTCCATTCTGGCGCTCAAATGCCACATTCACGGTCGCGAGCGACGTCGCGTCCCCCAGCAGTGATGTGATCGTGACATTGTTCGACCCGGACTGATTCGAAAGCGGTGTATCCTGCAAGCTCTCGCGACCGCCAGCATCCTCATACCGATCATCCATCGTGGGATCGACTTCCGCAAACATCGAAATCGCTTTCGCACCCGTTTTCAACACCATTCCAACCGATGTCGGAACAACTCGTGTGGCGCACGCCGCCGCACCACAGATGGACGCGCCATTTTCACAGACATTCACTGTTGCGGCGGGTTGACAGGTAAGTACGGACTTCGCGGCAAGCGCCTGCGCTTGAAGATTCCGCAAGGTATTCGCGACCTGCCGCGCACTCGCATCCAGTTCTTCACGCATCCGTGATTTATTAATATTGATGGTGACCGAAACGGTAATCACCAACAAAATAACAACACTCGTCAACAACTCAATGAGTGTAAACCCCCGATGCACGCGCTGACGGTTAGAGCATGGCATACCTCGCGATGACGAGGAGCGGAGCACTCCACCAAAAGGCAATCATCGTTCCTGCGGCGAGGAATGGAACAAACGGCACTTCTGTTTTGCGTGAGACCGCGCGCTCAATGAGCAATGCAGATGCCACGGATCCACCAATCACAAACGCCACTAACACGCCGAGCAATGCGAGTGGAAATCCGAGCACCGCCCCCATCAGGAGCCCGACGAACGGATCCCCTTCGCCCATCATCGTTCCACGTGAAAGAAAAACAATCGCCCCAAGCAACGCAGACACCACCACCGCTCCCATGACAAGCTCAAGCCATGGCGTTCCAAGAAGAATGCGCCAAATCGCAAGAACGATTGCACTCGTCACGATAAACTCGACCGGAACCAACTTCCAGCGCAGATCAAACACGGTCGCCACCAAAATCACGAATCCCAGCGCGATCTCGAATCCAATCAGACCGAGCGTGTGAAGATCGAAATTGAGATCGAGCGGATATCGAAGAAATGCAACGAGCGTTAAGACCGACATCGCCGCTTCCACAACCGGATACTGCCAATGAATTTCTTTTCCACACGAGGAACATTTTCCGCCCAGCATGAACCAGCTTGCAATCGGAATCAATTCTGAAGCACGCAGCTGTCGCTTACAGGTCACACAGTGCGAACGCCCTCGGATTGACTCGCCATCCTTCATCCGAATCACCAGGACGTTTCCAAAACTCCCCAATACCGCCCCGAGGATGATCGCAAAAATTGAAACGAGGATAAGCATCAGAATAAAAATTCCACTTTTCTCATTCTAAATTCCAAACAAATCGATTGAAATACTAGTCGAGAACACTGGAATCGCATGCGCGTAAATGAGTGGCTTATTTATTCGACGAATCGGTATCCACCAACTCAGAATGCGCATAATACGTGGTTGGCACACCGTAGATCGTCGTTCCTTCCGTGGTGAATTGGAGGCTGTATCCGGTCGCATCGCCCTTATACGAGTACACCTCGCTCGCTTTTGGCCCAACCGGAACCTTTTGAAGAAATACCTCACCCGTCGGAACCGTTCCCTCAAACCCATTTGAGGTGATGGTGGAATAGCTGCCGGAACCAATCCCGGTCAGCGCCCCCACCGATGGGTATGCGGCATTCCGAAGCCAGTACTGTTCAAGGGCGGTCCGGATGACCTGGATATCTGAAACACGCTTTGTATCGCGCTGCTTCAAGCGCGCGCCATTCAGGACGATGACAGAAATCATGGCAAGAAAGCCGATCAGCGCAATCACGATCAGTAGCTCGATCAGCGTAAATCCTTTTCGTGTCTGGGCCTCCATAGATAGTTGCAGTATAGCACGCCGCTGCCGCTTCCTTAATTCGTTCCCGCAGAGGTGGCAAAATGAATTCCCTGACTCATCGGCCCCCCGATTCCTTCAATATAGAAATAGACAATATAGTCAGAAACCGTCGGGGCAACGCCTGCAGACGTTCCGGCAATCGAATAGTTACAGACACTCGTAGACGCGGCCGTACA
>JAHFIK010000068.1:0-1547 GCA_023246415.1 Candidatus Uhrbacteria bacterium
GTTTGACGCGAACTCCACCACACGGCATCATAATTCCACTAACTCATCGCATATCCAGCGAAACGTATTCCTATGTTGAAAACACGTATCGTTTCTGCGCTCACGCTTGCCGCGACCGCTGCCTCCATGGCCTTGCCAATGGCCGCCAGCGCAGCCGTCGTCGACACGCAGAGCATTTCCCCAGGGGACCTCATCCGAGGCCAAGCTCAGTCATCGGTGTATTATTTTGCACCAGATGGTAAGCGCTATGTCTTCCCGAACGAGAAGACGTACTTCACCTGGTACAAAGATTTCAGCGGCGTCAAAACGATCAGCGACAAGCGCCTTTCCGCGCTCCCGCTCGGCCGCAGCAACGTCACGTACCGTCCGGGCGTGAAGATGCTCAAGATCACGAGTGACCCACGCACGTACGCGGTCGACCGCTCCGGCGTTCTTCGCCTCGTCACGAGCATGCAGCTCGCCGAAACCCTTTACGGATTAAACTGGAAGAACAAGATCGACGATGTCCCGGATGCATTCTTCTCGAACTACCGTATCGGAACTGAAATCTCCAACTCCCAGGAATACGTTCCAGCAGATGTTCAGACCGCAACCGCGAACATCATGCAGGACAAGGGTTTTGATGACACGATCGCCACCGTCTCCATCGGAGATGTTGCGACCGGATTCGTCCCACTCACCATGACGGTGAAGAAGGGCGTGACCGTCACCTGGGTCAACCGCGACATCACAGATCACGGCATCCAGGCCACCGGCTTCGGCGTCGATAAGATCGCCCCAGACGGAACCTACACGTACAAGTTCACCACGACCGGATCATTCGAATACACGGATCCGATCCACTCCTCAATGAAGGCCACGATCAACGTCGTGCCGTAATCGAAGGAAACGTTAGAGGTTCTAAACGCCCCCAGGATTTCCTGGGGGCGTTTGCGTTCTGCGGGCAAGAATTTAGAATTTGGAATTTAGAATTTGGGTCCGGATTCCGGAATCCGGACCCAAATTCTAAATTCCAAATTCTAAATTCCATCTCACCCCACCTTCTTCGCAATCTCCTTCAACAATCTTCCCTGCTCTTCGAGATGCATCAAAATCACTTCCGTTTCCCGTTCCGCTTTGACGTTCACTTCATAATCGGATTCCGCGCGGGCTTCGGCATGACGACCTTGGAGGTTCTGTCCGATCATGATGAGCGGCATGAGAAAAATCTGGATCATGTTCGAGATAAACAGCCAAAACACGAACGCAGGAAATGGATCGAAACGCAATTCTTTCGGCGCAAAGCTATTCCATACCAACCAGGAGAGTGTCCAAATAAAAATGACAATAAAGAATCCCATCGTCCCCACGTGATCCGTAATCCAAACGGCGAACTGCTCAAGACGCGTCAGCGTTTCTTTATGTTCCGCGTTCACATTGTGAACGGGTGCGCGGCGCTTCTTAAGTTCCGCGAGAGAAGGAGGAGAGACGAGAGAGGGCATATCGAGAGAGACGGTCGCTTATCGGCGTATGATCGCATGAGGATGAATGAGGGGCAATGCAGGGAG
>JAHFIK010000068.1:1647-4664 GCA_023246415.1 Candidatus Uhrbacteria bacterium
CTCGCGTCTCGGATGAATGTCATTGCAAATCCAAAACGAAAAAAACTTCTCCCGACCTGGCACACCTGGTGTCTGTGTTCAGACGGTGAATTGGATGAAGGACAGACCTGGGAGGCCATCCTGTTCGCTGGCAAACGAAAACTCCGTGAACTCACTGTTTTCCTTGATCGAAACAATATCCAGATCGACGGCAACACGGAACAGATCATGCCGCTTGAGCCGCTTGCGAAAAAACTCCGCGCCTTCAATTGGCATGTTATTGAGATCGACGGAAACAATATTCGAGAGGTCATCGCGGCCGCAAAACGCGCACGACAGATGGCAACGGCCCCAACGATGATCGTCTGTCACACGATTCCCGGCAAAGGCGTTCCCTACATGGAAAACAACTTTGAGTGGCACGGAAAAACACCGACGCATGCAGAAGCCCTGAACGCGATTCAGTCGTTGGGCGGAAGAATCACGAAAGACTGATCTCACGATAATTCGCAGCCCACCTCTTCAAATATTTCATTTTTATACGATATCGATATGCCCATCCTCTCTCAGACCCCACCCGCAACAAAATTGAAGCGACATGTTGTCATCTACGTCATCGCTTCCATTCTTTGTACGCTCATTCTCATTGTCGTCATCATTTCAGCCATTACAAATTCTCGTGAAAACACCTCCCTCGGTCATTCGGCATCCATCATCCGGACGGTTGGAAACGCTGCCGGAATAACAGCGGTCAGCAGCGATTCCTCAGGATACGCGCTCTCCGGCGGATCCTACGCGCAAAAAGGAACCGTCTCCGAATCTGCGGCCATGGCGGATAGCGTACGGAATGCGCCGACGGCACCCAGTGCGGATCCGAATACAGGCACGAATGGCACCGCCGTCCAACGGATCATCCGCAATGGAAACCTCTCGCTCCGCGTCACAGACGCGCCGGGATCGCTTGAGCAGGCAAAAAATATTGCGGAGGCGCGAGGCGGATTCGTCCAATCGAGTTCGATCAGCGATATCGGAAGCGGCCCGCGGACGGGATATATCACGATCCGTGTCCCCGTTGATACGTTCCAGCTCGCGATTGCTGATCTGAAAAAGATTGCGGTCGTCGTCTTAGATGAATCAACGGATGCAACCGATGTGACCATGCAATACGTGGACTTAGAATCGAATCTGCGTAACGCACGCGCCGAAGAGCAGTCCTATCTCGACCTCCTCAAACGAACAGGGTCGATGAACGATATCCTCTCGGTCACCCGCGCGCTCGCGACGGTCCGCGGACGGATTGAGCAGCTTGACGGACAAAAGCGATACATGGAGAGTCAAACGGAGAATGCAACCATTCGCGTCACGCTCACGGAAGAAACGCGCATCGAAGCCCCGACACGCACCTGGAAACCGCTGGAAGTCGTCCGAAGCGCCTTCAGCGAGCTCGTCATCTCGCTCCAGGGACTCGTTGATGTCCTGATCCGTCTTGTCATCGGGTTCATCGGCCTCTTCATTCCGATCGCACTCATTGTTGCATTCTTCATCTGGCTCGGCTGGAAGGTCATCTCGTGGATCATCAAAAAAATATTTCTAAAAAATAACGGATCGACGCCTGATTCACGCATGCCGGTCAAAAACATCCGCTAATGCCATCGACGTCCATCCGTCTTTTCCCGACCCATGCTCAACCCCCATCTCCATCGCAAAGACGTTCAGCACCTCCCCATGCGTGGCGGATTTGGTGAAGGATTGATCACCGCCGGAAAAAAGAATGACCAGGTCGTCGCACTCACGGCCGATCTTTCAGAATCGACGTACGTCCTCCCATTCGCAAAACAGTATCCGGAACGATTCGTGCAATGCGGCGTCTCTGAGCAGAACATGATCGGAACCGCTGCCGGACTCGCGCTCGCCGGGAAGATTCCGTTTGCCGCGAGCTATGCCGTTTTCTCCCCCGGGCGCACGTGGGATCAGATTCGCGTGTCCGTGTGCTATTCGAATGCAAACGTGAAAATTGTCGGATCTCACGCAGGGATTTCTGTCGGTCCGGACGGTGCAACACATCAGGCGATGGAAGATCTTGCGATTACCCGCGTGATTCCGAATCTCACGGTCGTCGTTCCCTGCGATGCCATTGAAGCAAAGAAAGCAACGATTGCTCTCGCGGAATTTGTGGGACCGGCCTATCTCCGACTGGCTCGTCCCTCCACACCAGTGATCACAACGGACGCCACGCCATTCAGCATCGGCAAGATGAACGTCCTCCGAAAAGGGAATGACGTCACGATCATTGCCTGCGGACCGCTCGTCTACGATGCGCTCGTTGCTGCGGAATTTCTCGCCACCAAAAAAATCTCTGCCGAAGTCATCAACGCGCACACGCTCAAACCGTTTGATGCCAAAACCCTCATCGCGAGCGTTTCAAAAACGCGCTGCGTTGTCACCGCAGAAGAACATCAAACGATCGGTGGCCTGTTCGGCGCCGTCAGTGAAACGCTCGCCCGCGAACAGCCGACGCCGGTCGAAGCGATTGGGATGAACGACGCGTTTGGCGAATCCGGCCAACCGGGAGAACTGCTCGTCAAATATGAAATGACGTCGAGAGACATCATTCGAGCGGTGGAGCGAGTCATGAAACGATAGGTCCGTAAGTCCGTAGGTGCGTAGGTCCGTAGGTTCTGATCCGAATCTACGGATTTTTTTACGTTCCTGAGGAATCTGCGACGATCCGCCGTGGCGGATTGGAAAAAGCTCCCACCAGAGAAGTTGCGATTTCTTCATCCAAATCTCGTTTCAAAGGGATCCCTCGTCGGTGACTCCTCGGGAAAGTGAGAGTACGCGATCCACATTTTGAACGCTCCGGCCCACGACTCAGCACCTCCTTTCTTAATGTCCTCGCCTTGACACACCTCCCGCATGCTCGTACGTTAACTCCTGCTCATTCACCCATCTAAGAGCAGAAAGGAAGATGCCCGCGTGTTTCAAGCGACTGGTACCTCCATCCCCCCATCGACCCTCACGGATCCCGTACGTAAACT
>JAHFIK010000037.1 GCA_023246415.1 Candidatus Uhrbacteria bacterium
TTCTGTGAGAAGAAGGGGATCCGTTATCTCGCGTACGCCTCCATGCTATGATTCCCGCATCATGCGGAAGTTTTTTGTCGGTCTGCTCTTCCTGTTTATCGGCGCCGGGGCGTTTGCGGCGTTTTGGTTGTTATTTTGGGTGAATCCGCAGGAAGTCGTGTCCACGGCCCTTGTGAATCTCGCAAAAACAAAGACGGTCCAGAACGTCCGCGTGAGCGTGTTTTGGGATTTGCGCCATCCGTCCGGACAGGGGTATGTGTTTCAGAAATGGATGTCCTATGCCGGTTCGCTGGATGTCACCGATCCCACGCACCCCAAGGCGCAGGGTGTGATCGGGTATACGCTGGATCCGACGGGAAAGAATTTTCAAACCTCAGATGTGAATCTCCTGCAGAATGCGGTCTATTTTCGGCTGGGGGATGATGCGTCGCCAGAACTGAGCACATGGTTTGCGGATGCGGCGAGCCGGGTGAGTAAAGCAGCGGTCGCCGCGACGACAACGGGTTCGCCGGGGACAGAGGGATCAGCTACTGTCCCATCTTCCACGTTTGCGGAAAACGCCACAACGACCTCGGCAACATCGACCGCGAGCGTTTCAAAAGCGTGGTACGCGTTCCAACGATCAACGCTCATGAAGAAAGCGGGCGTTGCATCGTGGATTGGAAAAGGGACCGGAGCTGATGTGCGAACGGCACTTTTGAGTGCGCAGGTCGGGTCATGGGCGGTTGCGGGTCCGGCAAAGACGGCCGTGGTCGCTAAACGGACGATCATGACCGTGGCGCTACGCCCGCAGGCGTCTGCGGTGGAGGCCGGACTCATCTCGCTGATCCATGCTTGGATGAAGCGTGATCCTACGGGTCCGGAATTTGATTGGGCATCGCGTTCTGCGGCCGGGATTTCAAAAGGGAAATGGGTGGCGGTCATTGATACGACCACGCGGACCATTCAGGAATTACAGGGGACGTATCTGCTCATCAACGAAAACGGGGAGTTGGCCGGACACGTGACGGTTGATGTGACATTTGAAGGGATGAACGCCCCAGTATCCGTGAAGGTGCCAGTGGAGAGTATCGATCTGACTTCCATGATCGAAGAGAAAGGGCCGACGACATTTGCACCATCGGGAGAGCGTCCGATCATCGTAAAGCCACCAGTCGTTGAAGCGACATCGTCAACATCAGTAACAACGACGAGGCAGTAGCCAGTAGGCAGTCGCCAGTCGGAATGTATTTCGACTCGCGACTGCCTACTGGCTACTGCCTGCGTTATCATGCAGATCATCACGCCTTCACATACGCATCGAGACACCTCCACGCGCGAGAATCGCATTACGTGGGTGGCGGCCTTTTTTTTATTGTTTGCGGTGTGCATCATCGCGCGATGCTTTCAGTTGCAGGTGATTGAGGGGGCCTCGTATCGATTGCTCGCCACAGACCAGCATGAGCTGCAACAGCTCCTTGTGCCGCAACGCGGGCAGATTCTGGTCCGCGATCGTGCGGATGGAAGCTTGCACCCGTTTGCGACGAACCGTGACGCCTGGACGCTCTATGCCGTGCCGCGTGAAATGGGGGGTGACATGGGGACGATTGCGCGTGAGATTGCGCCGTACACCAAAGACACGGAGGCATCGCTTGTTGCACGGTGGACGGCGAATCCGAATCGTTCCTATGATCCGCTTGCAAAAGGGTTGGAGAAGTCGATCTCAGATGAGATCGCGTCAAAAAAATTGAAGGGGATTGGATTGGCAAAGGGGTGGCTGCGGCTCTATCCCGAAGCGGGGGTCGGCGGCCAGCTGATCGGATTTGTTCGGACCGATGACACCGGTGTTGGGAAAGGGATCTACGGGATTGAAGGATCGTACGACAGCACGCTGGCCGGAACGCCGGGGTTCGTGTCTGCGCAAAAAGATGCCGGCGGACGGAGATTGATGCTCA
The DNA here is from genome assembly GCA_023246415.1 of Candidatus Uhrbacteria bacterium. GTDB lineage: Bacteria > Patescibacteriota > Patescibacteriia > 2-12-FULL-60-25 > 2-12-FULL-60-25 > 2-12-FULL-60-25. The sequence goes on from JAHFIK010000037.1 coordinate 1,935, forward strand.
GCGGGGGAACGATTCGCCAGGCGGAGAATGGATCGGATGTGGTGCTCACGATTGATCGGACGATTCAGTATCACACATGCGAAGCCTTGAAGAAGGCGGTGGCAACATCGCAATCCGACAGCGGGACGGTGGTGGTGATGGATCCGAAAACCGGCGCGATCATTGCAATGTGCTCTTATCCGGATTTTGATCCAGCGAATTACGGGGCCACCACGGACGTCTCCGCATTTAATAATCCTGCAACCTTTTCGACGTACGAACCGGGTTCTGTGTTCAAGTCCATCACCATGGCGCTTGGCGTGGATGCAGGAAAAGTCGGACCAAATACGACGTATCAAGACACGGGCGTGGTGAAGATTGATAAATACGAAATCAAGAATTCGGATTTGAAATCAAACGGGACGCAGACCATGACGAACGTGCTTGAAAAATCGCTGAATACCGGAGCCATTTATGTGGAGCGGCAGATTGGAATTGACGCGTTCAGGAATGGGGTAGAGTCGTTTGGATTTGGAACCAAGACAGATATCGGGCTGACACCGGAGGCGAAAGGGAACATCTCTTCGCTTAAAAAATCGTCTGAGGTGTATGGGGCAACCGCCTCATTCGGTCAGGGGATTACCGTGACGCCGATCCAGTTGGCCGTGGCGTATTCCGCACTTGCGAATGGCGGAAAGCTGATGCGCCCGTATGTCGTGAATGAGGTGATTCATGCGGATGGGTCACAAGAGATTACGAAGCCCGTTGTGGTCCGTCGACCGATTTCTGCACGGACGAGTGAAATTCTCACCGGGATGCTCGTCTCCGTGTCTGAAAAAGGACATGGGGCGCTCGCACGCGTCCCCGGATATTACGTGGCTGGAAAGACAGGGACCGCGCAGCTCGCTGATCCGCACGGCGGGTACCTCGCGGACACGGTCATCGCGACCTATGCCGGATTTGTGCCTGCGCGGAATCCGGCAATGGTCATCATTACGCGACTCGTGAAGCCACGGGCGGGGAAGTGGGCAGAATCCAATGCAGCCCCGCTGTTCCATGATGTTGCGGCGTTCTCACTCGCGTATCTTGGGGTTCCGATGGAGCGTGATCCGGGTCCACTGTCGAGTTCGAACGATGTGCCGACGCTTCCGAACGTCGTTGGGGCGCCGGGGATCGTGTCCGTGGAAGGTGAAGGGACCTCCGGTTCTGCCACGGGGACGACGCCGGGAGCAAGTTCATCGACGGCACGGTAGTCGAGTGGACCGGCGGGTTTGGCGTGAATATCGCCGTGAACGGTGTCAAGAAGCGAGACGACATCATCGCTGGCGTAAAAGAGCAAAAAGGTGTACTAATAGCGGTCACAGGACGCTCGTGTGACGCGGTTTCTTCCTCACGAATCACCGTTCATCCACTGATCTATGATCAAAAAACTCCTCATCCGTTTCCTTGCCGCGAGCGCCCGTCGGATCCTTGCGCGTGAGAAGCCGCTGATCGTGGGGATCACCGGATCATACGGAAAGTCATCTGCAAAAGAAGCGATCGCTATTGCGCTTGGAGCCATGGAACCGGGATCGCTCGTTCGGTCATCACCAAAAAACTATAATAATGAATTCGGATTGCCGTTTACCATTCTGAATGTGTCGGCCCCGGGACGGGATCCGATCAAATGGTTGAGCGTCCTCGGCCGTGCGTGCTGGATGGGGTGGGGCTTCGGTCGCGTTCACGTGAACACGTTCGTGCTTGAAATGGGTGCGGATCGCCGCGGTGATTTGAAGTGGCTCGTGAGCATTGCGCGTCCGGATATTTCGGTGGTCACGGGTGTTGGAGAAGCGCACTCGCAGTATTTTGGAACGATTGATGAAATCGCGAACGAGAAAGCGACACTGGTCCGCGCGCTTGCACGGAATGGATTCGCCATTTTGAATAATGATGATACGCGCGTCACGGCCATGCGCCGTGATACGGATGCCGAGGCGCTGTATTACGGTTTCTCGGACGGGAGCGATATCCAGATTCTCAAAACATCGTTTGCGATCATAGAAGATGACGCGGGGCATCTTGCTCCGGTCGGCATTGATGTGGCGTTTGCGTGCGATGGACAGGTTTCAGAACTTCATCTGCGTGGCACGATTGGCCGACCGCAAGCCCTCGCGGCTGCATCCGCGCTCGCTGTGGCGCGTCGACTGGAAATCCCGCTCCAGACCGCGCTGGATCGCTTAGAGCGCACCTATCACGGCATTGCCGGCCGCACGCGGATTATCCCTGGGATCAAGGGGACGACGATCATCGACGACACGTACAATGCCGCATCGGCGAAGACGGTTATTTCCGCCCTGCATGACCTCATGCAACTTGGCGTGAAAGGGGATCAACGCAAAATCGCGGCACTCGGGGAAATGCGCGAATTGGGGGAATATGCCGAGATTGGAAATCAGGATGTTGGGCGCGCGGTGGCAGAGAGCGGCGTTGACTTCTTGGTGACGTGTGGTACACTCGCGCGCGGCATCGGCGATGCGGCCGTGGCCGTCGGGTTTGCTCCGGAGAACGTTCGTCATACCGAGAACAGTGCAGACGCCGGCCGGTTTCTTCAGGAGTTCATCAAGCCAGGCGATGTGATTCTGGCGAAAGGCTCGCAAGGCATTCGCATGGAACGCGTCGTCAAAGAACTCATGGCAGAACCGAATGAAGCGCCGTTCCTGCTTGTAAGAATGACAGAGGATTGGATTGGTAAATAAATAGTGCGTCGTGCGTAGTACGTGGTGCGTGGGATCTTCTTTGAATCCCACGCACCACGTACTACGGACCACGTACCATCCCCGGCCCGTTCGTCTAGTGGTTAGGACATCAGGTTCTCATCCTGGTAACAGGGGTTCGATTCCCCTACGGGCTACCACCCGAAACCCCGCCGATTGGCGGGGTTTTGTGTAAGAAAAGACGCCGAGCATCTTGAGAGATGCGCGGCGTCTGCCTCACACGTGGTGAGTCATACACGCGTGAGGTGAGCGTTCAGTAGGAGAGCGTGCTTTCGCCCGGGGTGGTGTCGGTATCGGCCGGACCACCGTCGAGGGGATCGGGTGCGACTGGCACGCCTGGGTCGTCGGATACGAGATCGGTGATGACGGGATTGTCGTCGTCGCGGAGCAGGTCACCGAGGATGGCACCGGAGAGGTTACCTCCCGCGGCATAGCCGAGGAGCCAGTTATCCGTCGTTGTGGCCACAACGAACGAGATGAAGAAGTCTCCATCATCGTCGCTGGCGGTGCGTGCAGTGGTGTAGCCGCTCTTCCTCATCTCCTGGCAGTGATGGTTTTTTCCTTTCTCAGCCCTTTTTCCACAGTAGCGACAGACGACGACATTTGTATTTCGGTTTTGCATAGACGTATTCCTTTCGTGACGGACGGTTTCTGAAGCTAAGCAGTCATTTGTTGTAAGATTTGCATCCCCCATAGGAGATGCTGGTAGCGCTCGACCATGTTTTGCATCGAGAATCGATCGAGGACATGGCGTCGACCCGCGCGTCCCATGGCGCGTGTCTGGTCCGGATGGGTGAGGAGCGACAGGATCGCCATCGATACTTCTTCCGGTGAGACCGAAGCCGTGAGGCGACCGGTCACGCCGTCGATGATCTGTTCCCGTGTGCCGCCGTCATCATTCGCCACGACGGGCATGCCGACGGACAGTGCTTCGAGAATGGCGTTAGGACATCCCTGATGGATTCCCAGTGTGACGAAGACATCGTGTTCGCAATAGCGCTCACGTGCGTCGAAATCCGGGCCATGAAAGATGGTGTGTCGGCCTGCGCGCGCTCGCACCTCCTCTAGATACCCCTGATCCAATGCCCGACTGTCGCCGTACACATGGAGTTCCGCGTTCGGATAAACGTCCCGTACGCGCGCCATGGCTTCGACGATCTCAAGCAGGAATTTGCTCGGCGCGATTCTCCCGCAGACGGCAATTTTTGGAATGGCCGTTGAACGGTATTCTCGTTTTTCGCAGGTCGGCACCGATACCCCGTTCGGAATAACGGAAACGCGACCGGAGAACAGATTCGGCGCGTTGCCGTTGAACTTCAGAACGAGATCGTCAAGCCGCCGGTAGAAGTCGAGATGGGTGTAGCAGATCCGACGACCGAACTCGTCCGCCTGCTGCATGGACTCAAATGCGTATTCGCCCGGACTGACGTCGATGAACCGCACTTTCGTGTGGCTAAGCGCCTTCCCGAGAAGCAACTTGAGTTTAGCGTCCGCGTTCCAGTACACGATCGTCCCGATCGACTGTTGGACCGTGTACTCAATAATCGTCTCCGCATTATCAAACGGATCGCCGGTTGGTGCTGATCGAAAGACCGAAACGCCTGCGTCGACAAGCTGGCGGTAGAAGTCCGAAACAGTGCTTTCGCCGGTCACGGCAACGGCGACGCGCTCATCATTCAACCCGCAGACGAGGTTTACCAGCGATCGTTGCGCCCCGCCGCTGTTGAGGTTGGCGGTGACAATGAGGACTCGATCAGACGGATCAAATGGTCGTGTGAGATGATGGAGCGTCCAGAGACGATAGGATGGAAATCGGTTCCAGGTTGGAATAATGCCAGACGTTGCCGGCGCATTCCGGATCGCTTCGCACCAGACATCGGGAGATGCCTGCTTGTCGACGAGCGTTAGGCCCGCATGCTCCACTTCGCCTTGACCACCGACGTTGCTAACGACGGCAGGAATGCCTGCGGTGAGGATTTCAAGTGTCGCGATGCTCAGTCCTTCGTAATGGCTCGTGTTCAAGAAGATGTCGAACGCGGGAGTGCATTGCACCGCGTCGATGACCGGACCGGGCATCGCAACGCGGTGCCGCAGGTTCAATTCATCAACGAGCGCACGGACGCGACGCCATTCGTCAGGATCTTTTGATCCGACGAGTCCACCAAGGATTGCGAGATAATACTCTTCGCCCTGGTCCAACAGTTGCCGGAGCAGGCGGAGCGCGTATCCGTAGTTCTTCTGTGGCTTAAACGAACCGATCATGCCAATGACGCGCGCATCAACGGGGATTCTCCACTGACTGCGCCAGTACTCCCGTGCGTCCGCGCGATATGCGCGGCTTCGCGGAAGGTGGTGGATCACCGAAATGTCGCCCTGCCAGCCTGCGGTAATAAGATCACGCTTGCACGCGTGTGACACGGCGATGACCGGCTTTGTCCGATCAAGTTCGGAGGGCTCGTTGAGCCATCCGGACCGCGCGTTGTGGAAGACCTGATAGACGAAGGCGCCACCCTGTTCAAGGGCAGATTGTTCCTCCCGTGAAACGAGGTGGGCCAGACACGTCGGGTTTCCGCTCGCGGCAAGTGATTGACCGATGATGGCCAGTTTTTCCAGGACAGCCTGTCCGTTGAGTCGCGTGACGATGACGCCCTTTGGCAGCGGCCACTCAATGCTCTGATTACGGAGGAGCACGAGATGTAGCGGCCGCCGTTTCGCGATACGGGAAAGCCAGTCACTGACGATCCATTCCGCGCCACCTAGCGCCATTCCGGCGATTACGACCGTGAGGGTCGCATTGGACGGTTGCAGAGGAGGTTGAATACATCGTGCTTGCCGATGAAGGTCCATTTCTTTCCCTTTTTGTGAATGTTCGAGACTAAAACACCTTGTGACCCATATGCTGCCAAGCAGCCAGAATAACGGCGCTTTAACAATTTCCGGCCATTTTGTCAACGCCACGATCCAGTCTTTAGCTCCCGATCGTTCGGGAGTGCGCTTTAAAAGATTGACGGATTGAAAGGGGAGCGCGTGATGAATAGGATTGGTTAAAGCGATGACCCACTCTTTTGTCATTCTGATCCGCCGCGGCGGAGAAGAATCGCTTTCCAGAGGAAGGTATTGAGTGATCGCTGACAACCGAATTCGTAAAACGGTCTCGTAGAGGACGTTGAAAGACCATTTGCAAAAGAGTTTGTGCGTTCAGTGTATTTGTCGGCAACCATTTTTGTCATTCTGAGCCTGCGAAGAATCGCTTTCCCGAGGAAGGCGTTGAGTGATCACTGACAACCGAATTCGTAAAACGGTCTCGTAGAGGACTCCTTAAGACCGTTTGCGAATTCGGTTGTCTGCATCTGTCTGTTGTCCGCCTCTAGAAAGGGGTCCCCCTTCGCCCCGTCGAACGGGGCTGCGGGGGATGACAAAAGTGGGGGGCGGTACGTGTTAAAGGACTTGCATGGTAACGACTGTCTAACGATTCTCTAAGAACTCGTAACTCGTAACTCGTAACTCGTAACTCGCTTGTCCCCCGAAGTTCTGACGAAGGGGGATGACTCTTAACGTCTCTCTCAGAATCTCCAATCCGATTATGCGGATTCGAGGGTCAATCGAGAGCTCGGTCTTTTTGAGGGACCGAGCGAGGCTCGAAGGTACAATTGATCTCTTCTGATGAAGAGATCGGGGTGTTGTCAGCGTTCGAGAACGCCGTACGACAGGACGGGGGTCAGATATCCGTCTTCGTCATCGACACCAAGGACGCCGCCGATGAAGATCATTGGAATCTCGGTACCGAGGTAATTCCAGACGAAGGGGACAGACGAGACGTGCGAGGGGACGCATCCGAGTTCGAAGCCCTTGAAGGCGTATCCTTCACCGCACGCGTTCCAATCAAGGAGATTCGCTGGTTTAACGACCAGCTGTTTCTCTTTTTGAATATAGTAGAGGAATGCGGTGATCCAGCCGTTGAAGAGATCGCTCCCGGACCAGGATTGAAACTTGTAGATCGACGTCCAGAACAGATCGTCCTGTGCAGCTCCGTTCGCTTGTTCGGCGAGCGTGACGAGCACTGGAATGAGATGTTCGAAGTACGCCTTGAGGTCGTTATGGAAGATGCATGCCAGTTGCCGAGCTTCGTTTAGAAGCTGGTTCCAATCATCCGGGGTTCCCAGCAAGCGAATCTCCGGAATGCCGCACTTCGTCCACACTCTGTACTCGTAGAACGGACTCGCGGCGTCCATGAACGACACCATTGAGGCGGCCATGGATTCCGGCGTGGCCGTTGAGAACTCAGGCAGCATGTGCGACATGATGGCTGAGGGCACGTACGTGGCGAGCTGGGTGTTGAACATCGGGAACACGAGTTGCCACGAGCTTGTCGGGTCGCCGCGGACGAGTCCGTCATGTCTGACCTCAATGGTCTTCTTCTCGCCAGAGCTGGTGAACAGGTGGCGATATCCTTCCGGGTTCCGCTTCACCGCTTCTGCGATGGTTGAGGTGATGAGGTACATGAGGACCTCTGGCCTCAACGCGAGCGGGTGATGTCCGGCGAACGCCTCATGGACTGCCTTGAAGAGCAGGCTGGATGGCGAAGGTTGAACGGACCTGAGGGCGACCATGTCTGTGCGGCCGAGGTGCTCGATCTTGTGCGGGTGGGCGCTAATGCACTCGACAAATTCGCTGATCAAGGCGCGTTCCGTTGGAAGCGGTTGCGAGATAACGGTTTTACCGGTCGGTTGACCATGGTGTGTTTCGGCGATCTGAAGGCTGATACTTCGGCAAACGGGGGTCTGACGCTGATTCATTTTGAAAAAAGGGCTCTTTTCTGGATCTGGTTGAAGCGTTTTTTACGCTTGGGAATGGGCATGATCCGTGCACATTCGTAGGCCGCTTATATCAGAAAATGGCGGATTTGTCAACCATCCTTGACCGTTTGAAATCCGTGCGATACCTTCATCCGTCAACGTCGCATGGGTGACGTTGATCACTTCCGGGGATGGCCTGGAACATATGGGAGGAAACGAACGTGGAACATCCGCTATTTAAGATTCAGCAGCCGACGTACATTCGATCGACAAAGCCGATTCTTCGGCACGAACTGATTCGCAAGTATCCGACGTTTCTGCATCCGCTCGTTCTCGCGCGCGTCGACGATTTGCCGATCACCTCTGCGCAGGAACCTGAGTCCAAGCTCGCGCTTGCCGCGCTGAAGCGAGCCGTGGGACGGGAAGAGATCTTGTTCGGACTCAATGACGTCCCATATCGGTTGCCGACGGAAACGGAGTGTCTCTGGTTCGCGACGTACGCCTATGTGGCCGCCCTGGTAAAATCCGTCATCGGATTCGGGCTCGTCGTGAACGTTGAACCGTATGGGGAGGCGGTGATGGATCTCCGTTTGAATGGGGGAACCACCGATCCTGTATTTCAGGTCACACAAAAAGACGGACCGTTCACGCGCGATGATCTGATTCTGCTCGCGGAAGTCTGAACCGTCCCTGTTCGCACCTCATGCGATGTCGCCTTTGCGCTCCCGGTCTCTCACGGGAGCGCTCTTTAATTGGTGAAGGGATTTAGAATGGCGGATTGCGGATTGGCGAATTAACGGATTGGCGAATTGAGAAAAGAAGGGGCGCATCATGGACAAGGTTAGTTAAAGTGATCGCTCCCACTTTTGTCATTCTGATCCGCCGCGGCGGAGAAGAATCCCTTTCCATAGGAAGGTAGTGAGCGGTCTCGAACGACCAATTTTGTAAACGGTCTCGTAGAGGACGCTTCGAGACCGTTTGCTAAATTGGTTGTCTGAGTCTGTCTGTCATCCCCATCTAGAAAGCGATTCTTCGCTTCGCTCAGAATGACAAAAGTGGGGGTGATACGGGCTAAAGGACTTGTCTGCAAAAGAGTATCCTCCGATCCTTCTACGCACTACGCACTACGCACTACGCACTACGCACTACGCACTACGCACTATGCACTCATTCCACAATCACGCTTCCTTCATCGAACGCGGCATAGTAGAGCGCGTAGAGGACGCCTGCGATGGCAACCAAAAATCCCAACCCGTGCACGACCGTGGCGATCTGATGTGACTTTTCAAGAAGGTTTGTATGCGTAAAAAGGTAGTACCAGTCATGGATGGAATAATCCCCGCCGAGGAGCTGAAGGTTTCGCCCGATGGCGTCATCCATGTACACGGAAATGTTGACGAGGTTCTGTCCGATCCAGATGGCGATGATGGACGCTTCGAATCGCTTCAACCCCCACCAGGCGGAAATGAAGCAGGTGATGGGGACCGCCAGCTGGAAGAGCGTTCCGCCGAGGACGCCAACGAAGATCCCCATGAATCGGAGGATGAGGTGGCCGGCTTCATGAAACACCGTGTTCGCGCCATCGATGATGTGCCAGCGATCGGTGTGCGTCATGCAATAAAAGAGGTACCCGCCGATCAGGATGAGTGAAACCAGCTTCGTCCAATCAAAAAAGAAAATCTGTTTTGGAGAATGCGCCACAACGTTTCGCATGTGAGAATTATACACTGCCGGAGACCCTCCCCCCGGCCCCAGGATTACTCCTGAGACCCACCCCCGGCCCCTCCCTTGGCAGGGAGGGGACTTCTCTAAAGAATTTCTTACAGAGCCCTTTAGAGAACCTCCCTCCCTGCCAAGGGAGGGACCGAGGGTGGGTCTCAGGCGGAGAAAAGAAAATGCGGCAGAAGAGAGAGGCTCTCTTCTGCCGCGATTTTCGGAGTGCCGACTTAGGTCGGCGTGTGTGCGGGGGTGACGGAATGAGTGCGTCGGGCACCGGTTGCGGTGTGCGACGTTCTAATGACCACGCCATCGAAGGTGTCATCGAGACTCGATGCATTTGCAAGAACCGAGATGCCGGTAGACCGTCCGTCACGGTCGACGAATCCCATCTTCTGCGCGATGCGGACACCATCGGTTCCAAATCCGATGAGGTCGAGCGTCCAGTGATGACGCCGTGCGATTCCGGCGAACTCATTGCACCGGATGAGCATGTTCTGCGACCGGCCGTCTGCGCCATCTGTGAAGACGGTGAGGACGACCTTGAGTGGTTGCAGGCCGCTGATCGAACGTGATTGATTAATCTTCAGAAGATAGTGAATCGCTTCGCAGACCGTGCCGTAGAGCTTCGTGCCAATCCCGGTACGGTAGTGCAGTGTTTTTGGATCCACATTTTTCGCCATGGTGAGCGGAAGGGCGAAATCCGATTCACCGTCAAAGACGATGATGCCGAGCGCAACGTGATCGGCACCGTCGCTTGCCTGCACGTCTTTGACGAGCGTTCGCAGTCCATGTTCAGCGGCGCGTCTCATCTTTGTCATGGATGAGGAGCGGTCAAACACGAGAAGCGAAATCGTCAGGTCATCGACGGTGTAGACCTCCTCACAGGCGATTGCTTGCGAGATGGGTTGAACCGGCTTCGCAGGAGCGGATGCGGCGAGTGGGTTGAGATGCGTTAACTGCGCGAGAATTGATTTCAGGTTCATTCGTATTCCTCTGGTGTGTGTTCTTGTGCGTGTTGTCGAAGGTGAATCTGTGCGTCAGCGTGAGCTGAAACAAGAAACGAAACTTCAATGTACATCTATAAATATAGCACAAAAACAGTCTTTAGTCAATTTGACTTGACTTTTGGCTGTATGCAGAGAAAAAGCATAAATCTCCTCTGTTTAGTAGCTTTGCACAGAGAAACGATCTTTTTTGTCATTCTGAGCCTGCGAAGAATCGCTTTCCAGAGGAAGACGTTGAGTAATCGCTGAAAACCGACGTTTTTGTCATTCTGATCCGCCGCGGCGGAGAAGAATCCCTTTCTAGAGAAAGATGGTGAGTAGACTCAGACAACCGAATTCGCAAACGGTCTCGTAGAGGACGCTATAAGACCGTTTGCGAATTCGGTTGTATGCGTCTGTCTTTCACCCGCAACTGGAAAGGGGTTCTTCTCCGCCGCGGCGGATCAGAATGACAAAAGTGGGGGTGTGCAGGCTAAAGTACTTGCGCACAAATACGCTTCCCCCGATCATCCTTTACTCTTTGCTCTTTGCTCTTTGCTCTTTGCTCTTTGCTCTTTACTCTTTGCTCTTTGCTCTAAAAAAAGAATCCGGGTCCCCTCGAAGCATCTCGGGAACCCGGCAGTGCGCGCGGATGCGCGGTCACAGATGGGCCTGGGCAAGAACGATCTGGACGGCGTGCGCCATCAGGTTCGTTCGGTTTGTTTTGAAATAGGTGATGGCCTCGTGCGGGTCGTTCGCGCTTCCACCATACATGCGGGCGAAGACGGATCCGGCGGTGTGCGTCTTGAATCCAAGACGTTCTGCCTCGAGGACACATTCTTCCGGCATCACGATGGCGGCGGATTGCGCATAGAAGATGCGTCGATCCGGACGGATGAGGGCGACCATGGTTGAGTCGAATGAAATGCCATCGCAACGGACGATCCCATTTTCGAGACCGAGGCAGTATTTGTTGCGGCACCCATTTTGCTTTTGTGCCCCAATGGCACGCGTGGTTGCGCCCGCCTTCATGGCCATGATGCCAATCGGTTGCGCATCTTCGCCAGAGTCGATGTCAAACGTCTCGATCGTCGGCCTGAACGTGGCGCGCTCGCATCCGAGTCGGGTCGCGTTGAGTTTGTATTCGCTTTTTGAGCCCAGGGCGATTTCAATGTGCAGGAGTCTTCCTCGCTTTGATGATGACATGATTCCTCAATAGGGGTCTGGAAAATGAGAAGTATTGATGACGAATACCTTCGTGCGTCATTAAAGGAAGCGGGGGAGGTGTACCGCT
>JAHFIK010000069.1 GCA_023246415.1 Candidatus Uhrbacteria bacterium
TTGACGTTTCCTGCGCCTTTGAGTACGATCCTGCCACTACTTATCCTATGTTGAGCATCAGACTGCGCCGCGTTGGCAAGAAGAAACAGCCCCTCTACCGCCTTATCGTTCTCGATAAGTCGAAGGATCCGTGGGGTGACTATCTTGAGAACCTCGGGACCTACAACTCACGCACCAAGCCAAAGCAGATCGCCTTCAAAGCGGACCGGATTAAGCATTGGCTCGTGAAGGGCGCACAGTGCACGGATACCGTCTGGAACCTCCTCCTGGAACAGAAGATCGTTGAGGGCGAAAAGCGAAAAACCGCCCGTATTTCGAAGAAACGCCGGGCAAAGTTGGAGAAGAAAGCGGCGTAAAAAGAATAGCAATGAAGCCATGTAGCCATGAAACAATCCAGTCAACCGACTGGATTTTTTCATGGCTACATGGCTTCATTGCTGGCTCTAGCGAAGTGGTTCTATGGACAAATTGGGCCTTTTTTGCTATCGTGGTCATCGACGATTCGCCCATTAGGCGACGTCTAAGATTCTAAGTTACCTTTACATTATTTCAGCATATGGCTGAACTCCAAAAGGACCAGGCGTTCGTTGAGTACGTCGTGAAGGCCCTCGTGAATCACCCAGATGACGTCCATACCGACCGAACGGTCGACGACCGCGGCGTCCTCATCACCCTCCACATCAACCAGGAGGACATGGGCTACATCATCGGTCGACAGGGTCAAACGGCCCGCGCAATCCGAATTCTCTTGAAGACGGTTGGCGCAAAGGATAACGCGCGCGTGAACCTTAAAATCTTCGAACCGGAAGATATGCGCCGAGAGCACCATGAGCGGAAAGCGGCAACGCAACCGCCACGTGAGCATGCTGCCGCAGCGCCACAGATGCACGGAGAAGCCGGTGTCGTCACTGATGACGATCTCGCCGATCTGGGAATCTAAGACGAAATTTCAAAGCAGGACTGCAGGCGAAAGCCTGTAGTTTTGTTTTTTAGAGAATAGGTCCGTAGGTGCGTACGTCCGTAGAGCCTGCCCTGAGCGAGCCTGAGTCTGCGAAGGTGAGTCGAATGGGTCCGTAGGGAGGACGCGGTTGGGGTACGCCGACGGCGTACCCATTTAGGATAATGGTGACATTGAAATGCAAACCGTTCATTTTTGTCATTCTGAGCCGTGCGAAGAATCGCTTTCTCGTCGTGGGCGTCCATCGGATGATGGGCCTCCAAGCCAAGAAAGCGATTCTTCGCGAAGCTCAGAATGACAAAAGAGACTGTTTTCCATTTTGTCTGACCTCCTGTAAGCTGGTATGCATATTCCTATGAAGAAGGTTCTCAAAAAGACGTCCGTCAAAACGAAAGCAAAAAAGCCTCGCGCTGTTCACTTCGACGCCATCTCTATCTTTCCAGAAGTCTTCGGCTCATACGTCGATGCGTCAATTCTTGGACGCGCGCAGAAATCGAAATTGATCTCGTTTAAGGCGCACAACCTTCGTTACTGGACGCATGATCGCCATCACACGGTCGACGATAAGCCGTTCGGCGGTGGACCGGGAATGGTCATGAAACCGGAGCCGTTTCATGAAGCACTCGTGGATTTGGGATTGCGGAAAAAGAAAGATGGGAAGAAGACAGCGAAGGCAAAAAAGGCGTGCGTCATCATGACGGCCGCGAACGGCAAGCCGTTTACGCACGCGGACGCCATCCGTCTTTCGAAATTCGATCGCATTGTGTTTCTGTGCGGTCGGTACGAAGGCATCGATCAACGCGTCATCGATCATCTCTGCGACGAATCCTTCCGCATTGGCGAATACGTCCTCACCGGCGGTGAACTTCCGGCCATGGTCATGATGGATTCGATCTCACGGCAGATTCCTGGCGTGCTTGGGAAGGAAGAGAGTCTGGAAGAGGAGAGTTGGACATCAGGAAGTCATCCCCCTTCGTCAGAACTACGGGGGACAGGCGAGTCACGAGTCGCGAGTCGCGCATCGGACAACGTAGGGGCACGTCGCACGCGCCCTTGCGGGGATTGTTCATGTTCCTGCGATGGTTGCATGCGCCCCGCGGACGTTTCCCAACAGCCCGGAACGGGCGAATACCCGCAATACACCCGCCCCGAAGTCTGGCTCGGCCACAAAGTGCCGGAGGTGTTGATGTCGGGGAATCACGCAAAGATCAAAGCGTGGAGAGAAGGGATGCGAAAAAGATAAATTGTTGATTTTATTGTTTTGATCGCAATCTTTTTTGTCATCCAGAGGAGTCGACGAGTCCGCGAGGAGACGACGTGGGATCCCTTTCCAGCCGAGAAATTCTCACGTTGATGAGACTGAAAACCGCATGGTTCTTAGAACGGTTGTTGAGACCGTTTTTTTGAAACAGGGTTTGAAATTCTAATACGTATCAGGCTGGAAAGGGATCCCACGTCGTCTCGCAGACTCGACTCCTCTGGATGACAAAATTGGTTGTGCCCGCTTTGACGGTCGTCGATTATTCATGGGCCCCATGCCCCATGCCCCATGCCCCATGCCCCATGCCCCATGCCCCATGCCCCATGCCCCGATTGACCCACCCGCTCCAACTCTCTACCGTATCTCTCATATGACCCTCGCCCTCGTTGATCTCTGCGGAGAAGATGACGTCCTCGATCGCGAGGGCGATGTGTATTGGAAGCGTCCGCTGGAGATTCTGAACGAAGCAGGGATCTCTTTTATCGATTTCGCATCTGGCGCAAAGACGATTCCGCAGAAGGTTGAGCGATTCCATGAGGCGTTGAAGTCTGACGCCGATTTTATTTGGGTTGTGCGCGGCGGATACGTGTGCGTGGAAACGTTGGATCTTATTGACTGGGACCTCGTTGCAGAAAAGAAAAAGCCGCTCTATGGGATTAGCGACTTCACTCATCTCTCTTGGCTTGCGGTTCCGAAAGGCGTGCCATGCTATTACGGACAAAGTTTTACAAAGTTTGAAGAAAAGTTTCCGACGGCAGAAGATCGCGCATTCCTTCTATCGTTTTTAAAGACCGGGATCCCACCGTCGCTGATCGCGCAACCGCTCTCGCCGCGTGCAAGGGAGACGGATCTCTCGCAATCGCCGATGATCGGCGGGCATCTTGTGATCGTGCTGTTGATGCTCCTCCAATATCCCGTCGACCTGAAAGATCGCTACCTCTTTTTGGAATATCACCCGGGCTGCGCGGGAGAAGGGATGTATGATATCGGGTATTACCTCGAACATCTCGTTCGCATCCTCACGCGGACGAAGAATCTCCCAAAAGGGATTGTGTTTGGGCAGAGCCTGCTCCCGCAAATGGATGGCACGATGATTCCGTGGAAAGAAATTAATCAGTATTGCGCCGCGCGCGTTTCATCTCTTGAGATCCCTGTGTACGAAGTCGATCATTTTCGCAACGTAATCCCGTTTTCGTTTTGAGACGGTTGAGGTGAGGAGGTTGAATGAGAGAGGCTGAGAACAACGCGCGCAACCTCTTTTGTCATTCTGAGCCTGCGAAGAATCGCTTTCCAGAATGCGATAACGAGCATGCGCGAAACAACCGAATTCGCAAATGGTCTTGCAGAGTCCTCTACAAGACCGTTTGCGAATTCGGTTGTCGGAGCTTGCCCATCGTCTTTCTTCTGGAAAGGGGTTCTTCGCTTCGCTCAGAATGACAAAATCGGTTGTTTGTCTTAATCACGCGTTTCATCACCAAAGGGGCGGGGCATGGCCCCGCCCCTACGTCATGTGATGTGTCGTCGCATCTAAAGCAGTTTCTTCAATGCTGAAAACTTCTTGATCATCTCTCGTCCGGCCATGCTAAGGAGGTTGCTTCCGGCGTCGTGGCGGACGAGTTCCATGAACCCAACCCCGCGCACGGGCTTTCCAGCGATGGTGCCTTGGACGTCCAGCGGCCCTTCCCAGTAATTGACTTCAACGGCGACCATCTCTTGATCGGGGACGGGCGCGGTAACGGTGAGATGGATGTGTTGGCTTGGAATTTCAATCGCCCAAGTGAGCGGATAGGCGGATTTTGTTTTCGGACTTTTCCAGGTATCTGTTCCGCGCGCGAAGAAGATATCCGTGCCGTGTTCCGAGCGTCCGTCTTTTTTGATGAGATCAAAGAAGGACGCAGATTCTTGTCCGCGATCGTATTCAACGCACATGAGTTCGGTCCCGTTTTCTAATTGCATACAGAACCAGCTCCACTGATCTTTGTTGTATCCCTCATTCGCCCACTGATGATCCATCCAGGCAACGCCGTCGACCTCAATCCACTTTTTTTCAACGAGGATTTTTCCGGTCGCAACAAGATGTGTGAGCGAGTAGTACGCGCTCTCGCGTCCGCAGACGGCGATGTAGCCCTTGCCTTGTTCCAGCATCGGGACCTTTCGAATCTCAAGTGAGAGATCCATTGCTTCTGTCTTTATATGAATCGTCGACGGTCCGGTCTGCGCGATTTCGTAATTCGTTCGTCCGAGTGAAAGCGGGTTTGTGTAGTTGATGTAGAGTTCCGGCCGCGTAAAACTGTCGTGGGAGATGCGCGACATCAGGTGAATATCGCGGACGTTCGTTTTCTTTTTGATATCCGTGAGGATCGAATGCCCAAAATGGACGTACTCATGCTT
>JAHFIK010000003.1:0-18232 GCA_023246415.1 Candidatus Uhrbacteria bacterium
GCTCATCAGGGATCTTGATAAAGATCGCCACATTCACCGGAAGGATCCGTTGGAGGAAGGCGGCTTGATCCACCGTGCGCGGATACCCGTCCAACAAAAAACCGCGCGTGAGATCGAGCGACTTGAGCTGACTCGACATGATGCCGTTCACGAGTTCATCCGGAGCTAAACAACCGGTCGCCACATACTGCTGCGCAATGAGACCAAGGCTTGAACCTTTTGTCATCTCTGCCCGAAAGAGGTCGCCGGAGCTGACCACGGGAATACCAAATTTTTCCGCAAGCAATTCGCCTTGCGTTCCTTTCCCACATCCCTGTGGCCCGAGGATGACAGCACGGAGTCGTTTCTTCATACGGGAAGAATTTGGAATTTGGAATTTGGAATTTGACTGATCGGATCCAAATTCCAAATTCTAAATTCCAAATTCCATTTCATAATTAAACAAGCTTAAATATCATGAGAATCAAAAATGGAACGACCGCACCCGGAAGCAACCACGCCAATGCTGGAGCAGGCTTCAGCGAGGCGCGGGACCCCAATAGTAGAACAGCGATCAAAATTCCACCAGAGACCACGAGCGCTTGGAGCGATCCAGAAAACGCAGCCCGGGCAACAATGGTTGCCGGAAGGATCGCATCCCCCGCTCCGACGAAGACCGCCGTTGGATGATCAACCGCTGTACGAATCGGACCAATCGCTTCCACGCGATTCGCTGGGATGATGAGCCCGGGAATCACCCCTCGCCGAATGGTGGCGCGCGCAACCTTCATTGCAATGCCGGCAAGCCGCCCCTGGGCAAGGTCATAGATAAGGAAGGCGGCGAGAATTCCCCCAAGAGCCTTCAATGGGAAGAGGAACGCCAAGTGGATCGCAATCCCGGCACACCCCATCACCACAAACAGATCATGCATGATCACGCGTCGAATCCGTGCTTGCGCAATCGTGAGCGCAGACGCCACAAGGAGCGCAACGTCCCACGGGATGAGGAACCACGCGAGTGACCAGGTCCCCAAAAAGAGGGCAGCTCCTAAAAAAATCTCAAAAAATGCCCTGGCGTTCAACAGCCGAATCAGAAGCCCGAGGAGGGCAAGGACGCCTGCCGTTCCTAAAAAGAGCTGCCACGTCACCATGGTCGTTAATGCAGGAGACGAAGGCGTTATCGCGTTCGGATCCATCCGCATCCGCCACATCGCAAGCATGACAAATCCGGAAATCAACAAAAAACAGGCCGCGATCCAGAATGTCCGGAAAACGCGGTCACGCTCCTCTTGAGAATGGATCCCTCTAAACGCCATACCTGTCAGAAAAGCCAGTATAGCATAAGGGTCGTAGGGCGATCGGCTTATGGCTATTGGCTTTTGGCCGCTCAAAAATGATTGAATCAACCTCGCTTTAACAGAAAGGATATCTAATGAGCGATCGTAACTCTGACCAAAAGCCAATAGCCATAAGCTGATCGCCACATCACAAAAGCGACGAGCTTTCGCCCGCCGCTTGGTTTGATCTTTTTTGCAATCGCTTTTCTCTCCTAGTACACGTCGTACTCCCGCATGGTCACATGTGACTCGATCTGCTTCACCGATTCGATCACTACAGACACTACGATGAGGAGCGAGGTCCCGCCGAGGGCAAATGTCTTTGTTCCCATATATCCCTGGAACAGCATTGGGAGCACGGCCAAGAGACCGAGTGCGAGCGATCCCGCGAGCGTAATTCGCGTAACCACGGACTGGAGATACACCGAGGTTGGAGGACCTGGTCGAATCCCTGGAATGAATCCACCCTGCTTCTGGAGGTTCTCAGACACATCATCCGGCTTAAACACCACAGACGTGTAGAAATAGGTGAACCCGACGACGAGCAAGAAGTACAGGATGCCGTAGATCGTTTGGTTCTGGAGGAATCGAAGCGTGGTCGTTGCTGCCGCGGCAACCCATGCCGTCTTTGCCTGCACAAGGAACTGCGCAAACATCGTTGGCAACAAGATCAATGAAATCGCGAAGATGATCGGGATCACGCCTGCCATCAACAACCGAAGCGGAAGCTGAGAGGCCACGCCTCCGCCCATACCGCGCACCTGTCTGGCGTACTGCACCGGAACGTTACGCTGCGCTTCAGAGATAAAGACAACGCCGGCGATGATCACAATGGCGATAATGCCATACATGGCCCAGGTGAACAGCTGAGACTGATCAAAGCTCGTCATGGCCTGGCTGAATGTCGTTGGCAAGCGTGAAACGATGCCCGCAAAAATGAGCAGTGAGATCCCGTTTCCAACTTTCTTTTCCGTAATTAATTCACCGATCCACATGAGGAATACCGTCCCTGCGGTCATCGTCATAACGATGGCGGCGTAGTACAAGAAATCCGAATGGATCAGCACGCGCGTTGCTGATGACTTCATCATGGCGATCAAGCTAATCGATTGGAGAATCGCGAGCGGCACCGTCGCAATGCGTGTCCACTGGTTAATGCGCTGTCGGCCGGCTTCCCCTTCCTTCTGAATTTCTTCAATCCGCGGCACAATCATGCCCAGCAATTGGAACACGATCGACGCTGTGATGTACGGCGCGACGCCCATGGCCACAACCGAAAAATGCTCAAGCGTTCCTCCGGAGAAGAGGTTGAGCATACCGAGGACCTGGTTTGTCTTAAAAAACTGTTGGAGTGCGTTCAAATCAACACCCGGCAACGGAATGTTCGCCAAAAAGCGAAACAGCACCATCATCCCGATGACGAAGAGGAGCGAATTCCGCACCTCTTTAATCTTCCAAGCTTGGAGAAGTTTTTGCCACATATTCGTTGCGTCGTGCATCATGACATGGTGCGTCGGCTCGGACGACGCAACGACGTCCGACGCAGCAACTCCAGAACCTTATTTCTTTTTTGCGTTTGGAACCGTCTTCTTCCCTTTCTTCGAAATCCGCTTGGCCGTTCCAACCGAACCCCCGACCTTCTCAATCGCCGCCTTTGCGCCCGGGGTTGTTGCAATATCAATCAGGGTCAATGCCTTTGTGAGCGCACCGGTCTGAACCACCTTCGCGCCGCTTGATCGAGCCGGGATATAGCTGGCTGCCTTCAACCCTTCAACGGTGACTTTCGATCCTGCCGCAAACCAACGTTCCAAATCGGCAAGCGTGATCGTTTGAAGATGCGGCATGTGCGACTTGAATCCGCGAACCTTTGGAATCCGCAAGAGCACGCGTCGCATACCCATGTGTTCCAATCCGCTACGACCGCCGGAGCGAGCGCGCTGACCCTTGGTGCCGCGACCGGCGGTTTTTCCAAGTCCGGTACCTTCACCGCGACCTCGGGCGAACGCCTTTTTTCGTGAGCCTTGCGCAGGCTTGATGGTGTGGAGAGAGAGTTCAGTCATATCAGTACGTCGTGCGTCGGGATACCCCTAGGCGTTCGAGCTATCTGTCTTTGATTCTTCTTTCTGCGGAAGCGACGCGGCACGAAGCAGTTTCAACGCTTTCATGGTCGCCTTCACGTTATTCACTTTGTTCGATGAACCGAGAATTTTAGAGATCACGTTCGGAATCCCGGCGAGCACGAGGACCTGACGAACCGCTCCCCCGGCTTTCACTCCCGTTCCTTTTGGTGCTGGCTTGATGATGATCTTTGCCGAAGAATACTTCGTTCGCACCTCATGCGGAATTGTTTCGTTCACAATCGGAACAGTGATGAGCGCTTTTCGAGCCTTGGTGAAGGCCTTCATGTTCGCCCCTTGAACGTCGACCGCTTTTGCAATCCCGTATCCAACGCGACCCTTTCGGTTTCCAACAATACCAAGCGCACGAAAACGCATGCGCTTTCCGCCTTTGGTCACGCGTGTGACGCGATTGATTTCGATCGTCTTTTCCTCGTAATCAGACTGTTCAGGGATATCCGCACGTCGATCATCCCGTCGCGCACCGCCACGTCCGCCACCAAAGCGTCCGCGTCCTCCGGCTCCGCCTGGACCGCCTGGACCGCCACGTCGAATCCGGAACGATCGCGCATCACCGCGTCCGTTTCCGGCTGGGGCGTTCTCCGGTGCGGCAACCGGTTCGGCTGGTGTCGCGCTTGGTGTCGCGCTCTGCTGTTGTGTCATGTCGTCCGTCATAGAATTTAGAACTGGAGACCGCCTTCGCGCGCGCCTTCGGCGAGTGCATGGATGCGGCCGTGATACCTCTTATCCCGTCGATCAAAGACAATGGCGGTCACATTTGCGCCCTTTGCCTTTTCTGCGATGAGTTTACCAACCTCGCGTGCGATTTCCGTCGGCTTCTTCGTTTTCGCATCCTTCACATCCGTATCGCGAACCGACACGATCGTCTTCCCCTTCGTATCATCGATGATCTGGGCAGAGATGTGCTTCAGCGATCGAAACACCGCAAGTCGCGGACGTTCTGGGACGCCCTTCACGCGGGAACGGACGCGGCGAATACGCCGGACCCGTTTAATTTCTTTCATGAGATTGCTCTTCATAACCTTTGGTGATTATCCGGCGCTCGCCTTCGCAGCTTTTCCAGCCTTGCGACGGACGACCTCATCAGAATACTTAATCCCTTTCCCCTTGTACGGTTCCGGAGGTCGAACGCGTCGGATGCGGGCAGCGATTTCTCCAACCATCTGGCGATCAATGCCGGTCAACGTCAGAACGTTCTTTTCAACGGCGGCAGAAATTCCAGCTGGGAGTTCCATTTTAACCGGGTGAGAAAAACCGACTTCCATGACGACCGTATTTCCCGCGACCGATACTTTATATCCAACACCGATGAATTCCAATTTCTTTTCAAATGGCTTGATGACTCCGTCGATGGCGTTCGCGATCAGCTTCCGGCTCGTTCCCCAGAGGGCACGATCTTCGATCGCCTGTTCGTTCATCACCTTCACGTTGATCACCTTTTCCGGCGTGACCTCAACGCTGACATGTGCGTGCAACGGAACGGTAAGTGTTCCCTTCGGACCTTTTACGGTCACCACGGATCCAGCGAGCGTGACATCCACGCCGCTCGGAATCTGAATGGGTTTGCGTCCAATGCGTGACATAGGTTAGGTGATTTCGCACAAGATTTCGCCACCGAGCTTGCGTCGGCGCGCATCCTTGTTCGTCATAATTCCCGCAGACGTCGAGATGATCGCGATACCGAGATCAGACAAGACACGTGGGAGTTCGTTCGACTTCCGGTAAATACGAAGGCCTGGCTTCGAGATTCGCTTGATCGAACGAATTTTCGGTTCGCTGTTTTCGTACTTGAGCGACATGGTGACGATTTTCTTCGCACCCTCCGTTCGTTCATGCACGTCCGAAACAAACCCTTCTGACTCAAGGATCTTCGCAATCTTCACTTTCACCTTTGAGGACGGTGATTCAACCGTCTCGCGATGAGCGTGTTGAGCGTTCCTGATCCGAGTCAGGAAATCAGCAATAGGATCGGTATGCATATCATTACCAGCTTGATTTCTTCACGCCGGGGATTTCCCCGCGGTTGGCTAATTCGCGGAAGCAGATGCGGCACAGGTCGAAGTCGCGCATATAGGCGCGCTTACGACCACACCGCCAGCACCGGCGAACAATCCGCGTGGTGTACTTCGCCTTTCGGCGTGATTTGGCTCGTTGACTTTCGGTTGCCATAGATTAGTTCTGGAATGGGAACCCCATCGCTTTGAACAACGCCAGACCATCCGCTGTGTTCGTCGCTGTGGTGGTAATAGTGACTTGAAGACCGTGGACACGTTCCACTTCATCGGAACGCACTTCCGGGAAGGCCAAATTTTCCGCAAATCCGTAGGAAAGATTTCCCGTGCTGTCGATGATCGTGGTTGGGATTCCGCGGAAGTCGCGGATCCGTGGGAAGGTGACGGCCACCAACTTATCGATAAAATCCCACATCCGCTTTCCGCGCAGCGTCACCATAAGTCCGATGACCTGTCCTTTACGCGTTTTGAAGTTTGAAATTGAGATGCGCGCCTTTGTCTTCACCGGCTTCTGGCCGCTGATGCGCGTCAGGACTTCTTCCGCCGTTTCGAGCAACTTTCCATCCTTATGCTTCGATGGCGAGATCCCGACTGAAAGGATGACCTTCGTCGGCGCAGGGACCGCATGGATATTCGAAATCTTCAGCTCTTTTTGGAGCGCTGGGCCGATTTCCTTGAGATAGCGTTCTTTCAGTGTCATACGTTATTTCCCTTGAGCCGAGAGTCGGCGGTGGACGCGGTGTCGGCGTCCTTTTCCGTCGTCACCCGTCGGCAAGACGTTTGAAACGTGGATCGGCATGGAGAATTCGATGATCTGACCTTTTTCTCCCTGCTTGCGCGTCTTCAAATGTCGCTTCGACATGTTCACGCCTTCAACGACCACGCGGTTCATCTTCGGAAAGGTCTGAACGACTTTCCCGGTTTTGCCGCGGTCTTTGCCGGCGAGGACCTTCACGAGGTCACCTGTTTTAACTCGGAGTTTCATATTACAAGACTTCTGGCGCAAGCGAGACGATCTTCGTGTACCCGTTGGCACGCAATTCGCGCGCGACCGGTCCAAAAATACGTGAGGCTTTCGGTTCTTTGGTCTTTCGATCAATAATCACGCCAGCATTCTCATCGAATCGGATATACGTCCCATCTGGTCGGCGTGTTTCTTTTGCCGTGCGAACGAGAACAGCGTGAACGACATCTCCCTTCTTCACGGCAGCATGCGGGACCGCTTCCTTCACCGCACAGGTCACGACGTCGCCAAGCCAGGCATAGCGCTTCTTGTACCCGCCGAGGACACGAATCACCTGGAGCTTTTTGGCTCCGCTGTTATCCGCGACGACGAGCATTGCTCGATGTTGAACCATATCAGTGTAAGATTAGGCGATTGCCGCTTTAAACGTCTTCACATACCGCCAACGCACATCCGAAGACATCGGTCGGCACTCTTCAAACTCAACCACATCACCCACGTGTGCCACTCCGGCCGGTTCGTGGACCTTGTACTTCTTCGAAACCACGTACGCCTTTTCGTACATCGGATGCGTCACATGGCGATCCACGCGGACGACAATCGTCTTCTGCATTTTCGTCGAGGTGACGGTTCCGCGCAATCGGCGGCGTTTCATTGATTCTTGAGTCATACGTTGGGTCATGCGTTGGTTGATGCCTTGCGTTCGTTGTCCGCAAGAACGGTTTCGATCCGGGCGAGTTCTCGCTTCGCTTTCCGAAGGTCTCGAACGTGAGCCTGTTCACGTGTTCCGATGGTAAATCGGAGATCACGGATGATGGCACGTTGCTTGACCGCCTCCTCGCGAAGACGCTCGACCGATTCTGCTCGAAGTTCGTTTGTCGTCATAGCAATTGTCCTTCTTTCGCGACCACCGTTGCCGTGCACGGGAGCTTAAATGCGGCGAGCTTCAATGCTTCCTTTGCCTTATCAGCCGGGATGCCATCGATTTCAAAGAGAACCATTCCTGGGCGAACTTCACAGACGTAGAATTCGACCGCGCCTTTTCCGGCACCCATCGGAACTTCGCTTCCCTTTCGGGTGATTGGGTGATCAGGGAAAATACGGATCCAGATTTTTCCACCTTTGCGGAGATACCGCGTGAGCACGCGACGACACGCTTCAATCTGACGAGAGGACACCCACGCCGGCGACTGCGCCTTCAATCCGTATGAACCGTACGCGACAGATGTTTTGCTCGTCGCAATCCGGCGGAACCGTCCCCGGCCCTTGTGCCATTTGCGATGCTTAACCTTTTTTGGAATTAACATAACAGTAATTTGCTTCCATGCATCAACCTAGGCGGTTGGTTGTTCTGAGGCTGCAGGAGCTTCGCGGCGAAATCCGCCACGTCGATCCCCACCGCCGCCATGTCGACGATCTCCGCCGCTCCGCTCTCCGCGATTCCGCGTTGGCGTCGTTGGCTGATACATCGAAAGGCGATCCTGTTCGAACACATCTCCACGGTAAATCCAGACTTTCACTCCGATGACACCCGCTGCCGTCTTTGCCATATTCTGCGAGTAATCAATATCCGCACGAAGGGAGGTGAGCGGAATCTTCCCCCACCAGAGCCATTCGCGACGTGCGATTTCCGCACCGTTCAAACGACCGGACACCGCCACCTTCACGCCGAGCGCTCCGGACTTCTTCACGCGCTCAATCGTCTGCTTCAAGACGCGGCGGAACGGCATGCGTCGTTCGAGATCGGCAACAACCTGCTGACCGACAATCGCGGCGTCCAAGTTCGCTTTTGGAATTTCAACGACATCAAGACGAAGATTCACCCGGCGTCCGCGGAAATAGGTTTTCAAAATCTTCTTGCGAAGCTCTTCGATGCCCGCTGCTCCACGACCGATAACGAATCCCGGCTTGCCTGTGTGAATCGTGATGCCCACAACGCCACGCATCCGTTCGATGGTGACTTTGCTGACCGCTCCTTCTTTCAACTCTTTCTGGATGAATCCGCGGATCGTCAAATCTTCCTGAAGCTGCTTGCGGAACGCGTTGCCGCGCGCAAACCAACGGCTCGGCCACGTGTTCGTGACGCCAATGCGGAATAGTGTTGGGTGTACTTTATGTCCCATAGCGGTTATTTCTTCGCTTTCGCGGCGCGTGTTTTAGCGCTCGTCGGCTTCTTCTTGGCTTCTGTTCCCGATTCAACATTCGCAACAGCCTTTGTTGAGGATTTCTTCGCCTTCTTCGTGATCACTGTTGCGTCAATCTTCTTCATCCCGGCGCTCTTGTGGACGTCCGAAATCGGCTCATCGCTCAACACGATGTGGATGTGCGCGGTCCGCTTTCGGATCGGTGCGCCGCGGCCAAAGGCCTTCTGCGTATAGCGATGGAGAATCGGACCACCGTCGGCGGTGATTTTTGCGACACGGAGCGTTGCTGGATCGATCTGGAAATTGTGCTCTGCATTTGCCATGGCGCTCTTCAACAGTTTCAAAACAGGAAGCGCAGCCGCTTGCGGAGCAAATTCCAACTGTCGAACGGCGGCTGGAGCCGTCATCCCGCGGATCATTCCAATGATCAGTCGCACCTTGCGAGGCGACATGCGGAGTTGGTGGAGTCGTGCGTGAACCTGCATACGTTATTTTGCGGCAGGCGCAGCAGCGGCTGGCGCTGCGGCTTTCTGCTCAATCTCTTTCATCATCTTTCCGCCGTGTCTGACGAACTTGCGCGTTGGCGCGAATTCACCGAGCTTGTGACCAACCATATTTTCCGTCATCAACACAGGGAGGTGTGTCTTTCCGGTGTGAATCGCGATGACAAATCCAACCATTTCCGGCGTAATCGTCGATGCGCGTGCCCATGTTTTCACAGGGGTCTTGTCACCACGCGTCAACTTGGAAAGCTTTTTCTGAAGCTTCTCATCAACGTATGGGCCTTTCTTCAAACTTCGTGACATAGGAGTTTATTTCTTCGGGCGACGCGAGATAATCAATGCGGTCGACGTCTTCTTTGGCTTGCGCGTCTTCACGCCAAGCGCTGGTCGTCCCCATGGGGTCTTCGCGTGCTTGAGACCAATCGGGTGCTTTCCTTCACCTCCGCCGTGCGGGTGATCAACCGGGTTCATCACCTTTCCGCGAACGGTCGGGCGAATGCCGCGGTGACGCATGCGTCCAGCCTTTCCCCAGCGCACAAGACGCCAGTCTGGATTTGAAACCAATCCAACCGTTGCAGAACATTCCTTTGGGAACATCCGAATTTCACCTGATGGCATTTTCAATGTAGCAAACTTTCCTTCAACGGCCATGAGCTGGACGCCTGACCCTGCCGCGTGTGCAACCTGTCCGCCCTTCCCTGGTTGAAGTTCGATGGAGTGGACCGTGATCCCAACTGGAAGTTTGTCGAGTGGGAGGCGATTTCCTGGAACAATGTCCGCCTTCTCTTTTGAAGAGACGATGACGCTGCCAACCTCAACACCTTGTGGAGCAAGCATGTAGCGCTTTTCTCCATCTCGGTACACGAGGAGCGCGATGCGCGCGCCGCGGTTCGGATCGTATTCGATCGCGGTGACGCGTGCTGGGATGTCGTACTTATCGCGAAGGAAATCGATATCGCGAATGTACCGCTTGTTTCCGGATCCGCGATGGCGAACAGCGATCTTTCCGTTGGATCGACCGGCGAATTCTTTCTTAATCAAAATCAACGACTTTTCCGGCTTGGTCTTGGTGACATCCGAAAAATCCTGGACGGATGATTTCCGGCGAGCACTGGTCGTTGGGCGATGGATCTTAATCGGCATATATTAGACTCCTTCAACAAGCGCGATTGTTTCCCCCTTCTTGAGTTCAACAAGCGCTTTTTTCCATGCATTCCGCTGTCCGCGCACCTTTCCGCGACGAACAACTTTTCCAATTCCACGCAACGTTCGAACCTGAACCACGTGGACTCCGTAGATAGCTTCAACCGCTTTTCCGATTTCTGTCTTGTTTGCGGACACCGGAACATCGAAAACATACACGCCGCCTTCTGCGAGGATCGCCGCCTTCTCGCTCACGTGCGGCTTTCGGAGCACATGGGCGTACATCCCCGCTTTCGGCGACTGGCGCACGACGTCTGCCTTTTCAGCCTTCGACTTCTTCGAGGTCTTTTCCGCTTTCTTTTCATCCGTTGAAGCGGCGGCCTTTGCGGCAACCGTCTTCTCTGCCGCCGCCTTCGCTGGCGGAGGTCCGGACTGTTTCTTGGAGAATCGATCTAAGAATGCCATACAATTTATGCGGTGTGCACCTTTTCAAAGGCGTCGATTGCATCTGATTCAAAGAACACCGTCTTGTACCGCAAGACATCCATGACCGAAACGGCATTCGCAGTGACGACGTACACATTCGAGAGATTGCGCGCCATCCGAACGAGTTCTGGGCGAGATCCGGAAACGATATACATGACGTTCGAACCAACCGGAAGTTTCTTCAAGAGCGTCGCAAATTCCTTTGTCTTGATCGCAGCCGGAGCAAATCGATCAACGATGCCAAGTTTGCCGTGCGCAAGTTTGTCCGAGAGCGTCATGAAGAGCGCCTTCTGCTTGACCTTGCGATTCACCTTGACCGAGTAGTTGCGATCATTTCGTGGACCGAAGGTGATTCCTCCACCAACCCAGATCGGTGAACGCGTGGATCCGTGGCGTGCGCGACCGGTTCCCTTCTGCTTCCATGGCTTCTTTCCGCCACCGCTGATTTCACCGCGAGTCTTGGTATGCGCAATCGAATGACGCGCGTTCGCAGCCTGTGCGATCGCGACTTCGTGCACGAGGGACGGATTCACCGCGACGCCAAAATGGGCGGCGTTGAGTTCGACCTCGCCTGTCTGCTTACCTTCGACGTTATAACGTGGGGCCTTTGACATACCTTTATTGAGCGGAGACGATTTCAATAAGACTTCCGCGTGCGCCAGGAACCGCGCCCTTGATGGCGATGATCCGATTCTCGCGCACTTCAACCACTTCTAAATTACGAACCGTGACGCGATCAACACCCATGCGTCCAGCCATCCGAAGTCCTTTAAAGACGTGCTGGACACCACCGGCGCTAATGGAACCGGAGCGTCGCTCTTGGTCCTTGTGTCCGTGACTCGCTTTCTGTCCATGGAATCCATGGCGCTTCACGACACCCGCAAATCCGCGGCCCTTTGAGGTTCCGCTGACATGGACGACATCGCCCGGAGCAAACACAGATGCTTCGATGGCGTCTCCGCGCTTAAACGCGGCAACGTCTTCGACTCGAAATTCTTTCAACGTCCCAAACAATTTAAGATCTTTGAGATGTCCAGATTCTGACTGCGTGAGGTGCTTGCGCACGTCACATCCGATCTGAACGGCGGAGTACCCGTCTGTCTCCTTGGACTTCACCTGCGTCACGACGCATGGATCTGCTTCAACGAGCGTAACAGGAACCACCGTCCCATCGGGGCGGTACAGCTGTGACATTTCGATCTTCCGACCGACAATAAACTTCATAATGGAGTGAGTGGATTGGTCCGTCCCAACAAGCATTGATTGGGCGGAGGACTTCGCGCTTCTGATTCTTCGAGACTGGTTCAAGAAAAACCAGAGGAGTCTACACGACACAACCGTGTCACGTACATTCCTCTGGCTTCGGAGCGTGCGATGCCATTCATGGGTCGATCAAGAGATCGATCAATGAATACGATCCACCCGGCTCACCAGGTGAGCGATGCGGATCGTGATCTGAATTGTGATCTCGCGTTGATGAGTCCTGTCCAGGGAGGTTATGTCGTAACGCCGCCGTTTCGCTCGTGGCGATTACTCTCTATTCATCCGAGTGAAGAATTCAGAGAGGACAACTTACTCCTTGCGGACCGCCTCAAGGCGGTACAAATTCTTTATTTTTGTTTTTTGTTTTCGAGTTTCCGAGTTGCCGTGTTGGCGAGTTCAAAACCCGCAAACACGTGAACCCGTAAACCCGCGAATACCGTGCGAACCCCTTCTTACTACATTTTGATCTCCACGTCCACCCCTGCCGGAAGGTTCAAGCTGGTGAGGGCGTCGATCGTCTTTGCGTTCGGATCAAGAATGTCGACGATTCGCTTGTGAATTCGCATTTCGAACTGCTCACGTGCCGACTTGTGAACGAAAGTTGAGCGGTTGACGGTCCACTTCTTTTTCTCCGTTGGGAGCGGGACTGGTCCAACCACTTTCACGCCCGTGCGTTCAGCCGTATCAATGATCGTGCGCGTCGATTGATCGATGATCTTGTGATCATACGCACGGATCTTGATACGCACGCGGTGCGTTTCAGCTTTCTTTACCTTCTTGGTGTCGGCCATGGGAGTAGTCGTGTCGCTCTGAGTGGTGAGCGGCCCGCTTGTCTGTCCGAACCTCGGAGAGACGAGCGGACCGCTCCCGTTTGGGAGCGGTTCGTTACGTTACTTCAAAATCTTGGTAATGACGCCTGCGCCGACGGTCTTGCCGCCTTCGCGGATGGCGAAGTTCATCTTTTCTTCCATTGCAACTGGCGTGATGAGCTTCACGGAGATGCCATTGGCGGTGTCGCCTGGCATGACCATTTCTGTTCCGGCTGGAAGGGTCACTTCACCGGTCACGTCTGTTGTTCGGATGTAGAACTGTGGCTTGTAGCCTGCGAAGAATGGCTTGTGGCGGCCACCTTCTTCCTTTGTGAGCGCGTACACTTCTGCCGTAAATTCCGTGTGTGGGGTGATTGAACCCGGCTTTGCGAGCACCATTCCGCGTTCCACTTCTTCCTTCTTGATTCCGCGGAGGAGGAGACCGGCGTTATCGCCAGCGCGACCTTCGTCGAGGGACTTGTTGAACATTTCGATCCCCGTAACCACCGTTTTCATTGGTTCTTCACGAAGTCCGACGATTTCAACTTCTTCGTTCACCTTGATGATTCCGCGATCAATACGACCGGTGACGACCGTTCCGCGACCTTCAATGGAGAACACGTCTTCGATGGCCATGAGGAACGGCTTTTCTGTATCGCGAACTGGCTCTGGAATGCGCGTATCGAGCGCGTTCATGAGGTCCCAGATTGGCTTTGTGGCCGCTTCATCTTCTGGATTTTCGAGCGCTTTCAACGCGGAACCGCGAACGATTGTGGCGTTGTCACCGTCGAATGAGTGCTTCTTCAAGAGATCGCGCACTTCCTGTTCAACGAGGTCGATCAATTCTGCATCGTCAACCATGTCGCACTTGTTGAGGAACACGACGATTTCGGTAACGCCAACCTGGTGAGCAAGCAAGATGTGCTCTGCTGTCTGTGGCATTGGTCCGTCTGTGGCGGCCACAACGAGGATGGCTCCGTCCATCTGGGCGGCACCCGTGATCATGTTCTTGATGTAGTCCGCGTGCCCTGGACAGTCGACGTGTGCGTAGTGGCGGTTTTCCGTTTCGTACTCACAGTGCGCGGTTGCGATGGTGATTCCGCGAGACTTTGATTCTGGAGCTTTATCAAAAGCATCTACGCCCTTGGCTTGGGCGAATCCCTTCTTGGAGAGAACCGTCACGATCGCTGCCGTGAGGGTGGTCTTTCCGTGGTCCACGTGGCCGATTGTACCGACGTTCACGTGGGGCTTTTTGCGTTCGAATTTTTCGGCCATATGGCTTTGGATGAGGCGTTATTTAGAGAAATAATTGATAAATTCAATTGAGCAAGGGCGAGTATAACAGAGGTTACCGAATGGCGCAAGGGGTCAATTCTTGGCTAGATTAAGCCGAAAATGGACATGTGCATTTCGTTTTCCATTTTCATTTCACCCCGAAAACAGGAGTTTTTACCATCTCGCGTCAGCGCATGAGGCAGTAGCGAGTAGGCAGTGGCCGGTAGAACGCGTTCCTACTGGCTACTCGCTACTCGCTACTGCCTATCCCTAGCCTTGTTTCGC
This sequence comes from Candidatus Uhrbacteria bacterium, assembly GCA_023246415.1. Taxonomy (GTDB): domain Bacteria; phylum Patescibacteriota; class Patescibacteriia; order 2-12-FULL-60-25; family 2-12-FULL-60-25; genus 2-12-FULL-60-25. Next base: position 14,339 of record JAHFIK010000003.1, read on the forward strand.
CTCTTCCTCGAGGGGTTCGAAGTAGAAATTCTCCTCGACGAAGCGCTCTTCCTTTTCAAGACCAAGTTCTTCTGGTGCTCCCCCGGTGGCACGGGCACCTCGCTCCATTTCTTCCTTGGCGAGATCTGCGAGCGCCTGGGCGATCTCGTCGTGTTCATCTTCTGTTTTAGAGACACGCGGACGCTTATTAACAGAGGTCGAAACACCCACCATTGAGGCAAAATCCTCAAATGGCATGACAACTTGCGGCGATTCGCCGCGATCATTCGTGATAATGACTGGAATGCCCAGTTTTCGTGCGGTATCGAGGATGTGATTGAGGCCCATATGAGAGATATCTCATCATGCGATGAGGCGGATGGCAAGGTGACAAGTCCGTAGGTCCGTAAGTCCGTAAGTCCGTAGGTTCAGATCCGGCCTACGGACCTACGGACTTACGCGCCTACGGACCTAAAAAAACGCCGGCCGTCAGGGGTTAACCCGACAGCCGGCAGAGACTGAACTGGAACGAGAGGCAAGAGACTACCAGCGGTGATAGCGGGAGCGCCCGGTCCCTTGCCAGGATCGATGACGCGATTGCTCAGCCGTGCGATGCGAGCGGTTTCGCGGCTCCGGAGGTGGAGGAGGCGGGGGTGGGTTGAAGTAGTTAGACAGGCACCAGGCCATCGCGCCGCCGTCGGTCACTTTTGGGATTTTCCTGGTAAAATTTCCGTTCCAAACCATCTGCGTGCCACCAACCCTCGCATATAGCAGATGATCCGGTGTATCAAGCGCTGGTTCTGGCGCTGAGAGACCGCCTGCAACAAGACCCTCCCGTTTCATCGCCTCGAATAGCCGTTTGAGGATTTCGCCAAGCGCCTGATTTCTTGCCGGATGGTGAAAATCGTCCGGATGGCGATTCGGCGGCAACGACGACAGGATCGGGAGCTCGGGGACGCACATCCCCTGCTGACGACGAATACGGAGTGACGGGGTTTGAGACAGTATTTCTGGCGTTGGTGGCGTAAGCGTTGGGAACCCAATCGCCGCCTGACACAGCCGTTTCCAGGCTTCAGCCCATGCCCGCTCCCTGATCGCAGAATCGACTGACCAGGCCCAATACGCATCCGGATAGAGATAGACGTACAAGGGGTGCGTCTTTGATCCGATCACATCGTGGTAATACCGGCCGATCTCGATCATTGCGAAATCCGAATCTGCCATCAACAGCCGGCTGATCCGCTCAGCGTTGAGCTTGCCCGGACCATACTGATCGCGACCGAATCCGATAATCGTGTCGATCAGCGTGCCGTACTGAAGCAATGTTAGTCTTGATCTGACAGATTCTTCAAAGATGCATTCCATCAGAACCGTCGCGTGCGGCGAGGCGATGATTTGGCGAATCAATTTTTCGAGACTGAACGCACGGCGACCGCGCGTTTGAATAAACGTCACGAGCTGCGCTTTTGCAGACTCGGCATTCGGATGGTGAAGATCAAGTGTTGCATATCCTCGACGCTTCGGGCTCGACATCGTTCTCTATGTTCCTTTCTGAATGTTCGACAACCGATTTCAGAGACAAGAACATGGCATTTTTTAAGACAAACGTCAATGCGGAGAGATCACGAGTCACGAGTCACGAGTCACGAGTTCAAAGAGTATCGCGAGGCGTTCTTTGTGATACAAAGGGAGTGAATGAGGGTGACAACCTCTTTGTCATTCTGAGCGAAGCGAAGAACCCCTTTCTAGAGGTGAATAACAAACAGATGAAGACGATCGAATTGATACGATGGTCTCGAAGAGTCCTCTACAAGACTGTTTGCGAAGTCGGTTGTTCTAGCTTGCTCAACACCTTTCTCTAGAAAGCGATCCCCCTTCGCCCCGTCGAACGGGGCTACGGGGGATGACAAAATGATGGTCATTTGTTTCGCCAAGCCTCATCTCTTTCAATAACATCCGGAATCCGTCGCTTGTCATCCGTCATTCTTTCATAAAACAGAAGACCGACTCTTGAGAAGATTCTCAAGAGCCGGCCGGTGTGTTCAATCAACCCTCAGGTTATGCCGCGCGGTGCGACCGACGTTGCTTCGCCGATGTGTGATCGCGCGGTTTGAGCGACTTCGCGCGTTGCGTCGTTCGTTGCTTCTTGCGATACAGGGACCGAGCGATTTTATACGCCTTGACCGAGAACGTGTGACTCATGGCGATCGCGAACTCGTACGAAGCACGATCAATGTTGTCGCGTTGCGCTTCACCGAATGGTTCCGGGTGAGCATCAACCTGACGAGCCTCGAGCATCGCATTGAACAGCTCCTCGATCAGGCGACGAATGACGCCAATTTCCACATGACAGCACCGACGTTCCGAACTGGCGTTCGACGCATTGAGATCGAAATCTTCCGGCCCTTCAGCAGGATCGAGATTCGTCCGCGGTAATCCGCGATACGCTTGCCTGATCATTTCCCACGCACGCTTATAATTGCGAGCCCCGATAAACTGACGGATCTGGTCCATCCAGTAGGTCTCGAGGTCGAATGCCTCGAATAATGGATGATCCGAGGATGTGATCGCCTTACGAACAGCCCGGCCGACACCTGTATTTGGATTGAGCAGGCAGTGTGCGCTCGTAAGCAAGTGAATGTGGTCTCGATCTAAATCGCCACCATCATTGTCCCATGCCTCAGTTGGCATATCGAGAAAGGCGTGTACGAACGCCGGCCATGTTCCACTCCGACGCCGAAGCTTAACCAGTTCAGCAAAGAGATCGCGCTGATACACGTCTTTTGCGATCAGCATGATCAATGACCGATCATCGAGTCCGCTGCCCACCAGTTCACGCAATCGTTCAATGGATGCATCTAGGCCATTCGCTAAACTCGTGGGGACCAAGCTTTCAGGGTCACTGTGTGCGTATGCGTTTCTGGCTAATTCCTCATCTGGATTCGGTTTACGAGCAGTCATCACAGCCTCCTGTCCGACACGGTCGGACGATTTGAGGGTTATTGATTTGAAAAAAGGGCAAGCTCCAAAAAAACAAAAGGAAGCTGCGCGGAATTTGCCACAAAAAATAAGAAACGTCAATGCGTGAGAGCACAGTGCACAAGGCACAGAGCACAGGCTGACAAAGATCAGCCTGTGCTCTGTGCCTTGTGCACTGTGCTCTAAAAATGAAAAGAGGCTCGTTTTAGTTCGAGCCCCTTCGCGCCCATCTGGCGCTGCGAGATCGCGCTTATGTGCCAAACAGTTGAACCTGTCGTGCAATCGCGCTTCGGTCATCCGGACAAAATCCGATCATGACGTGTTCGTCGGATGACACCCTTCTGAACAATCGCTTCTCCTCCTCGGAGACATGCTCTCCATCTGCAGACCGTGTCAGCACATCTGAGAGGAACGTTCGACCGAGCGAAATGCCGTGATCCAAGAGGTTCTGAGCCAAATGGAAATCAGCAAACGATTGGAGGATGTCCGATAACAGAATCCGGATGTAGCGAATGCGATCTTCCATTGAAATCGCTTCTCCGGGCATGCGGCCAAATACGTCTTGGAGGACGTTTCGAGCACATTCCGCGGTCATCTGACGCAACGCAGCTAGCGTGGCGTCATCACCAGTCACGACGACTCCGTCGAGCGCCGCATCGACGATTCGGCACTGATCGCGCATCGACGTCGGTGAACAGCGTTGGCTCAGCATCATCACAAGCCACTCCCCTTGCGTGAGCGTGGCGCTCGGATCGTTCTCCGTTGGAAAACAGAGGACACGATCAGCCTCGGGACCAGAAACATACGTTTGTTGTTCTAACACAGGATAACTCCTTGAACGCGTTGAAATAACGATTCGCCCGCAGCAGGAATATCATAAAAATGACATTCCGTCAACGCCCCTTCGTTCACCTGCGGTGAACTTCGGGGCGCAGG
>JAHFIK010000003.1:18332-23150 GCA_023246415.1 Candidatus Uhrbacteria bacterium
GATCTCGCCACCAGCGGGCGGCGTCGGTGCGACCTGCGGCTTCAAGCGCTTCGATCGCTTTGTCCTGCGGAACACTGAACCCTCGTTCATTTCGTTCCACCGGATTGTGATCAAGGACGCCTTCGTCCATGCATTGATCAGGATATCCTTCGAAGGGATGACATGGGAGCTCGAGTCCGATCCATTGCATCTTGATCTCGTCAGGCGCTTGACCTTCCGGCATCTGAACGATCCGGATCACGCCCGTCGCTTCAACCGGTGGACCGAGATTGTCTCTCGGAGACCGTGGCTTGCTGAGCGAATCGTAGAAATTCTGCGCACGAGCAATCTGTTCATCCAACGACATTGTGAATCCTTTCTGTATTGAGAAGGGACAGTTGGCACGCGCGCAGTAAAACAGGGATTGAAGGAGGCGTCAATTTTCGAAGTGATCAGGAAGCGGGAAGCAGTGATCAGAAATCCGCTTCCCGCTTCCTGATCACCGCTTCCCCGTATGCAAAAACGCAGACCTTGCGATCTGCGTTTTCGTTTCGATTATTTGATTTGATTGGCGCATGCGATGCGCCCCTCCGTTATTTCTTCTTGCGACCTTCGATGATCGTTTCGGCGACGTGTGCGGACACCGGCTCGTAGTGATCGAATTCCATCGTAGACGTGGCGCGACCCTGAGAGAGGGAGCGGAGCGTCGTGACGTATCCGAACATTTCAGCGAGCGGAACCATGGCACTCACAATCTTCATGCCCATGCGATCCGTCATTTCGTTGATCTGACCGCGTCGCGAGTTCAAGTCTCCGATCACATCACCCATGAATTCTTCCGGTGTGACGACTTCGAGTTTCATCGTTGGCTCAAGCAGGACGAGTCCGGCGCGTCGGCACGCTTCCTGGAACGCCATGGAACCGGCGATCTTGAAGGCGGCTTCAGACGAGTCAACTTCGTGGAAGCTTCCGTCGTAGAGCGTGACATCAACATCCTGGAGCGGGTACCCGGCGAGCACACCGCGCGTGAGCGCTTCCTGAACCCCCTTGTTCACGGCTGGAATGTATTCACGTGGAATGACACCGCCCTTAATTTCATCGTGGAATTCGTATCCGCCGCCACGTTCCTTGGCTTTGACGCGCAAGTAGCAGTGACCGTACTGACCGCGACCTCCCGTTTGACGGACGTACTTCCCTTCGGCTTCGGCTTCACCCTTGATGGATTCGCGATATGCAACCTGTGGCTTTCCGACGTTCGCTTCCACTGCGAATTCGCGCTTCATGCGATCGACGATAATTTCAAGGTGAAGTTCGCCCATCCCTTCAATGATCGTCTGGAGCGTTTCTTCATCCGTGTGCACGCGGAACGATGGATCTTCTTCCGCAAGCTTCTGGAGCGCGATGCCCATCTTATCCTGGTCCGCCTTTGTCTTTGGTTCGATGGCCACGGAGATGACCGGGTTTGGCGCCTTGATGGATTCGAGCACAATTGCATCCTTTTCATCGCAGAGCGTGTGTCCGGTGAATGTGGACTTGAGTCCGACGGCCGCCGCAATTTCTCCGGCAAACACTTCCTGCACTTCTTCGCGAGAGTTCGCGTGCATGCGCACGATGCGAGAGATCCGTTCGCGTTCTCCAGTTGTAGCATTCAACACGTATGATCCAGCCGTGAGGTGTCCGGCGTAGACGCGGAAGAAGATCAACTTTCCCACGTACGGATCGGTCATCACTTTGAACGCGAGGGCCGTAAACGGCTCATCATCAGATGCCTTTCGTTCAATGATCACGCTTTCATCGTCCAGCGCATGACCCTTCATCGGCGGGATATCCAATGGGCTTGGGAGATAATCCACGATCGCATCAAGCAGCGGCTGAACGCCTTTGTTCTTGAGCGCGGATCCAATCAAGATTGGAATCAATTTGTTTCCAATGACCGCCTTGCGGAGCGAGGTTTTGATTTCAGCCACCGTGAGCGCCTCTCCGCCCAAATACTTGTTCATGAGCGCTTCATCCGTTTCCGAAAGGGCATCAAGGAATTTTGCATGCCACTCATCCGCGACCGCTTTGTATTCGGCAGGAATTTCAACGATGTCGATCTTTTGACCCATTTCATCGCTATACATCATCGCCTTCATTTCAATGAGGTCGATGATCCCGATGAAATTCGCTTCCGTCCCGATTGGGAGCTGAATCGGATACGCATCGGTCGTGAGACGATTGCGAATGGAATCGACGTCCTTGTAAAAATCCGCACCCGTTCGATCAAGCTTGTTCACGAAACACATGCGTGGCACGTGATACTTATCCGCCTGACGCCACACCGTTTCGGACTGTGGTTCCACGCCAGCCACGCCATCGAACACCGTGACCGCGCCGTCGAGCACGCGAAGTGATCGTTCGACTTCAATCGTGAAGTCAACGTGCCCTGGGGTGTCGATGAGGTTCATACGGTGACCTTTCCAAAAACAGGTCGTTGCCGCAGAGGTGATGGTGATTCCGCGCTCCTGCTCCTGTTCCATCCAGTCCATCGTCGCTTCGCCTTCGTGGACTTCACCAATCTTGTGTTTCTTTCCGGTATAGAAAAGCACGCGCTCGGAGACCGTCGTCTTTCCGGCGTCGATATGGGCGATGATCCCGAAGTTTCGGGTCAAGTCGAGGGAATATTCTCTTGGCATAGTGGGTAAATAATCGTTGAGTCGAAAAAACGGCGTCGGCGACGCCGTTTTCTATCTGTGTGTTAAGACACGATCCGAATCGTCCATACCGCGTTAGCGCGCGAAGTGCGCGAACGCGCGGTTGGCCTCGGCCATGCGCTGGACATCCTGCTTCTTCTTGACCGCATCACCCGTATTTTCCGCAGCGGACATGAGTTCGTTTGCGAGTCGGACGGCCATTGGCTTCCCTTTGACTCCACGAGCGGCCGTAATGATCCATCGGAACGCGAGCTGAACGCGGCGTTCGGCACGCACCTGCATTGGAATCTGGTAGTTCGCGCCACCCACGCGCTTGGATTTGACTTCCAGCGTTGGGGCCACGTTCTTCATCGCTTCATCAAACACTTCGACCGGATCCTTCTTGGTCTTTTCGGCAATGAGATCGAATGCACCATACACCACTTTCTGCGCCGTGCTCTTCTTTCCGTCGCGCATGATGGCGTTCACGAGCTTCGCCACGTCTGCACGGGCGAACTTCGGATCTGGTTTGATCTCACGTTTTGGGGCTTGCTTTCCTCGCATAATAGATAGTCTGTTCCAAATTCAGGATTAAGCCTTTGGCGCCTTTGGACGCTTTGCCCCGTACAGGGAGCGGCTGCCGCGACGCTTATCCACGCCCTGCGTATCGTACACGCCACGGACGATGTGATAGCGAACACCCGGAAGATCTTTCACACGACCACCGCGAATCAACACGATGGAGTGTTCCTGAAGGTTGTGTCCTTCTCCCGGAATGTAGGCCGTGACTTCTTCGCCGTTTGAAAGGCGAACACGCGCGATCTTACGAATAGCGGAGTTCGGTTTCTTTGGCGTCATCGTCTTCACTTTGACACAGACACCGCGCTTGAATCCGGATCCTTTCTTCAAGGTGGAGTGACGGCGGTGAAGCGAGTCAAAGACATGCTGAAGCGCCGGGCTCTTCGACTTAACGCGAGACCGGGTTCGGCTTTTCCGCAGGAGTTGGCTGATTGTTGGCATGTATTCCTTGTAACAGGGGCCACATGGGCCCTGTAATAAGCGGCGGAACTATAACAGCGACAGGGGTTGGACGTCAAGGCCAATAGGAGATCACCGTTCTCAGGGCAAAACTTGGCTAAAATGAGGCTCTATGAACCTCTAATTCCTTAAAACCCGTCTCCCCATCCATCACGCGATCATACACCACATCCTCAAAAATGCCGATGACGACCTCTGCCGTATATTTGATCAGACAGCCATTTTTCAAATGACCTCCAATAACCGCCCCGTCGCGATTCGAAATCGCGAGATGAAGATGACAACCGTTTTTTGAGATGGTTCCCGTCCCTGCAACGATCTCAAACGGTTCCTCCCAGGTCCGCACCACCTGATCATTCGGTTCAGATCCGGCCATCCGCAGGACCGCGCGCTCAAGTCCGCCAACAATTGAAAGCAGAACGCCCGCGCGAATATCATGTTCTGCGGCAATCCGAACAATCTCCTCTTTCAGGAATTGGCCTGGTTGTAAGCGAATAGAGAGTTGCTTCATATCGTCCCGCTATTCCATGAGGCGATCTTCAACGCCTTGCGCATCTTGGGCGCGCTCAGCGCGCACTCGTGCCGCCTGCGCATCAATCCCCTTCATGCGCGGAATCCAAAAGAGTTCCACGAATAATCGATATCCAGCAGCAACAGCCACACAGACCAAACTTATGGTGGTCACATGCGCGTCTTGCGTGACAAATGCGAAGGACGCGTACGCGATGGCTCCCGCGCCGATTGCACGATAGGCCCCTGGCGCCCAGTGCGGACTCCCCTGCAGACGTTCACGCGTGAGTCGCGAGGCGGCGAGGTACGCCAACACGGGTGCGAAGACAGACCAACCTAAGACAAACGCGGCAGCGAGGACATACGCGACTGAGATATCGGCCATGGCACGAGCATCATCCGGTGTGAGATGCCCCATCGTCATTGGCTGGCGAATCCCGTCGCGTTCATCGGTTCCGAGCCGGAACAAATCGCGCTTCATCACCGCTCCAACACGAAGCACGGCGAGGAGGAGCAGAAAGAGCACGATGGCGATGATCGAAATTCCCGTAGAAGGAACCGCGTGCGTCATCATGGCCGCACCAATACCGATCGCGACAAACAGAACGAGATCAAGCGT
>JAHFIK010000003.1:23250-37960 GCA_023246415.1 Candidatus Uhrbacteria bacterium
CGGATCGTTCTTTGATCATACCAATCCAAAGAAATGGAAGAAGGTGACGTCTGCGGTTTCAAAAATGCGCGAAAAAATACCAATCCCCCCGAAGATATCCAGCATAATGAGAATCAGGAGAAGAAACGGCCCCTGCTTTTCAATGGTCATGCGGAGATGGAGCCATTTTGAATCCGCCAAGATCGCGTTGAGTAATTTCGATCCATCAAGCGGCGGAATCGGGATGAGATTGAAGATCGCGAGGTTGACATTGATCATGGCACCGAACGAACAGAACATTGTGAGCAGATTATTTATCCCAAGCGACGGTCCAATCAGTTTCAACACGAGGGCGAACACGGAGGCGAACAGAATATTGGAGATCGGACCCGCAATTCCAATCAACACAGAACCGCTGCGCGGACTGCGGAGATAGCGGGGATCGTAGGGAACCGGTTTTGCATATCCAAACCCGGCAACGAGCAACATGATAAATCCAACCGGATCCAAATGCGCCAGCGGGTTCAGTGTGAGCCGACCCATCCGTTCTGCCGTCGGATCGCCAAGCCAATTCGCGACCAGGGCATGAGAAAACTCGTGAAACGACAGAGCCGTCAGGACCGCAATCAAGATCGCCAAAAACGTCAGGATCAGGAGAAGCGGATTCGAGGTCAGCGAGGGATCACGAAGAAGGGAGAACAACATAGTGTGCAACGCGGGAGGGCTCTCTAGCTTCCTATGGAATCCACGCGATCGCGTTAAATGCGACGAGGAATTCCTTACGATGCGAGATTAGATGATGGAAGGGCAGTTCCTCTTTCAGATGTCTTTTCCAAGGGATCCCTCGTCGCGGACTCCTCGGGAAAGTGATAAACGGACGCTCCGTGTATCTACTCAGACAGATACAGCGCGCCCCTCCCTCTTGCCAAATTCCGCGAATGAGCGTAGCATTCCCACACATCACGGACAACGAACCAGACTATCTATGTCACGAATTTGCGAAGTCACCGGCCGCGGACCAAAAGCCTCCCGTTCACGGAGCCACTCCAACGTCCAAACAAAACGCCGAAATTTGATTAACCTCCAGACCGTTAAAATCGACGGCAAGCGTGTTCGCGTTGCCGCACGGACGCTCAAGACGCTCAAGAAGAAGGGGCTCGTCAAATAACGAATCCAATCTGATCAATCGAACCTCCCGATGAAACGGGAGGTTTTTGATTCACACCGCCTTCATGGTTTCATTGTGACATGGCTTCATGGCTCCTTCCCGATGCAAACACGTTCCAGTAGCCATGAAGCAATGAAACCATGCAGCCGTTCCATGATGTCTAAAAATCATTGACGTCGCTCCCCGTCCCGCGCCATACTTCTTCCGCGAGGTCATTCATGAGAGATCAATACGCACATTTACGCGCTCAAGGTGCACAGCTCACTGCAGAACAGGTGAATGAAGCCCTCACGCTTGCCTGTGATGTCGTTGCAGAACGACAACTTCGCCACAGCAGTTTCCTCGGTGTCCCGCCACGGCCCGGCACTTGGATTCCAAGCGATCACGATCTCGAAGAAGATCCAGATCCCCCTCCAACCTACGATCGCTATCGGCGATAATCATCCGCGCGGACGACTCTCCCCTCTTCCTTTGCAAAACCTCCCGGTGAAATGGGAGGTTTATGCGTTTCTGATTGATGGCGATGGATTGGATGCGATGATCGGGCGCGGATTGGGCGCGATGAATCGCGCCCCTACCGTTTCACGCTCTTTGCGACGGCTTGATGCAATCCGCGATCAAAGATCGTCGGAATGATTCGTGTCGGGGTCGGTGTTTTGATAAATCCCGCGATCGCTTTTGCGGCGCGGATCTTAATCGCATCATCCACCTTCTTGATGCCAGTATCGAGCATGCCGCGGAAGAGACCAGGATAGCAGAGCGCGTTGTTTACCTGATTCGGAAAATCACTGCGGCCGGTTGCGACCACGGCCGCTCCGGCGGCGATCGCCTCATCCGGCATAATCTCCGGCGTTGGATTCGCCAGCGCGAAGATAATCGGATTTTTTGCCATCGTCTTGATCATCGCCGGCGTGAGCACACCCGGTTTCGAGATTCCGATAAACACATCGGCACCTGCAATGACCTGCTCAAGGCTCCCTCGTTCGTGTTTCGGATTCGTGAATGACGCCAGCTCTTGCTTTGACGGATTGAGATCAGACCGACCGGCAAAAATCGCTCCCTTCGTATCGCACAAGATGATCGTAGAGACACCGACCGCGTGTAACAGTTTCGCGATGGCAACCCCTGCCGCACCGGCTCCGGAGCACACGACGCGAATGGCCGTGCTCTTTTTTCGAACAATCTTTAATGCGTTCAATAATCCAGCAAGCGCCACGATGGCCGTCCCGTGCTGATCATCATGCATCACCGGCATATCAAGTTCATCCGCGAGGCGGCGTTCGATTTCGAAACAGCGCGGCGCACTGATATCTTCAAGCTGGATCGCGCCGAACGTTGGCGAGATTGCTTTTACGGTCGCGATAATCGCTTCCGTGTCTTGCGTTGCCAGCACAATCGGAACCGCATCGATCTTTGAAAACTGTTTAAAGATCACGGACTTTCCTTCCATGACCGGTAGTGCACCGAGCGGACCGATATTCCCCAACCCCAGCACTGCAGATCCATCAGACACAATGGCGACACTGTTGCGCTTCCAGGTCAGCTGATCTGCAAGCTTTGGATCTTTTGCAATCGCCATTGAAACCGCTCCGACACCTGGCGTATACACGAGCGCAAGATCATCGCGCGTTCGGACGTTCGTTTTCGCGGACACTTCAATCTTCCCACGAAGCTTTTTATGCAGGGCGAGCGATCGTTGGGCGATGGAGGAGATTTTTTTAACCATATCGTGCGTGAGGGAGGAATTTGGAATTTAGAATTTGGAATTTGGATCCGGACCCAAATTCCAAATTCTAAATTCCAAATTCTTTAAAATTACTTTCGCTTCCGTGACGGCTTCTGTGGCGTGAATCCATCACGCAATTTCTGAATCGGGGTGAGCGGCTCGACGCGCTTGCTCATATACGGACGCTCATGCGTCGCTTTGATGATCGCCATCGCTTCTTCCGGTTTATCCACGACATTGAACAACTCAAGATCTTCCTTTGCCACATACCGATATTCTTCAAACATCGTCTTCTTCACCCATTCCAGGAATGGCGCCCAGAATGAACGGCCGACGAGAATGATCGGAACGTTCTTCGTCATCTTCCCCGTCTGAATCATCACGACCATTTCAGACAGTTCATCAAGCGTTCCAAGTCCTCCCGGCATAAAGATGTAGGCCTGCGCGGATGCGGAAAGCATCACCTTACGCGTGAAGAAGTAGTGGAATCCCATTGCCTGCGTCACGAACTGATTACGCCGCTGTTCCGTTGGAAGCGAAATGTCGAGACCGACGCTTTCTCCGCCCGCTTCATACGCGCCCCAGTTTGCCGCCTCCATGATGCCCGGACCACCGCCCGTAATGACTGTGTAGCCTGCTTTTCCGAGGAGATACCCCATCCGCTTTGCTTCCTGATAGTACTTTTCTTCAACCGTCGTCCGTGCGCTCCCGAAGATCGTCACTTCTTTGCTGAGCTTGTCGAGAAATTCAAATCCTTCAATAAACTCCGCCATGATGCGGAAGATGCGCCAGTTCGGATTGTCCGTAAACGCATCCAGTTTTTCCGGTTCCGGCGGACATGGATGTTTTGGATTGCAGAGCCAGTGTGCATATCGCTTCTTCGAATTTACCACCGCGAGATGCTTTGAGTACGCGAGTCGGCGGGCACCCTCATCAGAGAGCGGACGAACAGATCGCTTCTTTAGAGCGGAAACGGGTTTTGCTTTCTGTTTCGATGATTTCTTCATAGACGGCATATCAATGGTAACGGATGGTCAAGATAAAATGGTGCAAACTTCATTTGCGAATTGATGTATGATCGAATTGACGAATCGATTTATTCAACGCTCTATTTCCAGCTATTCGCGAATCCGTAAATCCGATCATTCGTGAATTCCTGAGGATCCTACCACGCCAGCGACGAACACTCACTTTTCGACGTCAACGATATCCCCGTACCCCATGGCAGCGGACACTGAGTCGAGAAACGCCTCCAGCTCGCGACGACGCCAGCACGGGCCAAGCGGAAGACGCTGACTTTTTCCATCTTTCATTTTTATCGTGACCGATTCAACGCCAACGTTCGCATTCAACCCTTCGTGGCGCAACATGATCGTTCGGATCCCATCAAGGGTCACCGTCTTTGGCGCGGTGATCGCAGAAGAAAAAACGATATCACGGCCGCACAATCGTAATTTTTCTGTCACGGCGTCAATGAGGTAGACCCAGCTCGCAAACGACAACATCGCAAATAAGACGGTTTGCGATCCTGATCCGTTTTGCACGAGTGCGGAGGCGATTGCGATCGTCGTCACCAACAGACACAACGCAAGCACCACGCCACCATTGATGGAAACGATTTTCGCATTCACTTCACGCACACAAAGATCGTTCCGCCGTTCGTCGTTGCGTGATTGCGTCGAGAGCGTCCTCGTCAGCGCAGGCATGCGTAGAATGATAGCACGCGGGATCTACAGCTGGACCACCGGAACACCGACCTCGTGCGCGATGTTCACCTCAGCGATCACGCCGCGAGCCGATGCTGATCCGGGAAGGACGTAGAGTGTCTTAATTTTTCCGGATTCAAGAAGCCCTTTAAAAAAAATGGCGAACTTCGTTTCGTAATCTCCCGGAGATCCATGAATAAATTCGTCGAGATAGTGCGATTGATTAAAAATCTGAATCCCCTGTGTTTCAAGATCGCCGATGCGTTGTTCCAATACATTCAAATTCTGCTTGAACTCACTCGTGCCAACGCCAAACTTCGCGCTGATCATCGACGCGGAACCGCCCATCGCATCAATGGACCGAAGCGCGTCTGCGAGGAGCATGGCATAGAAGCGCTCCTTCTCTTCTTGTGCTTCTGCCGACGTGAGACCTGATTCTTGCGCTGGCTTGTCTTCGGCGGGAGCCGCCACGTGCGGAAATGCGGATTCGTTCATAGCTGTAAGGCAGTGTAGCGATAAAACCGATGGAGTCAAAGAAACGGCCGGAGACCCTCCCCGGCCCTCCCTTCGCAGGGAGGGAGGACGCGATACTGAGGAGTATGTCCATGCTATATGTCGATGCGCTGGAAAATCGCGGTCACCCTCAAAACAAAGAGCGCACCGTCGGAGACAGGAGCGCGAGCATCGTCTTTCGACGAAGTGGCTCTTTGTCTCACGCGGTGCGCGAGTTTATGTGGCGACTGATTCGACGTCTGGACCCTCATCATGAGGATCAGAATCCAACAGGAAGTCCCATTCATCATCCGTCCATGGGAACGAATCAACCTCGCATTGAACGAGAAGTCCGTTTTTCGTCACGAGACCGCCGAGTGCCTTAACAAGATCCACCGCTTCTCTATCGGTGACATCATCTCCGGGCGCATCGACGATCAGCATGATACCTTCGTCGGAACAGCCGATCTCGTCCTTGAGACGCTGCCGGATCTCTTGTTCAGAGGTGGACGTTGTCACGATTCCTCTGATGACCACCTTGAGTTCATCCTGATTCATTTCGCGAACGTTCTTTCGGCGTGAAATTACAATCCCCACGCTTGCGCATAACGGATCCATCGCACCAATCTGTTGATGAACCGTCCGGATCTGTTGAGCGGCAACGAGCGCCTTTCGTGGGTTCCGTTCCGTAAGATACGTCATCGATGGCTGATGACGACCTCGTGATCGTCGCCATGCTGCATGCGCGATCACATACTGAGCAGAACCTTGCGGATATGCTTTAAAGTGCTTTTTCACCTGAATTCTCCAATCTGTGTACCACGTGTTCGGTATTTTCGAGTTACAAATCTGATGAAGGAATCTATCATAAAATAAAGAGACTGTCAAGTCTCTTTTGCATACAAAAAACAAAGAGCGCACCGTCGGAGACAAGAGCGCGAGATCTGTCTTTCGACGAGATGGCTCTTTGTCTCACGCGGTGCGCGAGAATACCGACTGTCATCCTTTGAAGGATGGGTTCTTCCAGCTGTACACGAGATGCTCTGCATTCAGCGTCTGAGCAACCGCTTCATCCAGCTGACGGATGGCGAACAAAATCTGCTGATCAGAGAACGGCTTCACGTTTCCCTTGTCGCCATCGCAGGCCTCGAATTTCCAGCCATTCGTTTCATGATCGAAAATGACTGAATTACATCCAAAGCCGGTCGACGGCATGCCGCAGTAAAAGACTCGCTCCCAACGGCCAATCGCCCGTCCTGCATGTCCAGTGATAGACACGTAGCTGGGCTGATCGTTCGGATGAACATGCACGATCCGAAGAAAGGCGTCGTTGCTATCCGTCGAATCATTGATTTCAACCGTATTCGTTCCAAGTTCGCCACGATATTGATTCCACGTTCGATCCACGACCTCAGAACTGCACGCGGTAGCGATGAAGAGACATCCGATTGCGGACAACATGGCGTAGCCTGTTTTCATGATGAAAAGTCCTTTCTCCAACATCTCAGCCTATCTGAGATGGTCAATATGCGTTGATGCAATTTTGACGGAAAAAAGATAGCATAAAAAAGAAACTGTGTCAAGTCTATTTAACTCTCTTTTCTGCAGAATTACCAACTAAAAAACCACCTCGGAGATAGGAGCCGGAGACCCTCCCTCGGTCCCTCCCTTGGCAGGGAGGGAAGCTATGCTGAGGAAATCGCGACTAAAAAAGACTTCTTTTTTAAGAAGTCTTTTTTGTCGGGCTAGCGAGACTCGAACTCGCGGCCTCATGCACCCCATGCATGCGCGCTACCAACTGCGCTATAGCCCGGCGATTCTAGGGACTGGGGTGGGTAGCAATGTACATCGGAGAATCGGGATGTTCAACGGGTGGGGAAGTTAAGAGTTAAGAGTTAAGAGTTAAGAGTTAAGAGTTAGGAGTTAAGAGTTACGAATTCCATGGACGTCTTTAGCCCTTACAACCCCCTCTTTTGTCATTCTGAGCGAAGCGAAGAATCCCTTTCCAGAGTTGAATGACGGGCAAGCTTTGGCGATCAGAATAAGATCATGGTCTTGTAGAGTACCCTACGAGACCATTGTTGCATTTCGGAGTACATCATCACGATAAATGCTCATGGCTGGAAAGGGATCCCGCTACGCAGGATGACAAAGAGGTTGCAACCGGCTTCGAAGGAATTCTTACTCGAAAGAATATGCTCGCGATATACAGGGCACGCCAACGGTACGGCGGTCGCGACCGCGCGTACCAGCGGCGTTCCCCTATCGTATCCACATCTTGACCTGTTCTTGCACGCATCGCATCGTTAAGGAGTCCTTTGGGGAAAACATTGGAATGAGGTTTCGGGCTAAACGAAACTATGGAGGCCTGATTGCACGATCACCTTGGTGTTCGTGAAGAAAGCCCCGCGGCGTTCAGTCCACGTGCGTTCGTTCGAACGGTTCACACTGTTCGGTCAGGCGCATATGGGCGTTGTGCCCACATTTCCATAGCCGAATACCTCACCCGATGCCAAAGGATATCCGAGGACCCGACCAGTGTGTCGGGTTTTTGCTTACAAATGGAATTTGGAATTTGGAATTTGGGTCGGATCCGGATCCGAACCCAAATTCCAAATTCTAAATTCCAAATTCCCCGGTTTGAAATAAAAAAACACCGCGCTCGAAATCGAACGCGGCGTTTTTATAATGTCGATTACAACACCGCTTCCTTTGCAGCCTTTGCAACGCGGAACTTCACGACCACCTTTGCTGGGATCTTGATCGTTTCGCCAGTGGCTGGGTTGCGGCCCATGCGCTCCTTGCGGTGGATCTTCACGAGCTTCCCGATTCCTGGGATCACGAATTCGCCGCTCTTCTTAACCTGCACGTATGCGAGCTCAACCAAGGTGTCGAGCGTCTTCACGACGTCCTTCTTTGCGAGACCCGTCTTTTCCGCGAGGGTCTGGAGGATCTGAGATTTCGTCAATTTTGCCATATATTTTGGGCTGAATTGATTAGTAGAATGACTTAATGCCCGTATTATGGGGGTTTTGTGAATTAGGCGCAAGGATTCGTGTGGAAAAATCAAGGGTTTCCGCCTCAACACGTCAAGGGGGTCCAGAAAAAGAGAAGCGCCGTCGACCTTGAGAGATCGGCGGCGGCAAGTCGCGTTGAACGCGATGGAGGTTATTTGCGATTGGCGATTCGAGCGTAGAGCAGCTCGAGATGATGCATTGGGCTGTATTCCGTTTCTTGCAACTCGACGAACATCCATGTGAGGACACCCCAGATGATGAACATCAGTGCAAAAATTGACGAGTACGTCTTAGCAAGCATGAATAAGCCGAGGGAAACGGACAGATACATGCATGAGACGACGGAGAGATACAGCGCACCGACAAGGCACGTTACGAGGAACGGGCCTAATTTCGGCATCGCAAATGGCACGGGTTTTGGAGCGTTTAAACGTTCGTACATCTTCTTTCGACCTCTGATTCTGTTGAGACGAAGACAAGCGCACTATACGCTCTTTTGAGGTTTTTGTCAATGCCGGAGACCCTCCCCCGGCCCCTCCCTTGGCAGGGAGGGGAGCTTTAGAGTTTGCTCCATCTAAGGCAAGCAGTCTCTTCTCTAAAGGACCATTTTTTCCCAGCGGGAAAAAATGAGTCTTTAGAGCGATGGAGACATCCTGCGCTGAAGGTCCCAGGCTAAAGCTCCCCTCCCTGCCAAGGGAGGGGCCGGGGGAGGGTCTCCGGAAATAGGAAAGCGTCCTGATGAGGATCCTCATCAGGACGCGGGAGCGCGGCATCAGGCGATGCCAACGGGAATGCAACGAACACGATTTCGCGTGAAGTTGCTACGAAGCAGAAGGATCGTGCGATGAAATCGCTGACCGTTGCGCGGCGCGCAACGCACTTCGATTACGCCGCTCAATGATAGATTCCAAATCACGTGCTTCGTGTAACGAAATGACGTCTGCGCTCTCGACTTCGCGCCAGAGACTCGACCACGTCGCTGGAAGGGGGGCTTCCCCACGATCTTCAGGTGATGCGGATTGCGTCATGATGATACTCCTTGGAGTCGAAGCGATGCCGTCTCACATCCGACGCGACGTGACGCGCGATCGGCATCCATCGGCTCAACACTCGCATTTGCGAGATAGGTCCCACCGTTCTCATGCGGATAGAACAGTTCCACACTCATCTCCGCACCGTCGGGGTCATCGACATCGCGATGAACCGTGTTAACCAATTCCGGGTGTCTCGTCGAAAACAATGCAATGGCCATGGTCCTCACTCTTCGTTGTTTGGGATAGGGAAGGAACGTTGAACAAAGAAAAACCTCTCCGTTGTGGGAGAGGCCGTTCTCAGATTCTGATGTAACGAGTTCAATCGATATCAGGATGTGAGAACGGCCTCGCGAACGGAGTGGACAACAACAAGCGCGAGGCCGAGGGCGGCCTTCTTCGAAAGGTTCTTCGAAGACGCGAATGTCATGGCTAAAATGATAAACGATTCTTCGAATCGAAGCAAATCTCTGTTGTGGAAAATTGAAGGTGCGTAGAGCCTGCCCTGAGCGAGCCTGAGTCAACGAAGGCGAGTCGAATGGGTCCGTAAGTCCGTAGGTCCGTAAGTTCGGAACTGATAACGATCTAGAATTGATTTAAAAAAATCGCAATAAAACAATATAACAATACAACAATCCAGTCAGATGACTGGATTGTTTGATTACTGGATTGCTTGATTGTTGAGTCTATTCTACTGGCAAGAACGCTGCTGGATCGTAGAGCGCCTTATCCAAGACGTGCTCATACGTGTGCACTTCTTTTTGCGTAAACCAGAGATCGATTTCGTACTTCGCTTCTTCTGGCGTTCCGGAGGCATGCACGAGGTTTCGGAGCGGACGATTTTGCGAATTCGAAAGAGGGTAGCTGTCTGGAGAAAAATCACCGCGAATCGTGCCTGGAGCGGCGCTCAACGGTTCTGTCGCGCCAACGATTTTGCGTACGAGCGGAACGGCTTGCTCCCCTTCGAGGACCATCGCGACGATTGGAGCTGAACGAAGAAATTCAACCAGTCCACGCTTGATTTCACCACCGTATTCCTTGTAATCCGAGTATGGGAATTCCTTTCCTTCTGATTCGTACTTTGCCTTCGCTTTGGTGAAGACACCCTGCATCCATTCTTCTGTCAGTGCGTAGTGCTTGTCTGCGGCCGAGGCTTCCGGTTGAAGCATTTTCATCGCCGTAATTTTCAAACCAACGCGTTCAAACCGCTTGATGATATCGCCGACATGGCCGCGCGCAACACCGTCCGGTTTGATGAGCACAAGGGTCTTCTGGATGTTCATAGTGCGCAGAGCGTAGCAGGAAGAGGCGGGGTTTTCAAGAGTTCGGGACGATGGACGCACGGCACGCCGGATGTCCGGTTTACTCGCCACGCGCTGAATGACGCGTCTCCAGCGCTTGAGTGATAAGTGACTGTGCGATGTCGAGCGCCGCAATCCTTCGAATAAGCAATGTGTGCTGAGCTGTTCCTTGTTTTAATTTGGGCTGAACGTGCTCGCACTTTGACTTCATCGACGTAATCGCTCGAAGTGCTTCTTCTAATTCTTCGTTCGTAAACATGGGAAAAGGATATCAAACATGCATCCGAAAAAAGAGATCTGTGATCCGACTTCCCTCGCCCATTGACAACGACGGTTTCTGCAGACAAAAGTACCCCCGTTCTCCGCACCCTTCACAATCGACGAAAGGACATCATGGAACGAGATCCGCAACGGCTCGACCTCTCGTCGTTTGCGACGAGACGAGATCCGATTCAAATCGGCGATATCACCTATATGCCGCCCTATCCCGAATCTTGGGAGTGGGCCGGTGCCACACAGGCGCTCTACGCGCATCTTGATGACCTTCCGATCGCGATCGCGGAAGAACTTCGCGCGTCGCCACCGAATATTGCGCAACTCGTCATTCAACGATTCGCGCATGACGCGGCAGAAATCAATCCGCATCATCTCCCGGAGTGGTTCACATCGCTCCCCGATCCGTTTCAACGCGATGCGGCCTGCACGTGGGTCACGTTCCACATCGAGAATCCAAACATCCTGCCGAGTTGTCCGCACATGGGGCTTGGCGGATACGCGGGTAATCTCGAACAGACGACGATGATCGGACAGGCGTTCACCGCCTATCGCCTCATGCGGTTATCCGGGATTCGCCAACTCGCCTGGCTCACCACGCCGATCTTTCCAAAAGAGCGTCAGGCCTATGTCATTCCCATGCGGTACGACCACACACGACTCATTCATGTGTGGGATGTCACCGCCATTGCGAATCTGCTTGCGCACGCCCACCGTCTGCCCGATGAAGAAAAGCGTCTCCTTATCCTCGCCGCACTCACACACGATGCACGAACGCCAGCCGGCGGTGATTCAACGAAGTTACTGGATCGTGTCTTCTTCGATGAAGACCTGAACTATCACACGTTGCTGGATGATCCGGAGATCACCGAACTCCTCGCGACCTGGAATATCTCGCGCGATCAGCTCATTCACACCGTTAACGGCAAGGGACTGCTCGGATCATTGCTCGACATCGCGGATAAGACGGCGTATGTGTCGCGCGACGCGCGCTATTTCTGCGAACGGTTCAGAAACGATGATTTCGATTGCCGAGAAGCGGACTGGATTAAAGACCTGATGCGCGATCATCCGTTCGATGCCTGCACCGCATGGCAGTACACCGAGATTCGCGATGGACGCATCGTCTTCACCGACCCGATTCGTCTTGCGCGATTCTTGATGCTTCGCGCGTGTCTCTTCCGCGCCGTCTACTGGCATCCCGGATCACGATTCTCTGAACTCATTTTGGGGAATACGATTCTGCGATACCTCATCGCTTCTGGAACGATTCGCAAAGAACAACTCCTTGAATGGACGGATGCGGAACTCGATCAAGCCATCCAACGATTCAGTCATACCGCATACGGACTCAAGTATGGGGAGCCGAATCATGAAGGGTTCTGCACCGAAGATGCGATGCGGTGTCGCGCGCAAGAACTGAAACGTGACAATGAAGTCTGCGTGACAACAGAGATCCTGCCGCCACGCATTTCCTCAGGAACAAAATTCCTCGTGACACGCGGCGCACGCGTCGGCTCACTGAGCGAACTCTATCCGGATCTTGCCCGGCCGATTGAGGTCATGGCGGAAACCATTGAACCGTTCCGTCTCTACTGGGTCCCCTGGGACACCATGCCCAAACACCTGTGCGACGCCATCCGAGCGCTCGCACGCTAGCCCCCTCCGTCTCTAGACATGCTAGAGACTGGAGGGGGATTTTCGTTGTGAGTTCGTTGCGTCGTCCGTCGTCCGTCGTTGCGTCGGTCGGCCGGCCGAACGACGCCACGACGGACGACGGACGACGCAACGTGTATATTGACAATCCCCCCATTTTTCACTACGGTCTGCTATCCCACGAAAGCGGGATCTTGCCCTTTTGCTTACCTTTGAAAACCTCAGACGAACAAGGAGAACGGCGCATGCCTGACTCAAGTCCAAAACTCACCATTGTCAAAAGCTCCAGTGAACTCGGTGGCAATTTCATGGAGCGCAATCCTGCCCTCCGCGAATTCATCGCGTCTTCGGGAATTACCGCTGAAGAAATCGAACGTGCCATCGGCAAAGTCCGAAGGGCATATCGAACCCTCAACGATCAGCTCCGCGATGACCACACCTGGAAACATTCGAAACTCGCACATGCCGGAGACTGTGCGGACGACGTCGAGCTCTACGCACCCATTTTCGGCTTCCAAAACCTAGAATGTGCGGTCTTCAAGTTCATGATGTTCTCGCACGATATCGGTAGACTGGAGCAAGGGCTCCGTCGAGATCGTGGAGAAACGTCTCTCGACGAAGATCATGGAAAACTCGGTGTCGAGCACATCCTGACAGCCCTCGAGATGACGTCATACAGCATGACCCCCATCTGGAGCCTCATGCTCCGCGCGGTCGAGTGCCACTCTTTCCGCGACACGCCGACGCTGGAACAGCTCAAAGATCAACCGATGGCGCTCCCGCTGATTCAGGTGATGCGCGACACGGACAAAATCGCCGGATTCAAATCCGCAAAGAGCTATGTCACAGACAAGGCGCGACAGGCAAGAGAGCGTCGTGCGAATTGGCCGCAACTGATTGAAGCTGATCCTGTACAGGGGAACGAAATGGGATTCATCGATCCACCATTTCTCCTCTGGAGACTCTTTCTTAACTGCAAGAGTCTGCCGCGTCCACAGTGCCGCGCCTATGAAGGCTACATGCTTCAACTACTGAGCTGGTGCAACGACGTCAACATTCCGGAGATGCTTCAGATCATCATCGATACCGGCGGCCCAAAGACAGTCTACGACTATCTCGTGGAACGACTCACGATCGGAGCCGCGAAGCTCGAGATTGCGGCCCATCGAAACGAAGCGCAAAACCAGCTCGAAGCCCTGCAAGAGTACGCGCAAACGTGGCTCGGTGGCGCACTCCTCCTTCCGTCTGCAGCCAAGTAGTACCCCTCACCTCATCTGCCCCTCGCAGAGAGGACGACCCTGGTGGTTCCGAACGGAATCATCAGGGTCGATTGTTTTTAGGTGAGTAGGTAAGTATGCGAGTAGGTGAGTAGGCCGGATCCGAATCTTACCTACTCACCTACTCGCATACTTACCTACTCACCCGCCATCCCATCCGCTACGCTACTCCCCATGTGGTTCCTCTTATCATCCTGCACCGCGCTCTTTGAAGCGATCAAGGAGATTCATTTTTCCCGCGTTGATTTCCGTCGCGTGTCGCCAATCGTGAAAGCGATGGCGATTTCCATTTTTTCACTTCCGATCCTGATCGCGATTCTGTACTGGAAAGGAATTCCTCCGGTTCAGCCGATCTTCTGGACGATCGTCGCTGCTCATGCAGTCCTCCTCTCCATCGCAAATATTTTATTCATGAAAGGGCTTGCGAGTGCGCCACTCTCGCAAACGCTCCCGATCCTCTCGCTCCAGTTACCGCTTCTCCTCATGACGAATCCGTTGATGACAACGGATCGCGTGGGCTGGCTTGGCGTAATCGGCGTTCTCCTCACGGCAACTGGCGTGTACGCAACGCAGTACGATGGATCGCATGCGACATCACATACGTTCGAAAAAATCCTCCAGCCGATCAAAGAGATTTTCAAACCCGGAATGCGCGAGATGTTCGGCGTCGCCTGTATCTACGCGATTACCTCAAATCTCGACAAGCTCGCGATGAATGCTTCGAGCGGTCCATTCTATCTCGTCATCGATCAGGTGTTCGTCCTCAGCGTGCTTGCGATCGTCTACTTCATCGTCCTCCGTCTTCGACGGACACCGCATGTGCCCATCACCCCGCAAACCATCAAGACCGCATCACCATTCAATTTTCTCCTGATCGGTGGCACGGTGACGGGCGTCACCATCTCCTTCCAAGTGGCCGCATACGAATTCGCCCCCGTCCCATTCGTCATCGCGATTAAGCAACTTTCGGTTGCCATCGGCGGCCTCTGGGGAATGTACGTTCGAAAAGATCGCGCCCAGCACTGGTACCGGCTTGCTGGAATTCTCCTGGCAATCGGCGGAGCGATCATTTTGAGGTTGACGA
>JAHFIK010000003.1:38060-44711 GCA_023246415.1 Candidatus Uhrbacteria bacterium
GACGACGTAACGACCCTGCCTTCCTGGCCTTGCAAAAATACTGAAATACTGCTAGGATAACGTCACTTCATCATCTAAATACCACGAATTTTACTGATATGGGTTTACCTGGCCATCGGAGAACCAGCTCGCATAAGCGCCGCCGCGCGTCGCATTTTGCGCTAAAGAAAGAGAATCTTGCAACGGACAAGAAGACCGGCGCCGCTCACCGATCACACCAGGCCGCCCCAGGCGCATCGGAATACAACGGCAAGCCAATTTACGTGAAACCAAGCAAGCGAAAGGCAGAAAAGGCCGCAAAGCGCCTTCAGAAGTCAAAGGAGAAGGACGAAAAGAAGAAATAATTCATCTTCCAGATCCTAACCCCCGCCCCTTGTCAGCACCTTATGTCCAATCGACACCTGTGTCGCGCCCTCGCCCTCCAATCACTCTATGAGTGGGATTTTCATGGTGGCAATCGAGATGCGAACGAACTCCTTCAACGGAATATTGCGGAATTCGCGCCCGATCTGGAAGAAAAAGAATTCGCTCAGCAAATCGTCACCGGCGTCGTTGAAAACCAGGCACATATCGATGGGCTGATCACAAAATTCGCCCCGGACTGGCCGCTCGCAAAAATCACAACGGTTGACCGTAACGTGCTTCGCATTGGAACATTCGAACTCACGTACACGCACGAAATTCCATCCAAAGTCGCCATCAACGAAGCGATTGAACTCGCGAAAACGTTTGGCGGAGAATCCAGTGGAAAATTCGTCAACGGCGTTCTCGGTGCGGTGTACCGCGATCAGATTGCGCAAGGGGTTACAAAGGAATCCGACAAACCAAAAGAAGAAAAACCGGAAGCCAAGGCAGAACCGATCGCTGAAACACCAACACCGACAGAAGTCAGCCAGTAGCCTCATTACATCCGGTTGCCCATTCCCGTCTCACGTCTTCACGTCGATCTCTCTCAGACCGACGTCACGACGGACGACGGACGACGCAACGAATCCCCCGTACGACGCCAGCGATCGAATCGGAACCTCACCACACTCCGTCTCGGTCACCGTCGTCGTTCGCCCCACACTGTTATTTCAACGAACGACCCTATGGAACTCCAAAATTTAGCCCCGCTTGAGGCGAAATTAGGCTATGTCTTTAAAGACCAGGCCATGTTGGTGCAAGCCATTACGCACCGCTCATTTTTAAATGAGCATTCAGACTTCCCCTATCCGCACAACGAACGACTTGAGTTCCTTGGCGATGCCGTGCTAGAACTCGTGGTGACGGAATACCTGTTCCGCACGTACGGCAATCCGGAAGGCGAACTTACGAACTGGCGCGCCTCACTCGTGAATGCAAAAACGCTTGCAGGCATTTCCCGCCAAATCGATTTCGAATCCTTCCTGCTCATGTCGCGTGGCGAAGCCCGGGATGCGAACTCCAAGGCCCGCATGTACATTCTGGCGAATGCCATCGAAGCCCTGATCGGTGCCATCTACATGGACGGCGGCTGGGATGCGGCAAAGGCATTCATCGACAAACACATTCTCACGCATCTGAAGTTTATCCTGGAGAATGAATTGTTCGTTGATCCAAAAAGTAAATTCCAGGAAACCGCACAGGAGCTCCTCGGTATTACGCCATCGTACAAAGTTCTGGAAGAAACCGGTCCGGATCACGCCAAGGAATTCACGGTCGGCGTCTTCCTCGAAAAAGAGATGGTGGCCATTGGAAAAGGCACAAGCAAACAAGAAGCACAGGTCGCGGCGGCAGAAGAAGGATTGAAAGTGAAGAATTGGATCAAGAAAAGTAGCTAGTTCACAAATCGAGACATCGTCGTCTGGGTCATTACGGATTACGGATTACGGATTACGGATTATTTTCAATCCGCAATTCGTCATCCGCAATTCGCAATCGTCATCTGATGACGCATGCGTCTGTCGTTCAACGGATAGGACGTCGGTCTTCGGAACCGATAATGGGGGTTCGATTCCCTCCAGGCGCACCACGTAAAATCCCCCGCATCAACGGGGGATTTTACGTTATCCGGTCGCGTATCACCTGATTCATCATCTCGTGTATGCGACTTCGTATGCGGGGGATCACGTGACGCGGCCGATCAGGTGTTGGAGCGTTTCGATAAAAACAGCAACGCACCCGGGGACAAGTTCGCAAGAGATGCGAGCTGTCCGCGAGTGCGGAAGAAAACGTTACAGTAGAAAGGATACTGACCTATGTTGCACGAGGTGGACGCTTGAACCTGACCGGCTTTGAATACGGACCGATACTGAGATAGATCGTGGGCAAATCCATGCGACGTAGTTCACAGTAGATCGCTGGACCCATTATCCCGCCGAGGCCATGCACTTTTGGATCGTCGATCTGGTGGATGCTCGCATTCCCTTCGCTCAACGTCACGACACGCGCTGCGAGTCGCTCGAACCAACCATTCCGTGAGCCGCTGAGCTGGATATTCGGCATGAGCGCTTCTGTAACCGACTTACTATCGATCATTGAGAGGTCGGGCTCGATCCCCATAGAAAGATAGAGTGCGATCATCTCGAAGATTTGGGCTTTACTCGGAGAAGCGTACACCGAGCCCGTCTCGCCGTGCTGTTGCTGCAGAACGATCCAGTTCGCAGCATCAGTCGCATACAAGTCCGAGTCAACCACCTTGCCTACGAGATCAGCCGGATGCTCGGCCTTAAAAGAGCGCAGAAAGAATGCCGCCCCTTGCTCATCGAGATAGACGCTGATCCGGCTATGGAGCCGCTCGAACGACATCTGTAGTGCCCCACTCGTTCCATTTTCAAATTCTGCGTCGGTGATCTTCCACATTCTGAAAAACCTCATTTCTGATCCAAATCGCAAGAATATCGCTATTCGGAACTGCACAACATACAGGATAATGAGGATCGTGTCAACATCAGCTCCCCAGAGGGAAGCGGGAAGCAGTGAACAGGAATCAGACGTCTTAAGATCCGCTTCCCGATCACCGCTTCCTGCTCTCTATAATAAACAATCCGCCTGCCACACGAGGACGTGCAACAAGCGGACGGTGAGTATCGAGAGAACGTGTTTGACCCGTACGAATCAATTCGTCGGCGTCAGAGAGTGGGAAACATCCGTGTCAGATGGGGTATGCGGTGCCACGGTGATACACCAGAACGCGAATTCCTCATCTTCGACGAATCGAGGATCAACGAGGAAGTCGAACCGACAGGTGATCTGACCAACTTCGAGTGTTCCACTGAAGGCGATGCCTGAGAACTGAACGAGCGCCTTTGCGCCGAAGTTCGTTGTCAGGCAACCCTCAGCCTCGTCGAAGTGAAGTTCACTGTGGCGTTCCTGATCCCTCAGCATGCAGAGCGCACGCTGATAGATCGGCTCGAGATACACGAATGGGACGGATCCATTGAGAAATGTACAGGTGTTCCGGAACATTCCAACATCCTTTCGTTACCGGTTTGGAACAGCCACCCTGACAACTTCTAATCACACTGTCAATCCGTCCCCGTTTCTGACAACGGATCAGGATTCGGATGTTCATCTGTGCAGCCATCCGGACAAACGCTCTGAACGATCTGCGAACAGATGGGGACAGACGGAGGACCCTCCGTGTCATCATCATCCGTCAGCTGAGCATCGAGTGATTTCCGGACACTGTGGTGCGGAAAGCAGAGACCCCGAACGCGAAGGCGACGATCGTCTTCAGCGCGCTCGATGATACTGATCACCTCGCCATCGTAGTAATACCAGCCCCATGGCCCTTCAGCGACTTCCCTGGGATGCGCTTCACATCGTTTTTCCAGTTCCACCATATCGAACGGTCGGCCACAGGCGCACGTGGTTGCAAGCAGATGCAGCGAACGGTTCGAGAGCGGCAACGACGCGCACAGGTGCCGTCGAATCCGCGCAACGATCTCGGCATACTCTTCTGGCGTGCACTGATATGATCGAGGCCACTCTTCACCAAGGATGAGGACGCCGTATTTCCAAATGACGGACAGATCAACATCGATCTCATCGTACCCGGCAATAATCAGATCCGCTGGCCCATGAGGCGCTGCGTCATCCGGATCACTCGTTGACGCTGCAGGCGCCGGTGGTCGCTCTGAGAGCGAACGACGCGTATAGGTCACGCCGGTCTCTTCCGCAACATACTCGTTTAACAGGTCGTGAATTTCCTCAAAGGGATAGAACACGGTCTTCAGGAGAACGTGTTCGAGATCCTCGCGCTCAAGAACATAGACGAGCTCACCATCGTACAGATAGACCCCCCACGGCCCTTCTTCGACCGCAAGCGGATTTTCATCCAACGCCGCGAACTCATCGATCATGTCTCGATGGAGGCGGCGCGCGCGGCGCTTCACCATCAGGGAGACGCACCGATGCGACAGCGGCTGCGCGTCGCGAACGCGACGAAGGAGTTCTCGTCCGATCGTGCGGCTTTCGGCATCATCACAATGCTTGCCTGGTCCCGTTTCACGAGAAAAGTATTCTTGTTCGACCTCATACCCGAGGATAAGTGTGGCGTATCGCCACATGGCATACGGATAGAGATGGACCTTATTTGAATTATCGAATGTCCGTTTCACGCGAACCTTCTTTCTTCCCCACACCTCATTAATGCGGGAAAACCCTCAAAAAGTCAATATCCACACGCGGGACCCACCAGCCCAATTTCCCCAGATATTCAAAGAAATTTGGCAATTTGCCAAATTTCATCACGACTTCACGGGGACCACCCGGCTCACCTATCGGTCCTGAATGACCCCCTTCTTCTTTGCAAGCGTGTCATCTGGAAGCTCCGTTGTCAGTGCTGGCGACGTTCGCAACACGGACTCATTTAACGTGGAATCCACAAATTCAAGACGTGTTTCTCCGAGGAGATTCGCAAAACGACCGACGTCTGCCTCTGACGGCGAAATGGAGACATCGAACGAACTTAAGAGGTCGCCAACGCTTTCTGGCATCCGGTTGATCTGCCAGGTCACTAATTTTTTATCGACATCAAATCCAACATCTCCGGCGCCGACTTCTTTGACAGACCCAAAATTCACGCCATCCGGCAGGGTCGCACTCACGATGACGCGAGACAACTCATGGAGGGACTTTGTGAGATGCCACTCAATCCGATACGTCGTCGACGTCCCAACGGTCGGCGGGAGCGGACCAGATCCGAGACGAATCCCCTCATCATTCGAATACCGCGCGGCCGCATCAATGAGCGCATCGCTGCGAAGACGGATCACGATGGGCGTTGTCTTTACGGTTCGATTCACTTTTGTATCGCCAACAGATGCCACGCGCGCCTCTACCGAAGCATTCAACGGAACATCATCCATCGGTGCAATCTGTGAACGGAGCGGGACCGAGAGCTCGATCGTTCCGGCCGCATTCGGCGCAAGCTCTTCAAATTCCTTCACCTGATCTTTCGTGTACGACACCGTGTTCCCAACGCGCGTGCCGGTTTGCGGATCCGTGAGTTGTGTCCAATCTGCAAGCGCAATTTCCTGCGTGCTGCTCGCCTGAACGCCCGCAAATCGCAATGTGAGAACAACGTTCTTCAACACCTCGTCGCTGGTATTCATGTATCCAATTGAAATCCGCTGCATATCCCCCGGATTCGCGGAACGATCATTCTGTGATCCATTAATCACGAGATCCACTTTCAGGTCACCTGCCAACACAGACACGCTGGCATCCGACGTCTGTGCGGAGGCAAAGGCGCCGTCTGCGGTCAGGACACCCGCTTCGGCATGAATTTTTCGATCACCATGCGCACTCAACGAAAACGCCCCGCGAATTGATACGGTGCTCGAGGTCCCGCCCGCAAGCGTCCCAATCGGAACAGACACTTCTCCATTCTCGGCAACCGCCAACGTGCTTGAGGCGGGAATGAATCCATCCGGCAGTGTGACTTTTGCCACGATGCCCGACATCGAATCCGTTCCGTCATTTGTCACACGATACGATACCGTTAGCGCATCTCCGGGAATGACTTTTACCGGCGCGGTAATGACTCCGGAAAGGACACTCGTCGTGTACGCCACGTCTTTCGTCACAAGCGCCTCAAAATCACTGTTAAACGAGGCGGGCCGATACATCGCGATGACCTGGACGGCGCTCTTTGTTCCGAGCGCACCGGTAAATCGTCCGGTCACTTTGATTGCGCCATGCGCTTCGATCTCCTGCGCACCGAGTCGAAATGTCATTGATTGCGGACTGTTTGACGCCGGTGCTTGATCGGCCGACCCGGCCGCTGTGGGCTGCGGAACGACATTCGTCACCACAAAATCCGAAGGGAAACTGACACGAAATTCCGTCGTGGCAAGCGGCTCATGCGCCGTATTGAACCAATTAATAAAGTACGTCACCTCGCTGCCAATAGAAATTTCCTGCGGACCTTCGACCTGAACCGAAATCCCCTGTCCATTGAATCCGGTCTTTCCAAACCAGACTAGTCCGCCCCACATTGCGAAGAGCGCAAGAATGATGACGGATAAAAACGAAACCAACAGAATCAGCCACGTCTGCCGATGTCCGCGCTCAAAGGTATTCATCCATTCCTTCGTTGGCTTTCCTTTATAGATCACCGAGAGCGACTCCGCGACAATATCTTTCTTCTTTGTCTTCGCTGGTTCCGTTCCGCTTACGGATGGA
>JAHFIK010000003.1:44811-49788 GCA_023246415.1 Candidatus Uhrbacteria bacterium
TCCGCGCTCAAAGGTATTCATCCATTCCTTCGTTGGCTTTCCTTTATAGATCACCGAGAGCGACTCCGCGACAATATCTTTCTTCTTTGTCTTCGCTGGTTCCGTTCCGCTTACGGATGGAGCTGATTTTTTTGTTGTGAACCATCGCAATTTTTTCTGAACCGGTGTCGAATCATTCGTCGCCACATTTGTCGCGACTTCCTCAGGGACAGGACGGTTCTCCGCGTCCGCAGGCGTTGCGGACGAAGGCACCTCGACGACGGATGCTGCGGGATCCGGATGCTTCTTCGCAACAGACACATCTTTCCCCTTGGCATCCTTGAGATCCCCGGCTGACTTCTTTTTAAACCACGATGGTTTCGTCATGGCGAACTCATTTCGTAAAGTGAAGACACGACACGATCACGATCCCAAAGGGTCGGCGAAGATGACCCAAGGTCGCGCGACCAGGACGTCTTCCAGGTCGACGGAACCGTCACCCGTGACGTGATCGTTCGATCATCGGTTCCGGACTGACTGGTTAATAGCAGTGAATACGCAGCCCGATTCCCGGCAGCCACATCCGCAGATCCTTGCGGCGACAATCGCGAGCGAAGATCAAACGCGGTAAACGGAAGACGGTACGACACCGCCACGGTGGCTTCCTGACCCGGATCTACCAAGCTCCACCCGCCAAACACGGTTCGATCCCCTTCATCCCACTGATCAACAAATCCAGGTTGCGCACTCTGTGTTTTCTCTTCTGCCGCGATCTGCGGATCCGGCTGGGCATCCTCACGAGGCGTCTGCAGCAAGGCCCGTGGCGACGTCGCAAATCCATCGGCCGACAGGAGCGTACTGCCAAGCGGTACGTAGAAACGGAAATAGGTGACATTCCGAACACCGGTCAACGGCGTATGTTTTACTCCGGTGTGCGTCCGTTCCACAGTGACCTGATCCACGATTCGTCCATCCTCCCCAATCGTTGTCTGCTGCGCAATCTGCTCATGCACGACCGCACCTGTTTTTCCTCCGGCGATATTCGCACCGATGACGGCGAGAGAGTCACCAGATGTCTGCTTCAACCGACCGCTCCATTCAAACCCTTGCGCGAGTGCGTTCTCATCCGGATCCATGAGGGCGATCTGAATTTCCTTTCGCGTGACTGCATCTGAAAGAACACCGAGCGCGGTCATGAACTGATCTGGTGAGAGCAATTTCAATTTCTCAATCAGCCGCGGACCTGCAAGCGATAAAATCTTTTTCGGCTTGTTCTCTGTCTTATCGTATTCAAGCTCCGCACTCTTTTCGATTTCATCGATCGCGTTGTCCGAGGTCAGGGTTTTTCCAAGTTCCGGAACATCAATCGGCCCGGTAATTTTCAGGAGATCAGCGAAGACGGTCGCATTGATCGCAATGACGCCATCAATCGTGTATCCGCCGGAGGCGCTCCAGAGTTGATTGATCTGCCCGGCAGCCGTTGGAAAATCCGGTGACCAGTTACTGTCCTGGAATTCCCACCGATTCGCCACGAGCTGAAGCGGCTGTGGCGGAATAATCTGTTTCACAAGCTGACCCTGAACATCATACGTGCCCCCTGCCGGAATCGTGAATCGCTGGATTTCTCCGCGATCCACATCCAGTTCTGCATACGACCCCATGAATCCACCGGTCGGACGCAGTTCGTTTGGATTCTGGAACACGACAAGGAATCGACGCGGCGCATCTCGACCAAGTAATCGTGCAAGCAATTCCGATGTTCCGATGAATTCACGAACGGCCAGCCGACCCGTATCCAGCCCATCCTGAACCGTGGAGATCTTTGATCGCTCCTGTTCCGGAAGCGCAGACGGATCAACGGTCGCCAAGAGACGTGCGGCATCATCAAGCAACGGAAGTGCGCTCTCTGCATACGCCGAAAGCACTCCGAGGCGATCAATGATCCCGCGCCCCTGGCCCGTCAACGCTGAGTCCAACCCTTTCGCGAGCAGTCGTCCGGCATCGGAGGATTTGGAGCCAACTTCAAGGAGTGCCCGAGCTGATGCGTAGCTGGATCGCGTCTGCGGGATGACGTTTGCGAGTGCCACGGCAACCGCATTCGTATTCGACAACGACGCATCCGCGGCACGAAAATTGTTACTCGCACGGCGAAGCGCCTCGATCGACGTTGAAAGATTCATGCTCGCCGCATTCTGTAGATCCGCGATGGCGACCGTTCCAGCGGCTGTGACATCCGCTTTCTTTGTTTCGAGTGAACGTGCCAATCGAACCGCATTGGCCGGAAGCATGGCAACTAAGGCGAGCGCGCCCATCACCACAACCGTCCGGCTCACTGGCACACGCATTCGGACTCGAGGCGAAGCGGGTTGGCGAGGCGGGAGCACAACGGGCTGATCATCCATCACGTCACCGCCATCATCGCCACTCGCTGACCCCATCATCTGCTGTTCCGCGGATCGTCGTTCTCCTGCGCGTGTCCGGCGCGGGGCAGGGACTGTGATAAATCCAAGGAGCTGATCAACAGAACGACCGATCCCATTTAAGAATCGCGTCACCGGTCCATACACGCGTCGATACGACGTTGCGAAGGTCGACGGCGTGAACTGATCGGCATATCGCACGCCATCCGCATCATCAATGGCAAGATCCTGCGCAAGTGATTCGAGCAATTCCAAATCCGGAAGCTCGGTCACCTGGCGCTGATCCTGATAAAACGCTTTTTGCTGAGCAAGCTTTTCATCTGCACGCCGTCCGGACATGCCCAAATCCAATCCGCGCAATGACACCACAAACGGACTTCGTGCATGTTCCGCAAATCGAATCGGGACCGCGCGATCGCGGAATGATCGATTGAACGGCTCGCCGTACGAAATGACCGCACGATCAAGATCGGCGATCTCGTCTCTGGCATCAGCGGCAGACGCTGAAACAAAGACCGGCGCATCTTCGGCGACATCGGACACATCCACTGCTTCTTCGGGATCGAATTCCGGGGGGAGTGCCGCAAGGTGTTCGTCCATCGCCTCTGCATGCAGGAGATGCAGAATAGCGCGTGCATCCTCCTCGCTCAGCTGAGACAGCGATTCATCCGCCGCCGACAGAACCGCTTCCGGTGCTGCGTCCTGTGGGAATTCGACCGCATCTTCCCATCGATCCTGAGGCGATTGCGATGCGTGAATCGGGAGATCAAACGGCAGCGTCTTTGCTTCCTCAAGTTCTTCTGGCGTGATGGACACTGGAATCCCAATCTCATTCGGCTGCCGCTCTGTAGAAAGCGTGGAGGCAAACGTTTGCGCGCGTTCACGGGAACGTCCGGTTCGACGACGACGTCGCTTGTTTCGCGTGACGTCGACACTGGTCGGCTTCGTGACCAAACTCATGCCATCGCCCGCATACACAACACTCCCGCCTTCCATGACAGAAGCGAGGAGATCATCTAATGAACGCGGGCGCATGCCCGAGTTCCTCAGGATCACGTTGTCTTCTCCGGCGTCGGTCTGCATGATCGATCGTTTGCGCGGCTCCTTACGTTTTCTTCAAGGATTGATAGACCTCAAGGGTTCGCATGGCGGCCATTTTCCAGTCATGCCGCTTCCGCAATGCGGGCGCAATCCGACGGATATCCCCACGCACACCACTTGGATCCTTTAGAACCGTTTCAACGTGAGCCACTATACCATCCGCGGATGCGGGATTGAAGGATAAAATCCCCTCCCGGCCCAGAACCTCGGGCAAGCAGGCCGCATCGCTCGAAATGACCGGGCATCCGGCGGCAATCGCCTCAAGCGGAGGGAGGCCGAACCCCTCCTGGCGGGAAGGAAAAATGAGGGCGTGGGCACGGGAATAGAGGCTGCGGAGTTCTTCGTCGGACACATCTCCCAGGAACTCGATGTTGGGAATTTGGAATTTGGAATTTGGAATTTGGGTTCGGCCGGATCCGGATCCAAATTCCAAATTCCAAATTCCAAATTCTTTCTGAAGTCGCTCCATAAACTGATCTTTCTTCCCAACGATAAGCAACCTCACATTGGGATGCGTCTGAGAGACAACCTGCCAAGCCTCAATCACCTTCTCAAGATTCTTGTGCGGGTAAGCGGATCCGACCGTCATGAAATAGGGATGATCCGTATCTGCATCTTGCCAGTGCGATTCATCAAGATCCGGCATCCCTTCTCCCGTGACGATGATCGGCGTTTTGAGGTCTTTATAATAGAAGCTGATCCGATCTTTCACGTACTGCGTTGGGACCAGAATAGCCTGTGAGCGATAGAGCGCGTTCGCAAGGACGATCCGATGCGCGAACCGCTTGATCCCAGCGACCACTGGTCCGCGCGTCGTGATATTTGCAGAGGCCGGTTCTTCCAGAAGAATCAGATCGTGAATGGTCACGATGCGCGGAACAGGTCTTGCCGAGGGCGGAAGGATAGAAACGTTCCAGTGCGGCACATGGAGCACGTCGGCGTTTGTTGATGCGATGAGACGCGGCATCTCCACCTGTTCCTTCAGCGTGTACCAGGGGACGTCTGCGGCGATGTGATCGACGTCAGGATGATTCTTAAATGGAGATGAAGTGACGTCTTTTTCCAG
This sequence comes from Candidatus Uhrbacteria bacterium, assembly GCA_023246415.1. Lineage (GTDB taxonomy): Bacteria > Patescibacteriota > Patescibacteriia > 2-12-FULL-60-25 > 2-12-FULL-60-25 > 2-12-FULL-60-25. The sequence continues at coordinate 49,378 of JAHFIK010000003.1, forward strand.
TAACACAAAACGATGCCCACTCTTCAGTGAAAGCATCGCGCGAAGCAACTCTTCTGCATAGCGCCCAATCCCCCGCGTATTTCGCGGTCCCATCATCCGGGCGTCGAAACAGATGCGCATGACTACAGTTCATCAGAAAAACGCCTAACAATCAAGCAATCCAAACAATTTATGTCATCCCGAGTCATTGCCTACCTGCGGCCACAGGATAAGACGAGGGATATCCGGAATCCAGATATCCCTCGTTCTTATCCTGTGGCCATCATCTCGCAACGGCTCGGGATGACATAAAAAGCAAAAGCGCGGGAGAGTTTCCCGCGCCGTGCGTATGTAGAGAAGCGTCACACTGACGACGATCTCGTGGTGAGCAATTACCGTACGCCGAGCGTGTCACCGAGGTACTCAAGGTCC
>JAHFIK010000038.1 GCA_023246415.1 Candidatus Uhrbacteria bacterium
AGTGATGTCAATTTTCTTCATTTTAAGCATCGCATTCATGACACGTTGCGCTTTCGCGGGATCGCTGTCTCCGAGAAGTTTCCCAAGGATTGATGGAATAATCTGCCAAGAGAGGCCGTATTTGTCTTTGAGCCAGCCGCACTGACTCTTCTCGCCACCTTCGGAAAGCTTCTCCCAAAGTTCATCAACTTCTTTTTGTGTTGAACAGTCGACAAACATCGAGATCGCCGGCGTAAATGAGAACATCGGACCGCCGTTGAGCCCAAGAAATGACTGTCCATCCAATTCAAATGATACGGACATTACCTTTCCATCATGGCGAGTCACTGAATTCATTTTTGAATTCTTAAAGATGGAGAGATAAAAGTTCATTGCCTCTTCCGCTTGATCGTTAAACCAGAGGAACGGGGTGATTTTTTGCATAGTGTTTCTGTATAAGGAGTAAGGGGTGCCGAGATAATTACTTTACTGAGTAAACTATAACAGAGCGGGAGCTTGTCCGGCAATGATCTCGCGAATTGGTTATTTTGCGTTATGGTTTGACGACCAGCTGATTATTTTTCACCTGGATGATCATCGTTTTTCCAACCGAGGGCGGCGTCGTAAACGGATCGGATACATTTCGATCAGCGTAATTCACAATGAGATTCCCATCTCGAAATTCCGTTGTTTGCGGCGCAATGCGATCCCCGAGCAGGATTGCGTTTGTCCCAACGATCCCTTTTGGGGTACTGACGGCCGCGACGATGTAATAAAACGTTCCGGTTCCTTCCGTTTGTTGCGTGAGGAGGAATGCGGTGTCTGCCATTCCGTCGCCATTCAGATCGGCCGTGACTTCATTCCCAAAGAATGTCGTTGTTGTTTTTGACCCTTGAGGGTCCTGATCAATCGACACGCCGTTCACAAGCGTGATGATCTTTCCGTCGATAAGGTATGAATTGTTCTTGTCGTCATGCCTTCGCTCTGTTGACGGATGGACTAAAAAAGATGGCAACCGCCACCAGAGCAATACACCAATCGCGATACAGATAAAGGTAACCCACGCGATCCGTCGAATCTGACTCATCTCTCTAACATACTCGCATTTTGAGTAATGCACAAAGCGTTATCGCATTCCGCCCAGACCGAACATCCCATGCGTCTGTTCGTTATCGGGCTCGGACGTTTCCTTCTGTTCTTCCGGAAGTGGAACATCGAGCGCTGTACACAGCTCGTTCATGAGCTCAATTTGTCGATCGTTTCGCGGAAAGATCGCGACACCTTCGTCGACAATGTGTGCATCAATTTTTTGGCCATTCATGGCCTTGATGAGCGCTTCGGATTGTTCCGCGTCAAGTTCCGCACGAACGATATATGTTGGCATAAGCTCTTTCGCGAGAGGAGTGATCACGTATGTTCACACGTTCATTCAGGATCGTCAAACCGGGTCACGAATTCGACATCGAAATCTTCAAGGAGTGATTTTTGAAACGGAGCATACCGCGGTGTGGCTTTCACTTTTTTCCCGGAGAGGGCAAACGGCAGCCATTTTTTATCCGCCGGCATCAGTTCATCCAACGGAATCTGATCAATTTCAAACCAGGTCGGTCTCAGCATCTCTTCCGTCTCAATCGCCTCACCGACCCACGTTCTCGCGATGAAGAAGTGAACTTTGCACACAAACACGCTTCCATCTGTTTTTGTATTATGAAAATCAATTTCCGCAATTTTCTCGAGGTCCTCAGGAAGAACGATGACACCTCCTGTTTCTTCTTTTAGCTCCCGTACTGCCGCCTCTCGAGCCGTCTCCCCTCCCTCAATTCCTCCGCCATACCCGTTCCAGCACCCTTCACCGATGTGACGAGCTTTGATCGCGAGCAGGATCTGACTCCCTCTGCAGAGATAGCAGACCGTTGCTTGCTTGAGGACTTTCTCGAAAGACATAGTGGGTCAAAAATAAATTTCCGTATTGGCGAATTATCGAATTGGCGAATATTTCTTAAATTCGTCAATCCACTAATACGGGAATTCGCCAATTCACGAGCGTTAGTTCGCTTCCCCAATCTCTCTCACAACGTACCCATTCTCATTCACACGGCACTCTGAGCGATATTTAAAGTGATCTGGTCCCTTAACCGTGTATGAGCATTTCCCGAGTCGATACCCCTCCGTTGGAGCGACAAATCCAAAGTTGTGAATTCCTGCGCGCGAAATTTCTTCCCAGGCACGCTTAATGACAGTATCAAGACTCGCGAGCTTGATCGGCTCCTTCATTTCGCACTCCAGATGCCCGGGTTCATCCTCTTGATCAAGGAATGAGATATTGACTTTGTATTTGCCGCTTGGTGCGTGAACGAGGGCTGCAAGCTGGAGCTCGTGATTCGTGATGTCGGCGAGAGTCTGCTCAAATTCTGCTTTTGCCTTGACCCAGGCATCAGACGCGAGATTACGAGCCGCTTCATCGTCCCAGACCGCATCGATCGCATTTTTCGTTTTTACGACCCGTCCTTCTGCAATGGCGAGTTTCCTTCTCATTTCCTGCATTTGCGTCTCGACGGATTCCGGTGACAGGACAGCCTCTGGATTTTCCGGGGGCGGCGTTGAAGGAAGGTGTTCGAGAGACATAGTAAAAACAGGGTATCAGGGGGAATTTGGGGCGTCTAATGCAAAACAACACCGCATCTCAGATCATTAAGATGCGGTGTTGTAAATATCCGAATTGGCCTGAGGCTACTTCTTCTGACTAAACGGATCGACGGTTGACCAGGCGCCGACAAAGCCTTGACCCTTCATGTCACCCTGAACGCTGTCCTGAACGAATTGGTAGAGCGGCATCTTGTCGAACGTGGTTTGACTTTTTTTTATCCGCTCGAACAATGTTCGCCAGTCTTGTGGCATCAATGTATGACGGAGCGACGATTTTATCGACGCTGAAGATTGGCCAGTTTTGTGCGCATGCGCCGGAACAGTTGCTCGTATTTGGCGTATCCTTTGCATACGTGTAAAGCGTGAGTCCATTATCCCAGCCCACCAAATAGTTCGTATTGTTCTTATTGGCAAAGACGACTGTGTAATCTGGCTTTGCGACAGACCAGAGTTTTCCGATCCCCTCTCCCTTCACATCACCCGGAGCCGAATCGCCGGCATAGGTGTAGAGCGGCCACCCGTAATAGGTTGTCTGAACCGTCCCATCTCCGCGTGTGATTGATTTGAAATCGCCTCTGTCGAGTCCGGGTCCGAGCGCAACCGTTGCGATATTAAATACCGGCCAAACCTTGAGGCAGGAGCCAGTACAAGCGCTCTGTCCATCCGCGTCTTTTGCGAAGATGTAGAGTGCACGGCCGTTATTGTCGGCGAGATACGATCCTAATTTCGGATCTGTCTTCAGATCGACTTCGGTAACGTTAACAGGAGTCGGCGCGGTTGGAGCCGGCGGCGTCACGTCGGACGGATTTGCTGAAACGGAGTTCGTCGGAGGCGTGGTCGATGACTTCATCGACATCGCCCACCACACGAGACCTCCCCCGATCGCCAGGATGATGACGACGATCGCGATGGATTGTCCTTTTTGCATAGGAGTATGTGTGAATGAATAAGATTTTTTACTTCTTTAAGTAAAGGATAGCACAGAACGAGCCATCGTAGTGTTTTGAAGTTAAAGCAAAACAAGACGCGTGCGTCTTGTTTTATCTGGCTCCGGGGGTGGGATTCGAACCCACGACCAAAGGATTAATCCGCCGCGGCGGACGCTACCGCTGCGCTTCGGTAACTAAATAGCCAGCGTCTTTCGACACTGGCTATTTCTGGCTCCGGGGGTGGGATTCGAACCCACGACCAAAGGATTAACAGTCCTCTGCGCTACCGCTGCGCTACCCCGGAATGATGGTTTTTAGGTACTCTCTGCCTTTTCCTGTCTTTAATTCTTTTTCTCTCTTCATCGCTAATGATCTTGTCTCATGCGGTTCCTTGTAGACCAGTTTCCATGGACCACCGATTTTTGTGGTATATCCGGTATTTCCACTGTTGTGGTCTGCAAGGCGTTTAGCGAGATCTCCCGTCTGACCAATATACATGGTCCCCTTTTGATTTAATAGGACGTAGACCCAGAACATAACGACCAAAGGATTAATCCGCCGCGGCGGACGCTACCGCTGCGCTACCCCGGAATGTTTCGTTGTCTGACCCTGAAAGAAGTGACTTAAATAAGCCGATTTCAGGTGGCGAAATCATACCGAAATGATGCGGGTTGGTCAAGGAAGATGAGAGGGATAGGGATATTCATGGCGCTCCGCTCTGTCATCTGACAAAGGTTGACAATTTTACTTGATTTTTAGTAGTCTCATGACCTGAACACATTCGTTCATTGTGAGAAGGAGGTCGGCAGATGTCGCAATCAGAGGCACGTGCTTCAACGGTCGTTTGGAGAGGAACGGCGGATTACCGTCACCTTGCGCTCATCATGGAGAGTACGCCGTTTCGAAGCAAGATCTGTTCTCAGTTAAATGATCTTGGATATATGGATGTCGATCTCAAATCGATCGAAGCCGTCAATCCTCAGATCGAAGAGCTCGTTATCGCTCTTGGGATTTCCGCCAAAAAAGACGGATCGGATTACTCGGGAACGATCCATGTCAAAATGGATGGGATGGAGATTACGTTCCCGTAAGTCCGTTGGACGTCGAATGAATCAGCCTACGCGTCCCGCATCACTCATTGCCTTGAGTGAGCGGGACGTTGTTATTATTTGTGAATCTCGTGGTATTCTGATCTCAATGTATGAAAATTCTCGCTATCTCTGATCGGCCTCCACGTCGTTCGATCCTTCAAATCCTTGAAGAGTCCCCTGTTGATCTCATTTGCACACTCGGCGACCTGGAGTTTGGTGATATTGCCGAACTGAGACAGATCAAAACGATTCCAAAGATCGGCGTCTACGGGAACCACTGCTCAGGAAAATATTTTGAATCGCTGGATATTTATAACATGCACCTCAAAACGTTTGAGTACCATGGGGTTCTTTTTGGTGGAATAGAGGGGTGTGTGAGATACAAAGAATCTCCATACGCAAAAATGTATACGCAAGAGGAGGTGGAGATAATGATGAAGTCGTTTCCACATGTCGATGTGATGCTGGCGCACTGCCCGCCATATGGTGTGAATGATGAACCGGATGATCCGACGCATGCGGGATACGTCGGCTTGCGCGAGTACGTTGAGCGCGAGCGTCCGCGGTACCTCCTTCATGGACACACCTATCCAACTGAGACGACGATGATGACAAAACTCCAAGATACAGAGATCGTATATGTATATCAGGATCGTATTGTTGAGATCATTGCTCCTTAATCTTTAGGCCGAACGATATGATGAAAAAGAATATCAACACGATCGATGCCTATATCCGGAAGTACCCAACAGCAACACAAAAGATTTTAACGAATATTAGAATGGCCATTCAGTCGGCTGCGCCAAAGGCACAAGAGGCTATTCGGTACGGGATGCCGGCGTTCGTTCAGTACGAGACGCTCGTTTACTTCGCCGCATTTGAGGATCATCTGAGCTTCTTTCCAACGGCATCGGGTGTTTCGGCGTTCAAGAAGGATTTGGAAAAGTTTGATACATCGAAAGGCACGGTTCGTTTTTCATACGACCAGACCATTCCTCTGTCCCTGATCAAAAAGATTGTGAAATTCAGGGTAAAAGAAGCTCAATTACGTTCAAAACAGAAAACGTCATGATCGTCCCCTTGCCCAATCCCCTTCCTCGCCGTATCTTACGTGATTACTCATTCAACCACTAACGATATGAATAAAGTCGTTCACTTTGAAATCCCGATGGATGATGCGGCGCGGGCGAAAGCATTTTATCAAACCGCATTTGGATGGGAGATGACGGATTATCCAGAATTGAATTACACGATCGCCGCCACCACGCCGCTTGATGACAAGCGGATGCCAAAAGAGCCGGGTGCTATCAATGGCGGGATGGCGAAACGTTCAGAGACGTTTACGGTCCCTTCATTCTCAATCCTGGTCGATGATGTTGATGCGGCAAGCGAGAAGGTGAAGGCCGCGGGCGGCACCATTGTCAAAGAAAAGATGTCTGTAGGCGACATGGGGTTCATGGCCTACTTTAAAGACACAGAAGGAAATCTCTTGAGCCTGTGGCAACCAACGAAGATGTAAATCAATATCTAATGATTCAAAAACGCTCCGTGTTATCGGAGCGTTTTTGAATCTACCTATTCGCTTATTCGTTAATACGCGTATTAACGAATTTTCGAATTAACAAATTTAATAGTCTACGAGTTTCTTCACCAAGTGGTGCTGCTGAATCTTTTCAATGGCTTTTGCTTCGATCTGACGGATACGCTCGCGCGTGACGTCGAACTCTTTTCCGACTTCTTCGAGGGTGTGATACACACCGTCGTCCAAGCCAAAGCGGAGTTTTAAGATCTTCTGTTCGCGTGGGTTCAAGTCCTTGATGATGTCACCGACGTAATCACGCAACAGCTGAAGGCTGGCAGCGCGATCCGGGGCCACATTCTTCACGTCCTCAATGAAGTCTTCAAGCGTGGAGTCTTCATCATCTTCGCCGACGGAGGTTTCAAGTGACACGGTGTCCTGCGAGATTTTGATAATGTGGCGCACTTTGTCGATTTCTTCGCCCATTTCAGCCGCGATTTCTTCCGGGAGCGGTTCGCGACCAAGATCTTGAATCAGCTGACGTTCGATCTGCTGGAATTTGTTGATCGTTTCCACCATGTGAACTGGAATACGGATCGTTCGGCTTTGATCTGCGAGGGCGCGTGTGATGGCTTGTCGAATCCACCAGGTGGCATACGTGGAGAACTTATACCCCTTTCGATATTCGAACTTTTTCACGGCTCGGAACAATCCGATGTTCCCTTCCTGAATCAAGTCGAGAAGCGAGAGTGATTTTCCGATGAACTTCTTCGCGATCGAGACAACCAAACGGAGGTTCGCTTCGATGAGCTTCTTTTCCGCTTCGCGATCCCCTTTTTCCTTTCGCTTTGCCAACGCAACCTCTTCTTCTGCGGTGAGGAGCGGGATTTTTCCAATCTCGCGAAGATACATCTGGATATTGTCCGCGGTGAGTTCCAATGGATCCATCTTCATCCGTTCATCCGTGGCGCTGTGCATGGCGGACAAGATATCGTGTCGATCCTGCGTGCGGCCAAGAATCCCCTCTTTCTGCTCAATGACGCGGATCCCGTGCGTATCCAGTCGGTCAATGAACTGTTCGTAGAGCGGAATATAGTCCTCGATGTATGGGAACGCGTAAAAAATTTCCTGATCCGTGACGAAGTCACGCGCTTTGGCTTTTTCAAAAAGCCGATCCAGCGACTCCTGAGATGGAGGGGCGGATTTCACATACGCTTGTCGGCGCTGTTGCGGCGCTTCCACGTGCTTCTTTGTGCCAGCCGATTTCACGACGTGTTTTTGCGGAGAATGCTTTAACGACTTTTTCGCGACCTGTCGTGCTTTCCGCATGAGCTCGGCGCGCTTCTGCGCCGGCGATTTCTTCACGGGCTTCTTCTTTGCCGTTGATGGCATAACGTGTGATTTGAAGATAGGACAGCCGACCCTAAACGGTATCGGTTATCATGAGGTGAGTTCTTTAAACCGACGGGCGAGCTCGGTGATTTTATTGATGTCTCCGGCCAGTTCCGCGGCTTTCATCTCTGCCTCGAGAGCAGATTGTGCCTCGGCATGGCTAATTGCCATGAGCGCGGACACGCTTCCCTCGAGTTCGGATGCGATGGCATCCTGGTTTTGGTTTGGATAATCGCGATCAAATCGAATCGCGAGATAGTTCACGAGGGAATCGATGGTTTGTTCCGGGGTGGTCGTGTATTCCTCCGGACGTGATCCCTCATTGAATCGAGCGCTATCATAACGCTCCAGACCGTTGCTGTAAATAGTGGATAGATCGTCTGGGAGGTGCAAATGGAGGGTTTCTGGAACGCGTGACCGAAGTGATGGATTGACGAGGAGAATCCCTAAAACCCGCTCCGCTAAGTCGCGTTGCCTCGTCACCGTGGTTTGAGAGGCGGCATGACCGGTCCGAGCAGGATCCGAGGCGTCACGTGCCGGACCAGATCCGTATCGTCCAGACGAAACATAGTTCGGCGTTCGAACACCCGGCGTTCTCCCAATCGCATCCCGCAAGGCGTCCTCACTTGTCTCAAGTCCGACAGCGAGTTTCTTGATCCAGTGATCTCTAATAATGGGGTCAACGATTCGTTTGATCTCTGGCAGAACCTGCTGAGCGATTTCACGCTTTTGCATCGGATCACTAAGATTCTTCCCTTTGAATGCGAGTCGAAACACCCAATCCATGATATCGACCGCAGAGGCAATCGCCTCTTTCCAAAGTGCCGGATCTTTCCGAACAGCATCGTCCGGATCTTTTCCGGCTTCCGGAGGGAGGGTGATCACCTTGATATTGAAATCTTCGGCACGGGCAAGATCCAAGCCGCGAAGTGTTGCGGTGATCCCGGCCGAGTCCGCGTCAAACGCAATGAGAACATTCTTTGTGAATCGTGAGATCAATCGTAATTGATCTGCGGTCAGTGCCGTCCCGCTCGAGCAGACGACATTTGTGATTCCGACGCGATGACTCGAGACAACGTCCATGTTTCCTTCAACGATCACGCACGTATTTTTTGACTTGATCTCCCCTTTTGCTTTATCGAGTCCGTAGAGGACGTTCGACTTTTTAAAGATCGCTGTTTCTGGGGTATTTACGTATTTCGCCTCTTTCGCGTCTTTGCTGAGTGAGCGCCCTGTGAAGCCGATCGTATGTCCGTGAACGTCCTGAATCGGAAACATGAGCCGATCGCGGAACCGATCATACGGACGTCCGCCATTCTGACTTTGTGCGATGAGACCAGCGCGTAGGATCTCATCATCGCTGATCTCTTTTGCGTTCAGGGCGTTTCGAAGCGCGTCCCAGGATTCCGGGGCATACCCAATCCGAAAGAGATCGCCGGTCAGTTCATCGATCCCTCGCTCCGCTGCGTATTTCCGTGCATGTTCGGCGTCTGGAGACTGCAAGAGTGTCGAGCGAAAAAATCGTGCGGCGAGATCATTGATCTCCTGAAGCCTCCGCCGTTCACCGGTCGCTTGCGTATTAAAGGCGGGAAGAGTGACCCCTGCTTTTTGAGCAAGATGCTCAAGTGCCTCCCTAAAATCCATCCCCTCGATATCCATGACAAACGAGATAACGTCCCCTCCTTTGTTACATCCAAAGCAGTGCCAGCTCTGGCGCTGTCGATTCACAAAAAAACTAGGGGTCTTTTCCTGATGAAATGGGCAGTTTGCTCGAAAACTCCCGCTGCCGGCGGGTTTGAGTTGGAGGTATTCTGCCGCGACATCAACGATGTCCAGGTGTGACTTTACTTCTTCAACGGCTTCCATAATTGGTAGTTTGCCATGACTGCGCCTGGAATCAAGCGGGCCCTGGGGAAAAAGGACGCCCTCGGTTTTTCAGGCCGAGGGCAAGGAGCAACGCGCGAAATAGCGTAGGGGGCGATAAGACGGCTAGAGCAGATCCCTGACAGAGATAGCCTCGTGCTCTGAACTCGTGTGACTGTCTGCGACGTCAGTGCTTGATCCAGACAGGATATTGCAAGGCGGTGGTGGCGGAGGCGGATCCGTTCGACGACGTTCAGGGCTTCCAGGCAACGGCGGTGGACGGGACGTTCGTTGAACCAACGGAAATTCCGCGTGCTCATCGTACTGATCTGAATCCCCCGAAGCATCAGAGAGGGGTCTTGACTCACTGGTGATTTGACCAAGTGAGGCGTCTAATTCTGATGATGCTGGACCCTTATCATGATGGAGCTCTTCCTGCGCGGTGAGAGGCGAAGCGTTCGTTGCCTCTTGTGATGGGGCGGACGGACGAATCGTGTCGTGCGTATGCGGGAGTCCAAAGAAAAAGACGTTTCCGTCTCTTCGATCCATAAAGAGTCGCTTGTAGGTCGGGTCTAACACGATCGTTGGAAACACCGTTTGGAGAACGGCTTCGCTAAAGACACCGATGAAGACAAGTGTATCGACTTGAAATTCAGATTGAATTTCAAGCGCAACAACGCTAGCAAGATTTTCTAGTATTTCGCGAGTTTTCACGGAGCGTGCCCTTTCTCAATCGGAATGGCGCTCCCGTTATAACACACATTTCCTGGGGTCACAAACACGCTTTTAATGCGTTCGTCCGTGCCGTGGAAGCTTCTTCATTCGGAGTGTGGCTGACCGCGGTCCGCCCTTTGTCTTTGTTCGTTCAGCCGCTTGCCGTCGCTTCAATTCTTTCCGAATTTCAATCGTTTCATCACGAAGAATCGTGGCTAATTCAAATTCCAGATTCCGTGCCGCCTCTTTCATCTCGGCTTCTTTCTGATTGAGGACGGTTTGAAGATCATGCGTTTCTGCATTGAGTTCCAATTTAAGGATTTCCTTCACATCCTTTTCACTCACCTGGAGTCCAAGCACTTCGCGGTAATCCGCGATCGCTTTAACGATCGTTTTAGGGGTAATTTGATGCGAGACATTATAGGCGAGCTGTTTAGCTCGGCGTCGATTCGTCTCTCCCAACGCACGAGTAATCGATCCGGTCATGCGATCTGCATACAGAATGACGCGTCCTCGAACATTTCGTGCCGCACGCCCAATCGTTTGCAGAATGGATGTTTCAGATCGTAAGAATCCCTCTTTATCCGCATCTAAAATTGCAACCAACGCGACTTCAGGAAGATCGAGACCTTCACGAAGCAGGTTGACCCCAACCAAGCAGTCGAATACCCCACGTCGAAAATCCGACAACAGCTCAAGCCGGTCAACCGTCTTCACGTCAGAGTGAATAAACTTCGATTTCACCCCCTTATCATCAAGGAATGAGGCGAGATCTTCCGCCATCTTTTTTGTGAGCGTTGTGACGAGCGCCCGTTCCTTCTTCTGTGTGGCGGCCTGAATTTCCTGAATGACATCATCGATTTGGTTCAGTCCGTGCTTGGCCCCTTTCTTGCTTTTAGCAAGGGACGCATCACCAAGAATCGGCTTCACAATCACTTCCGGATCGACAAGGCCGGTAGGACGAACGATCTGCTCAACGACGCGTGTCGAATACTGTTTTTCAAACATAGCCGGGGTCGCTGACATGAACACGACTTCAGTCCACTTCTTCTTAATCTCATCGAAGGTCATCGGACGATTGTCGATGGCGCTCGGAAGCCGGAATCCGTGTTCAATGAGCGTCTGTTTGCGGCTGCGATCGCCTGCATACATCCCTTGGAGCTGCGGGATCGTCATGTGGCTTTCATCAAGCACGACAAAGAGATCGTCTGGGAAGTAGGAAAAAAGCGTATCCGGAGGGTCTCCTGCCTTGCGACCGGAGAGATGGCGGGAATAGTTCTCGATGCCGTTGCAATACCCAAGATTTTCCATCATTTCGAGATCGAATTTTGTCTTTCGATCCAAGCGCTCTGCTTCCAAAAGTTTTCCTTCTTTTTCAAATTGCGCCAGACGCTCTTTGAGTTCCTGCCGAATCGCGACAAGCGCCCGTTCCCGTTCTGGTTCCGGGGTTACGAAGTGCTTTGCCGGGAAGATCCAGGTCTCGTCGACTTCATGTTTCATTTTTCGAGACACCGGATCCATTGCGAAGATCGCCTCAACAATCCCGGACGGGGCTTCAATGCGATAGATGACCTCTTCGTTAGCGGGCATGACTTCAAGAAGGCCGCCAATGGCGCGGAATGAACCGCGTACCATATCCGCGTTCGTCCGCATAAACTGCATGTCTACTAATCGTCCGAGAATATCCGCACGCTTTACATCGTCCCCTTTTCGGATCTGAATCGCACTTTTGAGATAGTAGTCCGGGGTTCCAAGGCCGTAGATACAAGAAACAGAGGCGCAGATAATGACATCGCGACGCGTCAGGAGGGCCTGAGTGGCACTATGACGTAAGCGATCGATCTCTTCATTGATCATCGCCTCTTTTTCAATGTACGTATCTGAAGACGGGATGTAAGCTTCTGGCTGATAGTAGTCGTAGTAGGAAACAAAATACTCAACCGCATTGTCGGGAAAAAATTCACGGAACTCGTTCGTGAGCTGTGCGGCGAGTGTTTTATTCGGTGCGATGATCAGCGTGGGTCGTTGAATTTCCTGAATGACATTTGCGATGGTGAATGTTTTTCCGGTTCCCGTAGCGCCAAGCAATGTCTGGTATTTTTCACCCCGTTTAATCCCCTGTGTCAATTGAAAAATCGCCTCCGGCTGATCTCCAGCGGGCTCATACGGTTTACGCAGTGTAAACGCGGTCTTCATGGCGTGAGTGTACTGGTTGGAGCGCTTCCGTCAATGGTTGGGCCGTATGTGATCGTATATGTATATTGAAAATGGTCTGCCCCTTCCCAAGCCACGGTGATCGGAATGGAATTTACGCCCTCATGGAGCTGAATGATTTGAACGAATTCTCCTGAGAGCGAATTTGGCGATACGGACGTTTTATTCACACGGACATCGAATCCGCCGTGTTCCGAACGAAGGGTGACATATTCTTCAACCTTCCCAAAGACGGTAATGGTTGGCGTATGAACGGTATCCGTGACGTTCAGGAGCCGATTCGAATCGCCGATCACCTTGATCGGAACGGTGACGGTCACGGCAGGCGTCTGAACAACATCAAGGGCACGAAGCGCCGTTTGATGATTTCGATACTCGATCCACCCAAATACCCCGGCGGTTACCGCGATGATGACAAGAAGGACGGCGACCTGAATACGAATCACGCGCCGTTCGTTATAGACGGGAGTGATTTTTTTCGGTCTTGTCTCCTTTAGAAGCTTCTTTGGAAGCATATCGTCATTGTAGCATCTCTTAGCGGAGAAGGAAGGCGTGACATTTTCTCCATTTCCTGGTATAAACCGCCCTATGTTTGACTGGA
>JAHFIK010000004.1:0-13462 GCA_023246415.1 Candidatus Uhrbacteria bacterium
CGTTTGAAACAAAGGAGAAACACGTGAACCAGAAGACACCAGACACACAGGATAACGAACAGGATCCACGCGCCGACAGCGGCGAGCCAAATCAAGGCGAGCATTCAGATCACTCAGAACCGACCGTTACGTCGGACGCAACGCCGTCGGTTCATTCGGAAGTCGAGTTTGTTCGAAAGGGAGACAACCCACTCACCGAACACTACTCCGCCTTCAAGCCACCTGCTGGTGAAGATGGACTACCGCCCAAGAACCCGTTGGCAGAGTTCATGCTCACTCGTCGCCGCATCTTCATTGATACGCTCGCGAATCCTCTCCCGATCAGCTCCACGCTGACGCCAGAGGCAGCGCGCATTCTCAAGTACGGCGATGGAAGTGCGATCACGAACGATCAGCCAACTCAGGCAAGTGAAGATCAACCTGGGCAACAGCCGATCCTCCTCATCGATACACAACGAGACTTTCTGTCTCGTGGAGAAATCGATGCCGGAGGTTCACCGCCCCTGCCTGAATTCCTGCAGGATAAAACGTTCAATGTTTTGGGACTGCCAAACAGCCAGCGCTGTTTTCCACGCCGCAATCCATCTCTGCTGAACGAAATTCAGATGCTGCTGACCGACGGAACAGATGAACCGGACAGACTGCGCTTCTTGCGAGAAACGCTAGAACGCGGATCATTTGAGCCTCAATGGAACAGCCTCGCCGGAACCTCTATTCCACCGCACTTTCAGGCGGTGGCCACAGACGGCGCACAGGATCCCACGCCACCCAGCCGACGGTTGGGACGGCTCGACAAAAATCTGATTGCAACCGCATTCGCATCCATGGGTCGCTCACACGGCGAGGATAGGTGCACGGACCCTCCTGATACCGAAGGCGAATCACGACCTGACCTCGGACAGATGGAAACACTCGGATACATCGCAATCGCTTCATCTCCATCAACCTCCGAACAAACAACCGTGCAAATGAGAAGGTGCTTCGATCCGCCAATTCCTATGGCGCATACCGAGGCACTCAGACAACTTCTCGACCAAGGAGGCATCGACACGCTCGTATTTCTACCTAACGGACTCGGAGCCGGAGCCTCGATCGAACCGCATCGTCATTTCCGTGTGACGACAGATGAATCGCCTGCCGAACGCGATTCGGGACCTTGCTTCGGACAGATGGAAATCCTTGGAGCCATCTCGATCACGTCACAGTCGCCAGTCCCCAATCAAACGACCGCACACATGGGAGAACCCTCCGATCTCCCGATCTCCGCAGACGAAACCGAATAAGCATCGGACTCGTCCGCACGCTCATCGTCGACGCCAAGCAAAATCTTTTTGCTTGGCGTCGTACTGTTTTTAGAGCATCCCCCTTCGCAAAGCCTTCGGGGGACACAGAGCACAGGCTGATCTTTTGTCAGCCTGTGCTCTGTGTCCCCCGAAGCGCACCGCGAAGGAGGATGCTCTATCAACTACAGTTGACATCCTCTTATTTTTATGATATAACCGGCGCACGCGTTTTACGCTCATTTTATCGCGTTGAATGAGATATTCGGCCTCTGCTGAACGTCACAGTCAACCAACACAACCCACACACAAAGGAGACTCACGTGCTCAGAACAAAACCTCAAGTTCGCATCATCACGGTCCTGGCGCTTCTCGCAAAACATGACCGCGTATCGATTTCGACCGTTGCACAGACACGATTCCAAATCACGATCTGCTCGACGTACGCGCCTCAGCTTCAGACCACCCGCGAAACCATTCGCACGGTCATGAAGGGTGCCGTTGAAAGCATCCTGGAACGATCCGCGAGCTTGGGAAGAAACTTCAACGGATTCCGTATCGACTCCGGTCCATTTGACGGACTCATGCCGAATCCATTTCCACCGCTCGACAAATTCCCGTTCGTCCTTCAGCGACACGCAGAATCGACAATCAACGAACCCTCCGCAAGCGACTTCGACGCCCTCCATCAACCAATTAATATCCCGACGTTCAAATCCATGATTGGTTCGTTCCCGAGGGCGATGGAAACCGCCGAGATCGTCAGACGAGTTCTTGAACCTGATTCGTCGCAATCCGAACTCCCCTCTTATCCGTTTCCAGAGATCATCGGTTCCCTGTTGTCGGAAATAGACGAATACACACCCCCCACAACGTCAGAGCCATTTTGGCTCATCGAAGAAGGGGTTCGCGGTCTGACGAAGACGCTGAGAGATTGTTCGTTGCCATCAACACACGAACCGCTCTTCGTGATCGATGTCCAGCATGACTTCTATCACCCACGACCCGGCGAAGCATCGCTTGCAACCAAACTGATGGATCCGAGTTACCTCGAATTCCTCAGGAAGCATACGACGCCGATCCGGCCATTCAGCGAAGAGCTGCAAGAAGTTTTGGCGCTGGCCAGACTGAACGCGATCGCGTATGAGGCGGAACAGGACGAATTGGTGCGATCAGCTGAGCCACCAGACAAGCCAGAGTCCTAATTCGTGTCGCTCCGTCACACTCCGTCGACGCCAAGCAAAATCTTTTTGCTTGGCGTCGTACTGTTTTAGAGCATCCCCCTTCGCAAAGCCTTCGGGGGGCACAGAGCACAGGCTGATCTTCTGTCAGCCTGTGCTCTGTGCCTTATAAGGAAACCCCGCCTGCAGAGATCAGAGACGATCTCGTGCATGCGGGGCACTTTTTAGTTACGGTGTGGAAATGCTAATTCGTATTCGGTTCTGCGCTGTTCACCGTTGCCGGTGGCGCAGAAAGACGGTTGCACATGGACCGATCGCATCGCTGTGAACACAGCAGCACGATCCCGCCGATGATGAGCAGAATCAGGATCGCACGCGGATCAATCCCCGGAGCATCAGATCCTAATCGATCTCTGGCGCCGCAATTGAGACATCCGTATTTTCCCATCGCCGGTTGACCACATCGTGGACACGTTGCTCGCATGATTATTCCCTCTCTTTCTGTATTGTTGCAGGGCGTCGATTTCCAGATGCGTCCACCCACGTCAGCGTCTTCCATTCTGTGAGGTCGACATATTTCTGAACTTCCATCGGAACATACGCGGCTTGCATGAGTCCGCCTTCTTTCGTGAGACGAACGAACGTGATCGTATCTGCATTCACGAAAAAAGTGATCTCTGTTTTTCTGGAAAGCGAAAGCGGTGAACGGTCATCCGAACGAAGGACGACAACGCCCGGCGCCGTTTCATATTGAAACTTTCCGCCAACCGGAATCGAGACCACGGGATGCATCGCATTCTTTGCGGTGACGCGATCAATGCGCGACGTGAACAAGATACTCGTCGAACCCGTTGGGCAGTACAGGATGATCGCCGCCTTTCCGGGTGGCGGTTTCGGGACGGTTGGGAGAATCGCCGCCATGGCAGAACGACCGGTGCGATCCGCTTCTTCCTGAACCCATCGCGTAAATCGCGGATGGAAGTGATGCGCCGCAAGCGCGGACCCAATCCACGCGGCGACCATCGCATTCAGCAGGCATCCGACGAACGGTGGATAGGCTGCCACACGCCGTCGCACAGCCGCCAAAAACGGAAGTGCAAAACTTCCGCGCACCAGAAACGCGATTGCAATCGGAGAAACCACAACGCACAGGAGCGCAGCAATCCACGTCTTCGATTCAAAAATCCACGCATGCGCAACCTCGACCCGATACCCGACGGCAGCCGTCGATGTGATGAGCGCAGAGGCGATCAAAAACGGATTCCGGCGATCAAGCGCACTCGAAAATCCGAGTAACAGCAGAACGGAGATTCCAATCCAGCTCCAAAACACATACGGAGTAATCATCGACAGGCCGATCATCTCTCTTCTCCACCCTTCACGAAATTGCTAGGCAAATCGCCCATTTCCACACATTGTGAAGGAACGCCGCCAATGTAGCAGTTCAGACCGGGACGTCAATGGAGTGAGGGCAACCATCATCTCCGATGTCATCCCGAGCCGTTTCTAGCCTGTTGCATCAGGATGAGAACGAGGGATATCCGGATTCCGGATATCCCTCGTTCTCATCCTGCGGTCAGTATCTAGAAACGGCTCGGGATGACATCGGAAGATTGGAGACTCATGTCCCATACCCTAGGGGGGCTACGCCCCCGCCCCCGTACGCCTTGACGTACCCGCCAATCTGACATAACGTAACCCGTCACCTATTGCCGAGAGGAGAACGCAGGAGGTAAGACATGATTAGCCCAAATATCGCTGTTTAGCGAGCAGATTTCCAAACCTAATCAGCTACCAGCTACAAGCTCATCCGCTCCCTTCTCATGGCGCTCACCCCCTCCCAGCAAGCACAGGAGCTCGTCTCCCGTGCTACGCGGATCCTCGTGATCACGCGCGAACACGCCCCCATCGACGCCGTCGCTTCCGCGACTGCGATGGGGTTATTTTTGAAAAAAATGGGAAAGAGCGCAGATGTCGTTGTCCCCGGGTACGATCTCAAGTCCATCCCGGCGTTCCTCTCGTTCGCCGATCCGATTCGGACCGACCTTGGCGCCCTTCGTACGCTCGAAATCTCACTGGATATTTCAAAGACGCCGCTCGATGAATTTCTCTACGATGTCCGCGACAATAAACTTCAGATCACGGTCATTCCAAAAGAACGCGAATGGAGCACCAGCGATGTCGTCTGCCAGCATGGGAGCGATCGATATGATTTGATCATTGCCGTCGATGCGCCGGATTTGCAGTCGCTTGGCGTTCCAGCACGCGCACACTCTGATTTCTTTTATCGCACCACGATCATCAACATTGATCATGCCGCCACAAACGAAAGCTGGGGTCGTGTGAATCTTATCGACCTTACCGCCGCGGCAACAACGGAAATCCTTCACGAGTGCATGACGGAATGGAATCGCGCTATCATCAATGAAGAGATTGCGACCGCGCTCCTCACGGGCATGATTGCGAAGACACGCAGTTTCCGAACGCCGGGTGTCACCCCGCGCACCCTGTCGATCTCGAGCCAACTCGTGGCCATGGGTGCGAAACGCGAAGACATCGTCAACGGACTCTGGCGCACACGATCTGTCTCAACCCTCAAGCTCTGGGGTCGCGCACTCTCGCGCCTCCACCACGAAGCTGACTGCGGCATCGTTTGGACCGTCCTCTCGCAAAAAGATTTTCTTGAATCACAGTCCCCTTCGGAAGCACTCGGCGATGTCATTGATGAACTCGTTGCATTCGCCCCGGAAGCAAAGGTCAGCGTCCTCATCTATGAAGATGAACGCGACAGCGCGGCAATCAACGTCGCGATTTCCGCGTCCGCGCCGCTCTCCGCACAAGACCTTGGCCGCCCGCTTGGCGCTACCGGCACACGCGAGCGTTCTGTTGTGACCCTCAAAGGGACAACGTTGGTTGATGCGGCGAAGAGCAGCATCGATCTCATTAAGAAGACGCTGGTGAAATAAAAATAACGTAGGGGCGGGGCCTGGCCCCGCCCCTACGTTATTTTTATTCTGCTTACCATTTCTCTTGAAGCCTGCTATCTTTCCCATTGAAGGCCACTCAAAAAAAGGAGGTGAATCATGGCCACGCGTGTTCATTCACAACCCGCCCCATTCAAAGCCGACTTCAAGTGGATCCGCGACCTTGCAACCCGACTCTGGGTCACACAGGTGAGCATGGTCGCTGTCATGTATGGAGGCAAAATTCCAAGAGGGTCGCTCTTAAGCACGGAGATCAAACGACTGCGTGTCTGTATCACACAATACGATCTCCCGTGTGAACTCCGATGGCCGATCGGACGTGAGCCGGAACTCACCATCTATCTTCCGGTCTCGAACGATCGCGTCGAACCGGCGCTCCGCATCAGCGCCCAACATCTGGATCGTTCCTTTCACGTTCGGCGCCTCCCGCACCGAACCGCAGAACAGATCTTCCGCGAAATCGTTTTTTCCGAACATAACCTGAACCTCTTAGACCGCTTCCATCTCTTACGTCCACGTCTCTCAACATATCCACCATCGAGGTTTTGAATGCTGCGAATCCCTTTCCGCAATCACGCGGACACCACCCCGGCGCCAGCACACAGATGCCAGAGGCATCATGCGCGAACGCCGGATTTTAATTAGAACAATCTCGCACAGCATATTTCGCAATCATCGGAATCACAGGGTCCTCTCTCACTTTCCCGAGGAGTCATCGACGAGGGATCCCTTAGAAGCGAGATTTGGATGATGAAGGAGCGACTTCTCTTTCCGATGTCCTTTCCAAGGGATCCCTCGTCGATGACTCCTCGGGAAAGTGAAAAAACGTACTCGCTAAGAGAACGTGAAACGAAAAACACGAGGCGAACACCTCGTGTCTTCTCTGTGCTCTAAAGGGGCGGTATCCGGCATAGTCGGGCATCCTCGCCAGGCGACACCGACTCCGGATATCGCCCCTTTAGCCCCATTCACACTGAAAAAACGCGAATGAGGAAGGGTTTTGCGACTATATCACAACTTGGCCATTTCCGGTAGTCATGACAAGTCTCTTAGTCGTCTCTAATCACTCTCCTTTAAAAAAAGGATTCTCGTACGTCTCGGAATGCGTTATTGCGCCTGCTGGTCGCCTGTTGGCGGCGCTGGAGGTGGCGTTTGCGGAGCATCCTGCCCTGAGGTCGCATGCTGCTGAGGAGGAACAAAACGATCCCCGTTTCCTCCCTGCTGTGTTGAAGGCAATGTTGAAACCACGCCATTCGCCGCAGAGAGCGCATCGATCTTTCCTTCCATTCGCTTCAATTGCGCCTTCACATCCGTGATCTGCTTGATAATCTGAACTTCTCCGACGGTCTGACGAACTGTTGTTCGTGTTTCACTTGCCGCCTGCACCGCATTGTATGCAACCGAGACCGTAATCACGACGGCGAGTCCGGCGATGATGGCCGCGGCCCACGTGTGCTTCTGCCCTTCCGCCGCCATCTTGATGTGATGATGACTTGGATGCGATGTCGGTCCACGGTAGCTCACGCTTCGCGGGACGCCACAGCTTCCATCGCACGCGGAAGATCCGCAGCGATCGCATGGGATTGGCGTGTTCGCCGCCTCGACGGGCTTTGCCTTCGCTTTGGTTGCGCGTCGCGCAACAGCGGGCTTCTTTGTTTTTGGTTCTGGCATAGGAATGAATGAGAGAGTGATGTGTAAACAAATCTCTGATGAGACGTGGCCCTAGTATAACATATTCGTGTGTGGATATCGCTCTCGAACAGCTATTTCATCGCACTCGAGTGAGTCACGAGTTGCGAGTTACGAGTTGAGAGTCATGGGTGGCGCGTAGCAAAATGCGAGAACAACGATGCCACACGATCCCCCGCTGCGGAGTCGCATTCAGCACAAGCGTCATTCACAAGACGTGCGTCGTGAGACGTAAAATCCCCCGCTGATGCGGGGGATTTTACGTGGTGGGCGGCAGAGGAGTCGAACCTCTGACCTTTACAATGTCAATGTAACGCTCTAACCAACTGAGCTAGCCGCCCTTCTTATTGAACTTTCAATTGCGCATTTATTCGCACACAAGTGGCTGCCCTCTAACCTCCGCCATAGGCGGATCCGCCTTTGGCGGAAACTGAGCTAGCCGCCCTGGGCCTCTTCTAAATGTGCCGAGATCGTACCGGTCTTCTCGAAAATCGTCAATCCCTGTTTAGAACAAAGGGCAGAGAGCAAAGGGCAGAGGAGGGCCGATCCTTCACCCCCTCTTCCGCTACTCTTTGCTCTCTGCCCTTTGCCCTTTGCTCTAATATTTGCTACACCTTCACTCGGAGGTTTGGACCGTGAAAAAAGCCATCACCATTCACACTGTCAACCACGTCATTGAAATCACGTTGCCGAAAAATACGCTTTGGACCATGGCAAAAACGCTTGGAGAAGCGTTCAGGCAAACGGACGACATGGAAGGTATTTCGTATCTCAGAACGATTGACGGATATCGCCTCTTAGGAGAGACTGCCGTCCTTCGGATCACGCTTCATGATGATGAGCTCGACGAGCTCTTCGAGATGTCGCAAGACATGGACCCTGCAACAACGTCCATCAAAAGTGACTTCGTCTCCTACGAGCTTCACATTCCACTCACGGATCTCGCATGGGTACTGATGCAACAGATCGAGCATCAATTTCATCTCGACGCGCACGATACCGATGCGCCCGCGACACATGCATCAGTAATTGCACACTATGAGAATTTCCAGACAGATATAATCTGTGTCACGATTCTCATTCATGTGCAACGGCAGGTGGAATTTGAACGACTTCTACAGTCCTTCTGCGTCACGCACGAGTACGCCTTCGTCGACCACTCAGAACCGTTCGACCAGGGGTAACGGACGAGCGACTCCATTCGCCTCACTTCGATTGAGGACCCTCCTACCTGTGAGGTGTCCTCTTTTCGATTCCGGAACCCCCTGCAACGTCCGTCTATGGCGAGATAGGGGGGGTTGGGGACTCTACGTGACATCTCCCTCGACTTCGAGTAAGCTTATGCCGTTCAGAAAACGAGTCGTCCATCGTTGCGGTCATCACCTCTTCATCACTCGCAACTCGTAACTCACAGCTCGCGACTTCCCCCATGCCCACCCACAATCCCGTCACCTTTTTCAAACGCTTCGTCGCCTCCCCGATCGCGGTCGGCGCCGTGATGCCGACAAGCCTGGCAACCGCACGCGTCATGGCCGCTCCCATCCCAAAGGGCGGAACCGTCCTTGAAATCGGCGCTGGAACGGGCTCGATCACCCAAGGGATTCTCGAACGCATCGGTGATGCATCACGACTCACGTCGATCGAGCTCGATCCTGATCTTGGCGCTGAATTTCAAAAAAATTTCCCTCATGTTCGCCTGATTATTGGAGATGCGGAAGATGCGCTCAAAAAAAATATCACTTACGACGCGATCATTTCTGGCATTCCATTTACGATCATGCCTGCTGCAAAACGCGCACGCATGTTCGATTTGATCACGAAACGCTTGAAGTCGGATGGCGTCTTCGTCGCCATTCAGTACTCCCTCACCTCACTCCACGAATTAAAGGAGTATTTTACAAGCGTTCACGTTCGTTTTTCCGCATTCAACGTTCCACCAGCCGTTGCATACGTATGTAAGGGACCAAAACTCGTTGAGAAACGATTTGAATAGAAGGATCGGAAAGGAAAAAGGAAAAGAAAAAAGAAAATGGCTCTAGAGCCATTTTCTTTTTTCTTTTCCTTTTTCCAATCCTTCGGATAAGAATCGCTTGAGAAATAAAAACCTCCGATCAACATCGGAGGTTTTTATTGTCTCTTCGACTGGTAAAGAGTGATCGCAGTCAATAACCCATTAATCTTGTATTTGTATCATGATGCATAGCATCAATGTCGACTGTGTCCCGAACTGAATCGGGACGGGAAAAATATCTCCCTAGAAAGGAGGTGATCCATCCACAGCTTCCGCTACGGATGCCTTGTTACGACTTAGTCCTTATCATCAGCTCTACCTTCGTCCCCTCATCGGGGCCTTCGGGTATTTCCGACTCTCTTGACTTGACGGGCGGTGAGTACAAGACCCGAGAACGTATTCAAGGCGCCATGGCTGATGCGCCTTTACTAGCAAATCCGACTTCATGAGGGCGAGTTGCAGCCCTCAATCCGAACTGGGGCAGTAGTTGTTGGGATTAGCTCCGCCTTGCGGCTTGGCGACCCTTTGTTACTGCCATTGTAGTACGTGTGTAGCCCTGGACGTAAGAGCCATGCTGATTTGACGTCATCCCCGCCTTCCTCCCCGTTATCCGGGGCGGTCTCCCGTGAACAATTCAACACGGAATAGGGGTTGCGCTCGTTATCCGACTTAACGGTACATCTCACGACACGAGCTGACGGCAACCATGCAGCACCTAGACAGCACCTTCGAAAGCGGCCTCCCTTTCGGGTGGCTTGCAGCTGTCTTTCAAGCCCAGGTAAGGTTCCTCGCTTACCATCGAATTAAACCACATACTCCTCTGCTTGTGCGGGTCCCCGTCTATTCCTTTGAGTTTTAGTCTTGCGACCGTACTCCCCAGGCGGGATGCTTAATGCGTTAGCTTGTTTAACCGACACCGGGAGGGTCGATACTCCCGATATCTAGCATCCATCGTTTAGGGCGTGGACTACAGGGGTATCTAATCCCTTTCGCTCCCCACGCTTTCGTCCCTGAGCGTCAGCAATGTTCTAGTGAGCTGCCTTCGCATTTGGTGTTCTTGCCGATATTAACGCATTTTACTACTACACCGGCAATTCCGCTCACCTCTCCCATGCTCGAGCCCGACCGTATCGATTGCAGTCTCGGGGTTAAGCCCCGAGGTTTGACAACCGACGCATCGGGCCGCCTACGGACCCTTTACGCCCAGTAAATCCGGACAACGTTTGAGGTCTCTGTATTACCGCTGCTGCTGGCACAGAGTTAGCAACCTCTTATTCCCCAAGTACCGTCAATATTCGTCCTTGGGAAAAGCAGTTTACGAGCTGTTAGCCCTTCATCCTGCACGCGGCGTCGCTCCCTCAGCCTTTCGGCCATTGGGGAAGATTCTCGACTGCAGCCACCCGTAGGTGTCTGGGCAGTGTCTCAGTCCCAGTGAGGGGGGTCGTGCTCTCACACCCCCTATCCGTCATTGCCTTGGTGAGCCATTACCTCACCAACAAGCTGATAGACCATAGGCCCCTCTCGAAGCGTATTTTGTACTTTACATGGGAATGACTTGCGTCCCCCCATGCCCATCGTGGAATTAGCACACCTTTCGGTGCGTTATGCCCGACTTCGAGGCAGGTTACCAATGTGTTACGCACCCGTTTGCCACTCACCCTTACTCGTATTGCTACAAACAAGGATTCGTTCGACTTGCATGCCTTAGACGCGCCGCCAACGTTCGTCCTGAGCCAGGATCAAACTCTCAAATGAACATCCTGATATATCTATATCAGGATATCTAGAATAGATTTGGACATTATTGTTGCGATCACTCTTCACTTGTCGAAGATTCGACGGACGAGGTTTCCCTCGTGCTCTCTCGTTAATTGTTGGGTCACGAAATCCCGGCAGAACCGGGACTCTTTCGTTTTGTGTGACGCGGAATTTCTTCCGAATCACCCCTCTTCTAACGAGGTGCTGGAAGGGTAATCGAAAACCCGGATGGCGTCAAGAGCTGATTTGTGGATGAATTTATGGGCTTTTTCCCATTTATTCAGGAAGGCCAAAAAAAAGAGGGAGCACACAATTACAGCTAACTAGAGGGAAATAATACGAGGCGGTTGTCATTGTGCCAAGCCATCTTGACAAAATCACCCATTTATGCTATACATTAAACGTTGACCATGAACGCGATTCTCGAGGAGAGATGACGTTTTCGGTCAACACGAACCACCAGAGTCCAATGGACTCCGGTAAAAATTCACCGGGCCTCAAAACCCATCACATTCACACGGACGATTTTGTCGTCCAAAAAACCAGCTGTTCAGGGAGTAATTCAATGACCACCAATACCGCTACTTCGACAGTCCAAAACACCAACGCTGCAACGACGACCACGAGCGAGTATCCTCCGAACACCGAGGAACGGATCGCGTTTCTGTTCGATGTCTTCACCAGAAAAGAGATCGATCATCCGACACGTCCTGTCTGCCGCGAAGCCGCAGCATTTCTCGCGGTCCAGAAACTCTGGAAGATCGTCAGTCGCGATGAACGCCTGAGCAATTCGCCGGAAGATCTCGCTGCGCGCAAACGCCAAATCAATGGATACCGTCCCGTCTTAGACGAGGAACTGTTCCGCGGGTTGCTTGATCGTGCCGCGAACATCGGCCTCAACGTGCTCAAATTCGAACTGAGTCGATGCCATCTAGCCATCAGACGCGAGCCTCCGAAGCGTCTCGATGATCGTCGGAAGATGCAGATTGCTGAGTTCGTCACCAGCCATACACGGAAAATGTATTCCGTGGCCATGGAGATCGAGAATGGCGATCCGGCGTTCCTCATCGACGAGGTCGTTGGCAACGTCTATGCGATCAACCTTGGTCCGCAACGGCCGGCACGGAACGCCAGCCGCTACCCCGGGGAAAAACGGACGTCTGACAGCGGAACACATCGCATCGCGCGATGCACTTCCGTAGAAACGCCCTCGGATCATCGGGCGAAGTCGGCGTAACCCCACACCCCTCCCTTCAAGGGTCGTTGAAGGAAAAACCGGTTCGAGAGAACTGAGAAGAATTGCACACCCTGTGCAAATCAACTCAGACTCCTCTCGACCGGTTTTTGCATTAGCGAATGAGGAAAATAGCAATCAAACAATCCAGCAATCCAGCAATCTTTTAGCGTGAAGGATTGCTTGATTGTTGGATTGTTTGATTACTAGGACTCTGAAAGCCGCTTACCTAAATCCGCCCACTGCCCAACGCTCAGCTCTTCCGGACGTGCATTCTCCGAGGCACCGACCGCGTTCAACGCGGTAATAATCTTCTCTCGAGGTAATTCTTTTAAGACGAGCGTGGTCGTCATTTTCTTGCGCGGATTCAAGAAGGCACGCGCGGCGAGCGACATCACTTTTTCAGGATCAACACCCCATTTGGCACGTCGTTCTTCTTGCGACATCGGAACGATTTTGAGCACTGACGATTCAACGTCTGGCGGCGGATAGAAACATTTTCGCGGGACCTTTCGAACGATCTTCACGAAACTCGACGCGAGCATCACGGAAAGCGAAATGAGGGAAACCGGAAGCGGAGTGAACGAGAGACTCTTCTTTTCACCGGGCTTTTCCTGTTTTCGACTTCCGATTTCTCCCACGATTCGCTCAGCCACTTCTCGTTGCATGAGGAGCACGATGACGGAGGGAATCGCGTCAGACCAGAGTGCCTTTCTGATAATTTGAGCGGTGATGCTGTATGGGATATTCGCGACGAGTTTCCAAGGTGAAGAATTTGGAATTTGGAATTTGGAATTTGGAATTTTACCCTCAGTCATCACCCTTCCCCAGTCCATCTCCAAGGCGTTCCCTTCAACGATCGTGACATGCTTCTTTAATCGAAGCTCCAGCTCATGGGCAAGCGCGCGATCTTTTTCAATGGCAACAACCGTGGCTCCGGCGGCAACGAGTTCCTCAGTGAGAATTCCTAACCCTGGACCGATTTCAAGCGCGCGATCCCCTTCCACAATTTCAGCGGCTTCAATCGTCGCATTCAGGACGGATTGATCGACGAGAAAATGCTGCCCGTATCGCTTGTTCGGCTTTCGGCCGAGTTCTCTCAAACGATCGCGAATATCATTGCCTTTCATGGTGAGGAGAGGATAGCTTGAAATGTCTATAAGAGGTAGGGGCGGGGCCTGGCCCCGCCCCTACGACAAAACGCATGCCTGCCCCACTTGACCTGCCCTAAAATCTCTGCTAGCTTGAGCGTACTGGTCCTTAGACATGGGAAAGGCACCCACATGGCACAACAAAAGACGACTCACTGTGAGCCCGCAACGCTC
>JAHFIK010000004.1:13562-46536 GCA_023246415.1 Candidatus Uhrbacteria bacterium
ATGCCTGCCCCACTTGACCTGCCCTAAAATCTCTGCTAGCTTGAGCGTACTGGTCCTTAGACATGGGAAAGGCACCCACATGGCACAACAAAAGACGACTCACTGTGAGCCCGCAACGCTCAATATCTTGTATGAACACCTGGAAGTCGGCGGCGTCACGCTCGAAGCCATCAACCTGCGTCGAAACGCGCTGCAGCAGCTCGTTCGACAGGCTGAAATCGGCAACCGGATCGCGATCCGACTCCTGACGCGAGCGCTCAAGCGCTCACTCATCCAGCGCGCGCTGATGACCTGGACGGTTTCGAACGACATGCTCATCGCGCACAGCGACGAAGCAACGACGCACGAGATCTGCGTTCTCCTCTATAAGTCCTGGCTACGAGCTGGATATTACAGAGCGGCACTCAGCTGCGTCTCGAACGCCCTCTTCGCATTTGTCGACACCTCTCGGCAATACATTGATCGGCAATATCGCGCGATCATCTGCTATGAGCTCGGCGAGTACGAACGTGCGATCGACCTCATCCAAGACCTCGTCGGAGATCTGCAAAAGATGAGTCGCAACGGAGCAACCTGTCTCCCGCTGTCGCCTGAATCTCAGCTCCATCTCCATCTGCTCAAGTGCAAAGCATTTGAAGCCATCGGTCGGCCAAATTGGGCCGAAACCTACTACTGCAATACGACGACTGAATTCGCCGAGCGCGCCGGTCTCAATCTTCCAGATTGGCTCCCGACGAACTTGCGCGATCGCGTTTCACAGGTCGTCTGCACGTCGCCCGAGCAACTCGCTCAGGCCGCCGTCTAACCTTTTGGTGCCTTCCCAGTCCTGACAACGTCCGCGTCTGATCCACGAGCCTCGTGATCACCGCGGACGTTTTCTCATTTTAGGTGAGTATGCGAGTGGGTGAGTAGGTGAGTATGCCGGATCCAGATCCGACCTACTCACCTACTCACCCACTCGCATACTCACCTATTACGAAATCCGTATTCCGCCCTGACGTACGATCTCAATCACCCCCGCATCTGAAATGCGAACGACCGTCGTCGGCTTCCGTCGTGGACGTGCGCCCGCATCAATCAATAGATCCGGCCGCGTATGCGAAGAGACTCGTGTCGATGTATTCACGTTTTTAAATGCACGGACGACGCCCTTCCCAGATGATGCAGGTATCTTTCCGCTCTGATTCGCACTCGTTGCGGCGATCGGTGAACCGAATGCGAGGATGCATTCCTGTAAAAATCGATCTGACGTCACACGAATCCCAATGACGCGCTTTGGATTGACGCGTGACGCCAGCGTTTTTCCTTTTTTGAGATGCGTGAGGAGTGTGAGCGGTCCCGGCCAACAGACCTTCGCAATTTTTTCTTCAAAACAATTTAACGCCGCAATCGACGTGGCCTGTTTCATTGATCCGGCGATCAGCTGGATCGGCTTCTTCTCGTCTCGACCCTTGATGGCAAAAAGCCGCTTCACGGCCTTCACATTTTTCGCATCACACCCGATGCCATACACCGTCTCCGTCGGAAAGGCGACAACCTCCCCGCGCTTCAGCGCCTTCACCGCACTTGCAATCGCGAATGCACGGGTCTTTGAAGAAAGAGGGATGATGATCATACTCGGAAATTTTTTCATAACGTAGGGGCGGGGCCTGGCCCCGCCCCTACGTTAGATTTTTTTAGAGAAAACACCTGAGCGCAGCCATGACACCCTTCTTCGGCTTCCAGTTTGCCTCGAACCAAATAATCGTTTGTCTCAATCCATCATCGATCTTCACCTTTGGCTTCCAACCGGTGACCTGATGGAGATGCGACGCATTTAAGACACTTCGCATTGGCGCATTTTTATCCGCTGGCCCTTTCTTCGCCTTCTTCCGGTAGCAGGTAATCTTCGCCATCTTCTTATACAGCGTTGCAATGTCTGTTTCTTTTCCGGTTCCAACATTAAACGTCCCAGTGAGTCCCGGCTTCGCGATAACCGACATGATGGCACCGACGACATCTTCAACAAAAACAAAATCACGCGTCTGTTTTCCGGTTCCATTCACCTGGAGCGTTTCGTTCATGAGCATCCGAGAGGCAAAAATGGAGATGACCCCCGCCTCCCCTTCCGGATTCTGGCGTGGTCCATAGACGTTCGCGAATCGCATGGAGACAAACGGCAACCCATACTGTTCTCGATAGAATGCGCCGTATCGTTCAATCGTGTACTTCGCAATGGCATACGGACTCAGCGGTTCCACCGGATCCGTCTCTTTCGTTGGGAGATACTGCTCATTCGCCAACGCCCCACCGCTTGAGGCGAACACGAATCGCTCGACGCCCGCACGGCTGGCGGCATCGATCAACCCAAGGGACGCCATGACGTTCGTTTCCGCATCACGGATCGGCTCTTTAATCGACGTATTCACGCTGATCTGCGCCGCGAGATGAAACACCGCCTTCGGCTTCATCCGAAGAATCCATTCGCTCACCTTTGGACTGGCGATATCCTGTTTAATAAATGCGGCCGCCGGATGAACAAACTTTCGCTTTCCGCTGGAAAGATTATCGATCACGACCACGTGCCAACCGGCCGTAAGTAACGCTTCAACGAGCTGTGAACCGATAAATCCAGCGCCGCCAGTGACGAGTGCAAGAGGCTTGTGAGAGTGAGGCATAGAAAGATGAGGGTAGTATAGCAAATTTGAGCGGCGAAATATAAAAACGCCTTCACAATTTCCCGAGGAGTCATCGACGAGGGATTCCTTAGAAATGACTCCCACCAGAGAAGTTGTACCTCCATCATCCAGATCTCGCTTCCAATCCGCCTAGGCGGATCGTCGCGGACTCCTCGGGAAAGTAAAAAATCAGTCACTACAGCGACTCCGCATTCAATTTTGCTGGGATGTCCCGCTCTCCGGCCCGCATGCGGAGATACCCTTCGACAAAGCGATCAAGATCTCCATCAAGCACCTGCTCCGCATCAGATGTCTCCACATCCGTGCGAAGATCTTTGACGAGCTTGTAGGGGTGAATCACGTAGCTTCGAATCTGACTCCCCCACTCTGCACTCTTAAACTCTCCGCGCAATTCTTTTTTCTCGTTCGCAAGTTCTTCTTCTTTCAAGACGAACAGCTTCGCTTTCAAAATCTTCATCGCGGTCGCCTTATTCTGTTGCTGCGATCGTTCATTCTGACAACTCACCACGATCCCCGTCGGAAGATGAACGAGACGAACTGCGGAATACGTCGTGTTCACCGACTGACCGCCTTTGCCGCCGGACATAAAGGTATCAATCCGCAAATCATCCGGTTTAATTTCAATATCCACGCTCTCATCAAATTCCGGAAGCACCTCGACGAGCGCGAACGAGGTCTGCCGCAAATGATCTGCATTGAATGGTGAGAGCCGTACAAGTCGATGGACGCCCGCTTCGCTTTTCAACGTACCATAGGCATATCGCCCTTCGATAAACATTGTCGCGGATTTGATTCCGGCCTCCGTCCCACGGCTCTCATCAAGCACCGTGACCTTCCATCCCTTGCGTTCCGCGTATCGGAGATACATGCGCATCAGCATTTCTGCCCAGTCCTGCGCATCCGTTCCGCCGGCACCCGCATGGATCCCCATCACGACGTTCTTCGCATCATGCGCGCCCGAAAGGAGCATCGCGAATTCCATGTCTGCATACCGTTTTTCAAATGCCGCAATCTGCGATTCTGCATCGCTGAGCATCGCGGCTTCCCCGTCGTGAATCGCGATCTCAACGATCTCCATCAGTTCGGTCGTCTCAGATCGTAATGCC
The DNA here is from genome assembly GCA_023246415.1 of Candidatus Uhrbacteria bacterium. GTDB lineage: Bacteria > Patescibacteriota > Patescibacteriia > 2-12-FULL-60-25 > 2-12-FULL-60-25 > 2-12-FULL-60-25. The sequence continues at coordinate 17,347 of JAHFIK010000004.1, forward strand.
GTCCACGCGTCGACCTCCTTCTGCAATTCTGAAAGCGCTTGACTCTCGCGGCGTGCACGATCCGGATCGCTCCAAAAATCAGGCGCAGAAACTGCCGTTTCGAGGGCTTCGATTTCTTTTTTTCGCGCATCCAAATTCAAAATCGCCCAAGCTTCATGAATCTTGGTCAGAAGAGATTGGAGACGATCGTGAAGGGGGTGGGACATAAAAAGGGAAACGGTAAACGGTGAGCGGGAAGCGGGACAGAATCGTCGTCCCCGCTTGCCGCTTCCCCTTTACCGTTTACCGCTCGTTGCCTTCAGTCAAAGATTGACCTTGTTCCGATACTTCCCGATTCCCGGAATCTCCCAGAACTCGCCCTGGATCGCCTTAATGAAACAGATGATGCTCAGAATGAGTGTGACGAGATTCCCGATCGGCGCGATGATCGTCCACCCAATGAATGGAACGGTTCCCAGAATCCACACGAGCACTTCGACACCGAACAGAACGACCCCCTGCTTCGCGTGCTCTTGCGTGAACTTTGAGTCCTTCTTTGAAAGGAGAATAATCACACTTAGGATCCCAACATAACTCAGCGCAGCAACCAGACTGTTCGCACTAACGTCTTTCGGGTCGAACTTCGGGATCACGGTGCCCTGCGTGGCGTTTGGGGTATCCATATGCAAGGAGGATACCGAAAATCAGTGGAAAGGGCAAAGCCGGAGACCCTCCCCGGCACGGCGGTCGCGACCGCCGTGCCCCCGGCCCTCCCCTTCGGCAAGCTCAGGGCAGGCTGTTGGCAGGGAGAGAGGACGCGATCCTGAGGCCCCTAAAAAAAGAACGGTCCCGTTCTTGGAAAAAGGATCGTTCTCTTTGAGAGAGCTGTACTTATGCAGCCCGCTCGTTTTCTTGTGATGTTGGGGCCTGGTCTGCCTGAACCGTTGGCTTTTCGATCAGCCGACCATACTCATCTTCATCCGGCTCCATCACCGATGGAGTGTACGGCGGCTTGCTTCGATCGTCCCACCCTTCATCCAATTCTGCCTCAGTGATGTCGTTTTTTGTCAGACGAATTTCCTTCGGTTGCGTCATCGTCGAAACGGGCGCACTCTCGGGCTCACGTTCCGATGGAGTACTTTCTGCTTCGACGGGCGACGCTGATTCGGACGGCGCCTCTGTCACGTGCACATCCGACACGAGTTCTGACGAAGCACCTGATCGTTCGCTGTTTGGAATCTCGAATGCGGGAAATCCGCTCTCAAGCGTAATCGGACCCCGCTCTTCAACATCAACCGCCGTTGAATGAATCCCGGATTCGATGGGGGTCGAGGACGACGGAGCGCCTGGCACAGAGACGGATGAGTTGCCCGCGACATATCCACGAGGAATCTCTGTTTCAACATCAACCGCCGGGTTCATCGCATCAACAAATTGACCGATCTCGCTTGAGGTGGGCGCAAACTCTTGCGCGAGTGCCGCACGTTCGCTCGAGGTTGGCTCGACCTCACGAACGGACATCACGCCAGATTGATCAGCGATGATCGGTTCGCCGATGGAGACATGGATTTCAGGCTCTGAAACGGGCGACGATGGCGGCTCCGGCGAAATGTGTTTGGGCTTAAAAATGTTAAACATATCATTCCTAGATTTCACCGCGTTCCATGGCTGTAATCAATTCGCGAATAATCTGCTCACGGATCCGTTCTTGCTCAATCTCGTGTTCCAGTAAAGGATCCTGCACTTCCACGACCTGCGGTTCAGGCTCACCAACGTTGCGACGAATCGCATTCGGGGTCTGTTCGGCCTGCGGAATCGCCGATCGATACTGTTCCATCGCCGTCAACTTTGATCGAAGCTCGGGTAGTGAGTATTGCTTCAATTCCCGAACAATTCGGGCATTTGAAATGTCGTCCATCAATCGCGGGACTTGCTCTTGTGGCACTGGAGGGGTCTCAAAGGAAAATGACATACATGGTTAATGATGACGAATTACAAAGATGTCCTAGGCCGCTTCACCCGACTGAATCGCCGCCAGATACTCGCCGATGAGCGTACGGCGCTTTTCGCGCTTCTCGATTTCCGCAGTGAGTTCAGATGGCTTCATTTTTCCATACGTCGCCTTATCTTCTTCCCACGTCAACGCCCCAAGGCCAAAGGGTCCAACGGGTTGCGGATCCGGCGTTAAGAACTGTTTGATGATTTCGATTTCATGCTCTAATCGTCCCACTTCATCCTGTAATTCAAAGGTGTCCTTTTCTTTGATCTGTTTAAGGGCACGCGCATTCGCTGGATCATCCATGAGTCGTGCATAGGTCTCCACGGGGGCAGGAGCTTTTTCACCAAAAAATCGCATAAAAAATGGGATGAAATTGAATCTCCCAAAAAGGGTAACATTCGGTTCACAGACCTACAAACCGACCGGATAAAAAATCAATCCCCCGTTGCCGAAGCGTCGGGGGATTGAAATTCATTCTATCGTGTTCTGTTTAGAACCCCATGCCACCCATCCCTGCGCCATGATCATGGCCAGCGGCGGGTTCTTCCTTCTTTGGAAGTTCGGTGATGACACATTCCGTCGTGAGGAACATCGCAGCCACGGATGCAGCATTCTGGAGCGCGCTGCGCGTGACCTTGGCGGGATCAACGATCCCTGCCTTCATGAGATCCTCATACGAATCCGTTGCGGCGTTGTAGCCCATGGACCCGGTCAGTTTCTTTACCTCTTCGGCAACGACGGCTCCATCTTTCCCGGCGTTCTCCGCGATGATGCGGATCGGCTCTTCAATGGCACGACGGAGAATCGATAAGCCGACGGCTTCATCGCCCTTCAAGGTCAATGACGACAGGGCGGAGATCGTTCTGAGCAATGCGACGCCGCCACCCGCGACAATCCCTTCTTCAACCGCTGCCTTTGTTGCCGCGACCGCATCTTCGATGCGATGCTTCTTCTCCTTCATTTCCACTTCCGTGGCGGCCCCAACTTTGATCACGCCGATGCCACCGGCGATCTTTGCGAGACGCTCGGTAAGCTTCTCGCGATCAAAGTCGCTGTCCGTATGATCGATCTGGTTCTTAATCTGTGCCGCGCGATCCGCGATGGTTTTTGCATCGCCCTTGCCATCCACGAATGTGGTGTGATCTTTTGTGGCGACCACTTTGCGAGCACTTCCGAGGTCTTCAAGTTCCACCGAGTCGAGCTTGCGGCCGAGATCATCCGTGATGAGCGTTGCCCCCGTGACCGCAGCGATGTCGGCAAGCATCTCTTTCCGGCGATCGCCGAATCCAGGCGCTTTCACGGCAAGGGCGTGGAATGTACCACGGAGCTTGTTCAAGACGAGCGTCGTCAACGCCTCCCCTTCAAGGTCATCCGCGATAATCACGACATCCTTCTTGCCGGTCTGAAGAACCTTTTCGAGAATCGGAAGAATCTCCTGAATGGAGGTAATCTTTTTGTCCGTAATGAGGATGTATGGATCCGCATATTCCGCTTCCATCCGCTCTGAATTCGTCACCATGTACGGCGAGAGATACCCCTTATCAATCCGCATCCCTTTCACCACATCTTTCTGGATGCCAAAGCTCTGGGATTCTTCAACGGTAATAACGCCGTCTTTCCCCATTTCGTTCATCGCTTCAGCAATCACCTTTCCGATCTCCGCATCGTTCGCAGAGATGGAGGCGACCTGTTCGATTTCGCTTCCCGTGACCGGCTTTGCGATGCGCTTGATCTCTGCGATGATTGCTTCGACACCCTTTTCAATCCCATGCTTCACGGCAAGCGGATTTGCGCCTGCGGTGATGTTCTTGAGACCTTCGGCGATCATCGCCTGCGCGAGAACGGTTGCGGTTGTCGTTCCGTCGCCGGCAACGTCGTTCGTCTTTGAGGCGACTTCTTTCACGAGTTCTGCGCCGAGATTTTCAAACTTATCTTCGAGCTCAACATCTTTTGCCACCGTGACGCCATCTTTGGTGATCGTCGGACTTCCATATCCGCGATCAATGACGACGTTTCGACCCTTCGGTCCGAGCGTCACTTTGACAGCTGATGCGAGTTTATCCACGCCGCGCTTGAGCGAGTGGCGTGCTTGTTCATTGAAGAGCATCTGTTTGGACATAGTTGTTCGTTGCGTCGTCCGTCGTCCGTCGTTGCGTCGTTCGGCCGGATAAACCGACGCCACGACGGACGACGCCACGACGGACGAACTTCAATTATTCAATCACCGCGAGGACGTCGGATTCAGAGATGACAAGGAACTCCGTGTCATCCACCTTCACTTCGTCGGGTGAATATTTCTTAAAGACGATCTTCTGACCGACCTTCACATGCATCGGCGCAACAGATCCGTTGTCGAGGAGCCGACCTGGACCGATGGCGATCACTTCGCCCTGCTCCGGTCGTTCCTTGCTGGCCGTATCTGGCAAAATAATGCCAGACGCGGTGACCTCTTCTTTCGTCGATGCCTTCACAATGAGGCGATCTCCTAATGGACGGAGAGTGGACATAGAATAGAATGTTGAATTGAGAATTTGGAATTTGGGTTAGCTCGCTAATCGCGAGGCGACAAGCAGTCTCTCTTTGAGAGTGCTAACCGCGTAATCGATAGGTTGCCAGCGGCAACGCGCTGCGTCAAGACGTCGAATCACCCGATATGTAAACGTCAAGTGTGCTCCTCTCAAAAAACGACACACCCCAGCAACACGATGCTGCTGGGGCGAAGTCGGAGTTAAAAAACCGCTTCAGACAAACTCGCGTTTTAAGCGCTATTTGTCTGCGGACGGAGCTGTGTGTGGAAACGGAACAAGGAACGAAACAATAATGGATGGGATCGCGACCACCAGGGCATACAGGAAGAATGCTGGATACCCGAGGGACGCGGCGATCGTCCCACTCACCATTGCAGGAATCGAGACGCCCAAATTCATCAACGCCGTTCCATACCCGCAATGGGCCATCGCATACTTTCCGGGAGACAGCTGCTGCATGATGTAGTTGATGCATGCGATCATACCCATGCCGACACAGAACTGCTCGATCGTTGCGCAGATACCGATCGTCCACATGTCCGTGGTGTGCGTCCATGCGAGATACGCAAAGAGCAAAATCGGAATGTTGAAAATCAGCACCAGAAACTTCAACGAACGTTCGAGGGAATAGCGTGACACAATCTTCCCCGCGATGAGCGAGCTCACCACGAGACCGAGCGTCGCAACCGTCCCATAGACGAAGCCGACTTGCTGAGTCGACAGTCCGGCGCCACCATTTTCGGGCTTGTCGCGAAGATACAGTTGCGCGATCGCGGAGACCTGACTCTCGGAAACGCGATAGAGGAAGATGAATGCAATCATCCACCAGACTTTTGGTTTCTTGAAAAAGTCTGTAACCACGACGCCAAAAACCTTGATCGCTTCAGTCGCCGTCTTCGCATGCGCCTCGGACGGACTCCCCGGAGGGAGCATACGGGTGTGATACGCAGCGCTCACGGCCATGAATCCTGCCATGACCACAAAGACGAGCGTCCATCCCGCCTCAACGCCCATCAATTTTTCCAGATGACCGGCGAGGTACACAACCCCGCCCATGGCGATCACTTTCCCGCCCATCCATGCGGCGGACTGAACGCCGGAGAACGCGGCGAGCGTCGACTTATCGAGCGTCGTCACATACACCCCATCTGACGCAATGTCATGGGTCGCGGACGTGAATGCGAACACCCACAACACACCGAGAGTCGCCGGAAACCACATGGGCAGATGCGCCACGAACGCGAGTGCGCAAAAGAGCGCCGCAAGCGTAATCTGAGACCAGATGACGATCCGCTTTTTCACGCGAACGAGCTCACAGAACGGACTCCAAAGGGGCTTGAAGGACCACGTCATTCCCATGAGTCCCACCCAAAAGGTGATGACCGGAATCGCGATCCCTCGGCTCTTGAAATACTGCTGTGAGACGAACAACGCAATGTTGTATGGCAAGCTCATCGCGATATACAGCGACGGAACCCACCACCAGGGATACTTGGCCTGATTTGGTTGTCGAAAAGACACGAAAGATACCTCCTGCGGACCTCGAACATCGAGGCGGGAAAAGCGTAGCACTCACTTTGCCACCGTCAAGTACGTAAAACGATCTGTCATCCAACCTCCTCCTGCGCCCGCAAGACCGCAATCGCAAGTCCGAGGAGCACAATCCCCGACCAGAGGGTCACGAGGTAGTGATCCGTGAGGGCGATGCACGTCAACGCAATGATGAGTGGGAGTCTCGCATCGAGAAGCGCGAGACGCGAGAATAGTCGATCCCATTTCTTCTGTCCCGCTTCCTGATTTCCGCTTCCTGATTTTCGTGTTCGATATCGAACAACCACCGTCCCCAACAACGCCATCAGCGCCAGTATGCCCAAGAGCCCGGTCTCGAGCACAAACGCGGCGGGAGCGGCGTGTGGCGGCTCTGGGGCAATGCGAGCCCACTGCGTTCCTTTGCGAATTTCTGTGATTCCGAGCAGGCCTGCACCCGGACCCCATCCGGCAAGCGGACGCTTCTGAAACGCTTTCCATCCCTGTGCAAACGATTCTGTTCGCGAGAACAGCGACCACGCTTCAAGCCGATCCGTCGACACCACACGCGCACGAACGTGATCCCACTGTGTCACGAATCCGAACGTTGCGGCCAACACACAGACAACGACAAGCATCACGACGGCTTGTCGATCTCCCGCATCGTGCGCTGAACTGAACGCGATGACGGCACCGGCCGCACACGCAAGTGCGGCTGCCACCCATGCGCCGCGGCTAAACGTAAAGATGAGGGTGATTGTTAACAGAAATCCGGATGCCAACCATCCGTACGAGGCGAGTTTTGATTTCGTCGTCTGAATGAGCCTCGGGAGAAATCCGAGCGCAACCGCGATCCATCCCCCGAGAATGTTTGGGTGTGGAAATCCGCCGTAGGAACGCAGGACGCGATACAGTCCGTGCTCAACCACGCTCGTCCCACTTGATGCGGCGTGATGTGTGGCGATCCCAAGCCACGTACTGCCGAGAATGTCCTGCGTTAGAAACTGAACAACCCCCAACCCCGCGTGCGGCAGCACCGCGATCACGATCCACGCCATGAGGGACGTGCGAGAAACGCGCAAGACGCCAAGCGACCACACCAATGCCCCGATCACCGCGATAGCCACCCACCACATCACCGTCGCGGTCGCGTTCGCCGTAAAGAGCGATGCGGCAAGCAACAAAAAGAGCGCAATCTTCAAGAACCGTGTCTCCGTGTTTCGATGTTTCTGCGTCTCAAGAGATGAGTTGATGACCGAATCGTTTGTTGGCTGATCAATCTGCCCATCTGCCTTCCTCATCACTCGTGACTCGTGACTCGTGAGCAACCACGCGCACACCACGGTCGCCAACAGTGGGACCCAGCTCACATAAAACGAGACGGTGCCCTGCTCCCATGGAAACGTGCCGATTTTTCCATCCACAAAAATCCATCGCGTCTGCCATGGGAGGAGGAGGATGGTGATCCGCCAGAGGAGAGAGGAGATCCGTTTCATACGGGAAGCGTGAGCGAATGAGTTAAGAGTTGTGAGTTACGAGTTGAGATCAATGCCGAGTGAGTGGAGACGATCTTGATATGCGGCTCTGAAGGCGAGGCGACCGTCATCCGTATGAAACTTCAGCGTGTCATCTGACACGATCACCGTGGTATCCGTATTCATCCGCGTCTTGATCTGCGTCGGAAACCACCGCATTTGCGCCGCACGCGCCAGGGATTCGAATGCAGGCATCCGCGGGATGCGAAGACGCGGACGAGGAATTGTCAGCGCCGGCGGGACCATCCATGCTGATGCACGCGGATGCGTTGCGAGAAGGGATTGATTCGCCCGCCATAACTGCTCCCCCACCCCGTCATCGTACAGTGGAAGCAATGAGAGGAACCAGTATCGGAAGTAGGGATCGTCCGGGGCTAGGGTGTGCGGAGAAAGATCGAGCCGAGCGTCTGTAACAAAATAGGAAAAACAGACCGCATCCGGTGCCGCGTCTGACGTGGCTAATTTTCCAAGCATGCGATACGGCGTCACCGCCAACCCACGCGTCAGCCAAAGATTTCCAGACGCCGTCACGACAAACAGATCCAGATCTCCACCATCTCTGGCAAACCCCAGCGACGTGGTATTCGCAAGTGCAACAAATCGTACCGCATCAAGATGCGCAATGATCTGCGCCACGCGATGTGCACGTAACAATTTCCGTGATTGGATGGGCATGCGCTCGAACGCCGTTGTGAGATGACGCGCGAGCCGTCCGGCAAGCGCCAGCCTCCCCATCCCCATTTCAATACGCTTCTGATCAACGAGCTGTGTTCGCGCGATCACGAGCTCCTCCCCGCTTGGAGGCGCACACTCCGATGCATTCATCGCCGACGGCATCCGCCACTCCACATTCGTCAGACACTCGCCCCAGGTTGGTGCGACGTCGATCGCATCAAAAAACGCGACCGTTCGAAGGAGTGCGTTCTGAATGAGGATGTCGCGGGGAGACATGTTCGTTTTCGTTGCGTCGTCCGTCGTCCGTCGTTGCGTCGGGTCGGCCGGCCGAAAACGACGCAACGACGGACGACGGACGACGTCACGGATTACCCCTCCCCTCGTTCTGATAATTGCGCGCCCGACGGTGTGGTCGCAGATGCGATCTGCGCAAAACTGCGTGCCCCTTCCGGAACCGCCGTATCCGCCACAATCACCCGATCTGTTTTAATTTCAATCACCTGCGACCAATCCACCAAAAACTCCTCATTCAACAACCCTTGAATAACGTTCCGCGCTCGCACATGGATCGTCGCCAGTCGCCCAGAATCGCCATCCAGATCCGCACTTGCGACCTTTCCAAGCCCAGAACCGCCCTCTGTTTCAACCGACATTCCAATGAATTGCCGTGTATTGATGCGCATACTTGGGAAGAGCGTAAGACAAATGCGAAATGGCGTCTACGGGGACCCGGTCCGAAGACACGTCCGTATGACACCGGTAAAAAACAACAGATCCCAGGGGTTCCTGGAATCTGTTGGATAACAGCGATCCGTTAGACGAGTGGCGCAGGTGAAGATCCCTGGCTCGTCGGTGCATTTGGCGGAGGAATGATCTCAACCTCGACACCCTTCTTTTCGCGGAACATGTACCACTGCTGGATGACCGTCAAAATGCTCATTGTGAACCAGTACAACATGAGCGCGCCCGGCAAGCTGAATCCGATAATCACGGTCATGACCGGAAGCATGTACATCATCTGCTTGTTCATCATGGCTGCCATGCTCTCATCTTTCGCTCCCGGCGTTTCAGCCACATCTTTCGGCGGCGCTTTTGCGGCGCTCCGAGACATCATCTGCTTTGACTGAACGAACTGGACCGCACCCGCCAAAATTGCGAGTGGGATATTCGGCTTGGTCAGATCCAAGAATCCTAAAAACAAGGGCTGGATCGTTCCCGGTGCCGGGATGAACGAGTAGAGCAACGTGTGATCAAACGTCCCAATTACTTTCCGAAGGACGCCATAGAGTGCGATGAAGATTGGGAGCTGGATCAGCAACGGAAGACAGGACGCGGCTGGATTCACCTTGTCAGCCTTGTAGAGCGCCATCAATTCGCGTGCCTGCGCCTCCTTATCATCTTTCAACCGCGCACGGACTTCATCAATCTTCGGCTGAAGGAGCTGAAGCGCGCGCTGCTGTTTGATTTGCTGTTTGAAGATCGGATGGAGAATCCCCTTCACGATAATCGTGAGGGCAATGATCGCGAGACCGATATCATGACCTGGAATCGTTTCGTACAACCACACCAAGAGGTTCAGAATGGGACGCGTCAGAATCGTTGTGAAGATATTCATGGATGGGAAAGGCTGTCGGTTGCCCGCGATCGACGTTCAGCCAGAACGATGTCTGGCGATCGCACGATCGGACGCAAGCCTCCAGCAATAATCGTTACGCCTTAGCGGCCTTCTTCTTTTTGGTCTTTGGCACAGATTCGGCTTCTGGCTCCTCGGTTGCGGCAATGTCAGACGCCACGGCCTCGTCGGTATCACTCACCATATCCGGTTTTTCCGCACTCACATCCGCTTCATCTGATCGTTCCGCATGTTCCCCGTGTTCATCAAGGACGTCGCCGGCATCCGGCACGACTGGCGCAGGCGCCGCCTCAACGGGAGTCGGCTCATCCACTTCGTTCGATCCGGCTGAGACAGGGATCCCAGACGCGATCTCGCCAACATCGGAATCTGCCATCACTGCACCACCTTCTTCTGCGATCGTAATCTTCCAGTTCGTCAGCTTTGCGGCAAGGCGAACATTCTGCCCTCCCTTTCCAATCGCGAGCGAGAGCTGATCTGCCCCAACGGCAACGCGGGCAAGATGCGCGGCGTCATCAATATCCACGCGCAACACCTTTGCTGGTGACAATGAATTCGAGACAAACGTTGCCGGATCTTCCGACCACGCAATGACGTCCACCTTTTCACCGCCGAGTTCGCGGATGACGGCCTGGATTCGCGTTCCGCGCTGACCGATACAGGATCCGATCGGATCAATCGCATCATCGTTTGTTGTCACCGCCACCTTTGTGCGGCTCCCCGCTTCGCGCGCGATGGCCTTCATCGCCACAATCCCGTTCGCGACTTCTGGAATTTCCTGGCTGAACAGCGCGACCACGAGATCCGCATGCGAACGTGAGAGACGAATTTCCGGACCCTTTGGTGTCATCGTGACCTCGCGAAGCAAGGCCTTCAAGCGCGTCCCTGGATAGTAGCGTTCGGTCTCAATCTGATCTTCTGGCAACAAGATTCCCGTAGCACGACCAAGGTCGATCAGAACGATGCGACCTTCGCGACGCTGAACCGTCACATTCATGAGTTCGCCTTCGCGTCCTTTGAAATCTTCGAAAATAACGTTCCGTTCTGCTTCGCGGAGCTTTTGCATGACGACCTGCTTAGCCGTCTGTGCGGCCATGCGTCCAAACGCGGTCGGAATGGAAAGTTCAACGCGAATCTCTTCTTCCAATTTTGCATCCGGCTTGATGTCGCGGGCATCGCGCATCATGATCATCGTTTTCGGATTGAATTTCGGCTCCTCGTCTTCGGCAGGAACTTCCACCGGCGGCGCATCACGACGCGCGCCGAACGGACGAAACGGTTCATCCGGCACTTCCGGAATCCCATCTGGGAATTCCATATCTTCAACCACCGTCTTCACGTCGAAGACGCGAATCCCTTCCGTGAGTCCGTCGTATTTTTCCGGATCGAATTCGACCTGGATGTTCTGGTTCTTGTTCCCGAAATCTTTGCGATACGCGGCCGCAAGAGCGGTCTCAATCGTTTCGATCACGGAATCGTACGCGATATTTTTTTCATCGCAGATCTGTTTGATCGCTTGAGAAATTTGGCTTGCCATAGGATGAAGTCAAGAGTCGCGAGTCACGAGTGAGGAGCGAGGACCGCTGGAAGCGGTATTCGATAGGTCACGATGACTGGCTAAATAAAGAGACCTGTCCATCCGGATCAGGTCAATAGGGAGAGGATACGTCAGAGCGACGCGGACGTCAAGAGAGCCAGCAATACAACCATTTAACAATACAACAATCCAGTCAGCTGACTGGATTGTTGTATTGTTAAATGGTTGTATTGTTATTCGGCCGCTTCTGCCCGTGGTGCCTCAGCCGTCGTGTCATTTGCCGGCTTCTGCATATTCGCCTCAAGGGCGTTTCGCAGAATCGCGTCTGAGACGGCATTCATCTGCATGTCCACGTCGTAGAGATCCGCTTCCGCGCCAATAAACCCTTGCTGTGCAACCTCGAACTGTTCAACGATCGTCGACTCGTCAAAATCCTGGGAGTGTTTGTTGAGAAGATACTCTCGCTGCTGCATCGCCCCCTGGTTCGCCTGTTGCTGCAATTCAATTCGTGCAATTTCGCTGTAGAGATCGCTTGCACGCTGTTCGAGTTCCTCGCGACGCTTGCGCATTTCAATCTTCCGCTGATCACTATTTCGCCAAAGGTTCAGTTCTCCTTTGAGGACCATCAGATTTTCCTCAGCCTCCTCTAAGTCTGCTTTTGCCGCCCCTTTGAAGACCTTCACCGTCTTGCGGGCACGATCAACGCTCGCCTGTGCACGGTCGATATTCCACTGAATGCGGTCTCCATGCTCATCGACGTCCCCTTCTTTTAAGGCCGTCCGCGCGGCTTCGTACTTCGCGTTCAACTCCGCAAGTTTCTGCTGATAATTCTGTTCAAGCGTGCGGCCGGCTTCTTGTAATGCTTCGATGGCATCGACGATCTGCTGTCGCCCTTCAACAGCCCCGAGCACGGTGTCGTACATGGCGCGCTGTTTCTCTAATGCCCCCATGAGCTCTTTGCGACGCTTCCCGAGTGCACGGTACCGTTCGCTCAACACTTCGGCTCCACTCCGCTCAACATATTCCTGCGTTTCCACCGGAATCGCGTTCGCATCTGGTCGTTTATAGAATAGGTTCGCCACGGTCGCTTTTTCATCTACTCCCTTGTTTCCAACGATGCTCTGCTCGAGCATCGCCTGCTCTGACATGCGCGCCCACGTTTGGACATCTGCTTCTAAACGGCGCATGACGTCTTGGCGCCAATTTCCACGTAAATTACTTTGCGCCCACGTGTGCTCCGTCTGCAACTTCCGAATCGCCGGCCCGGCCGCACGAAGGACATCGCCAGGCGTGACTTCAAAATGATCTTGCCGCAAACCAATGATTTCCCCGGCCTGATTTCGCAAGAGCGCACCTGTCCGCTCGAGTTCAGCGAGCTCAATCTGTGCTTGCGCCTCCGGACGTGCCTCAGACAACCGAAAGGCCTCGAGATGCGCTTCGTGTTTTTCTGCATCGGCGAGGAGACGATCGATATGTGCCTGAGCATCCGCAGACATCTTTTCTCTCATCCCCTGCGTTTCCCGATTCAACCCTTCGATGGATTCTTTCATTCGCTTATTTTCCGCAACGAGCTCCGCCACCTTTTGCTTCCGCTCAAGAATCAATTCCGTGAGCTTAAAGGCTTCTTGAGCCTCCTGCGCACTACGAGCTTTCGTTTCCTCTGCCTCTCGCAGGGCGCGCGCCCGATCTTCCTTCATGCGCTCACGACCAACATGTTCCTGCTCACCACTCGTCCGATGTTTCGCTGCTTGAGCTCGCATCTGCTGAACCGCCAAACTCTCTTGTTTTCGTTGAAGCTTCGCCGCCTCACTCAAACGATACTTTCCTTGCGGAAGAATTTGAATTTCATCATCAGGAATTTCAGTCACACCTTCCTCATCCGGCTGAAGTACATCCTCCGCCTCGGTCAAATCTTCATAATCGTCCGTGATGATATCGTCATCAGTGAGCTCACGTTCAGCACCCTTTCCGCCGTGGATCACCTCTAATTTTGGCGATCCTTTTGGATGCTGTTCTGACGAGGGAGATGCATGTTGTCTTAAGCTGCCTTCAGAGAATTTCATATCGTTTGGAATGGTTCATCGCTATTGTAGCATGCTCGGACCACAACACGCGCCATCTCTAAAAAGAGAAGAAAAAAGCGGGGGGACCCCGCTTTTTTCGTTAAATGGCTTCACCTGGTAAGAGGACGATGGATCCTGGATACACGATCCATGGACGATCCGCGCTGTTACTGATCGAGAGTGTTGAGCACTCGTTCGGACCAATGGCCGTCGTGAAATCGATATTATTCCTGACGAGCGAGGCATCGTAACACCCGCCGTTCGGATGGAGGACCGGACTCTTCGAGACATCAACCAGCTTCCCAACCTGATTCGTGGCCCCGCGACATTCGCCGCTACACCATCCCCAGTTGTCGATAATCATGACACGCGGGGTGAAGAGACAACGGTTATTTGCGGAGTCATAGCACCCACCCGGCGCAGACATTGTATCCACACAGGAGTCGGTTGGTCCGCATCCCGCGGCGCACGTCCGGCTATTGTCGCGTGAGCACCGTCCAACCACACTCGTCCCGCTCAAACTACACGCGGTGAGAACGTTTTGTGCATTCGCCGGACAGGAGAACGCGTGACGGAATTCAAGATACTGCTGTTCACACGCGTCACTTGAATTTCCGAAGTAGATGCGTTTTTCACAGGTTCCGGACTCACTGCCAATCGTACATTGCTTGTCGTTAAAGCACTTTGTGTTCGGATTATTTGAGCAGTTCCCGTAAGACTGACAGGACCCTCCGCCCGGCGGACAATCATTGTCCGTGTTACACGTCAGCCCCGGCGTATCCGTACATTCCTTGTTCGTATCGCAGAACGGCTTGCGGTTCTTCATGTAGGCATCCGGCAATTCAGACGTCGATCCGTCTCCCCAATCCACAATCACGCGACGAAGCGGCATCTGTTCATGCGAAGCCCAGGCGTAGAATCGGAGTGCGGCCACGTGATTCCCAACGCCACCGTTCGCCAGTCCGCCGACGAGCCCATCCACCGACAGCGTGTCCAATCCCGCAACGCGGCACTGCTGTCCCTGACACGTTCGGATATCCGGAGCGGCCGTGTGTGGAGGCTGTGGCGAGTAATAATCGACGTAGTTGAACTTCAAGGTGGAATCTGGTGGATACGTCGCCGGGTTCAGGAATCGAGGGGTATACAGACCCGGGGTGACATCCGTTGGAAGCGGCACGGTATCCTTCACGCTATTTGAGACGTTTGTCAGATCGTATCCGAACAATCCGCAGTATTCATCATTTGGATCAAGGCAGTAGTTCGGTCGTGGCCAGTATCCCGGCGGATGCGTACAGATATTTGAATCCTGTGCCGGATCGGTTTCAAGTCGAGGATTCTTTGGATTCGATGACGAGTAGTTCGGCCAGCAATCCGTATTCACACTCGTTCGATCGTACGAATTCTGTGGATTCGTCGTGTCGTTCCCAGAGGTCACCGGATTACACCAGTTATCGGCATCGCTCAGCTTCACACCTGCCGGACGACAGTCTGAGTCTTGGCCACACCCGGCCCCCGCGCGTGTTCCCCCGCGGCAGGTGCCACCGATCACGGTACTCGTGGTCTTCGAATCACGGAACATGAGCGCCACAGATTCACACGCACCGTAATGCGCAACCATGGTCGGCGAGACGTTGTTCGGATCCCAGCTCGCATTCTTCGTGAAGTAGACAAACGGCGCCGCACTGTTCTGAACCTGATTCATGTCAATCTTCCCCGCACCGAAGTTTAGCTGGTTGTAGTCACTCCCGTTTGCACTCCAGAACACAAGTGGATTAAACCCTGGCATGAGCTGCATCAGACTCCGATCATCCCAGGAATCATAGGACAGGGTATGCGTCCAGACGGCACCAGACACCGACGGAGAGATCGCCGTAAAGAAGAGCTTCGTGCTTTCACCTGTTGGTCCGGTCCAGTTTCCTGCGGTGAGCTGCGTATCCCATGAAACGGATGGATAGAAGGCTGCCTTGGCCGCGTCACGATTCTCGACCAAGCGAAGACCAAACTCTGATCCGAACCAGTCGGTCTGCGCATAATGGAAATCATAGCTTCCGGACGGATAAGCCGTATTCCCAAGCGATTTATCACGGTACCCCAACGGCCAAGCGGACTCTTCACCCCATCCAGACACCATGAATCGATTGTTTCCATCGCCGGCTGGCCACCAGTTTCGAGCAAGGAACGTACAGTCTGCGCTCGTCTTGCACTGTGCCCATGGAGAACCGCCACACGTTCCAACCGTTTCGCCAGATTCAATGTTGCACTGCTCGGAGCCAGACGGCATGGCAAGCGGACACTCGTGACTGCGTGTCGACAATTTTGAACAGTAGCTCGCGTATGTCTCCCCCTGCCCAGCATAACTCTGATAGACCTGATCCGGACTCCGAACCGAACCCGCTTCACAGCGGAACGCACCCGCCTTCACCGCATCCGCCCGTGAGCATCCATTCTGATTCGAACTTCCAACCACGCCATCCCACGTACAGTTGCTCAAGCTCCCCGTCGGACAGTCCTTCCCGGTACAGCGATAGTTCTTATTTACACTCGTCCATTTCGCATCAATCGCAGTCCCATGCGACGCATCCGCCGGCGTATAGCCTTGGAACAGCGCACAAGCTCCAAACATCGGTGTCGGGACGCCATCCTGCTCGGTCATTGGCGCAATGTGACAGATATCCGGATTCCCTGAACAATCCAATCCGCGATTCAATCCGCTGAAGGAGTTACACACCTTGCTTCCGAACACGTTCCGCGCATCCAAGCTTCCCTTTACGCACTTGCCCGCATATCCGCAGTACTGTTCCGCAAGCGACTTCTTCTTCGCATCCGCATCCGACCCGCTCACGAGATCCAGGTTCGGACACCACTGTCCAAACTGCGGGGACGCCCGGTTCGTACATGCCCAATCGCTTCGGCTCACAGAACGCGTGGAATACCCGTAGATGCGGTAGATGCGCGCGAATACATTTGAAAGGAGCCCCCAGTTGCTCGTCGGATACGTTGATGACTGGAAATAGGTCTGGCCCGGGAAGGTGAATGTCGGCGGATTCAACGGGTTCACTTGAGACTGTTTAACCCCAGACATGTACAGCGGTTGTGTTCCTGCCTCCCCTGTTGCGAGCGATGCACCGAACGGAATATTCGTGGTGTTCCAAGTAAATCCATTCTTCAACGCGTATCCGCTCTGCGCCGAATTCCGATCCGTGAACACCGTTGAGTCGTGGCTGTCTTTCGAAATCGTTTCGACCAATTCTCGACAGACGTCCGCGCTGTTCATCTTCATCTGCATGTAGATGTACCGCGTCTGATCACCCGGCGCACATGCCGACACCCACAACCCAACGAACTGGAACGGACCGGTGAGATGTTCCGGATTCACTTCAAGCGCGTCGAGATCGTTTTCTGATGAGGCGACATCCTCGAAGACGGCTCGGATGGAGAACCATGGGTGCGAGGAATCGCACTTCCCATAGAGCGGATGCGTCGAAAGGCGGTCCAATGATTCGCGCCCGATATCCGGCGAGAATGCCAAGAACTTATCCTGACCTTGCGAGCGATAATCAATCTGCCAACTCTTGATAAAGCACTGCTGCGTTTCCGGAGAACGATCTGCATCGCCCATCACGCAGTCCACCTTTACCGGAATGCCGGTCGGACTCCCGTCTTCCGTGACGATCTGCGCATTCTTCCGATCAAGCATTCCACCACCTTCTTGCAGATACTTCTTGAAGTTCGCCTGCCACGCATCGTCCTGTGGTTTCCAACTGTCGACATCTCCCCAATCTTTCACTGCCGCGTCGCCCCATTCCTGGCTATATCCGCATCCGATCTTTCCCGCCGGAACGTTGAATTCGAAACTGGAGATTGAATCCTCGGTTGAAAAGTCCAAGACCGTTTCTGGATCTGTCGGCGTGTACCCAAGCGTCCCGTAGGCGATCTCAACCGGGTTCATCATGAACGCGTATTCCGCGTAGGAACGATTCGTCCCTTGTCCGGTGGTCACCAGCCGCATTTCATCTGTCTTATAGATAAAGGCCTGGTCCTCATCGTCCACTTCTTCACAGATATTCCCCTGCTGCGTGCCGTCTGAATTCTGTCCATCGATGGACGCCCCGCTTTCGCCTCCTGTACATCCACCCACGAAGAGGAAGTTCACACAGCTCCCATCTGACGTAAACCAATCCGCGTAGAACAATGCGCTAATTGCGCCTGCGTAATTTCCTGAACTGTTCGGCATGAATCCGACACCTGCAATACAGGTCATGTCCTCACCGCATCCGACCGGTCCACCGATATTGTTTGCTCCAGCAATGTAATACCCCGTATCCGCACTCGCCTTGAATTCCATATACGCCGGAACGTACATAGCGAGCGCAACAGCGGTCCAGCTAAACCCTTCTCGCGGCACATCATTCGGACGCCACGAGTATGGCCAGAGATACTGACTCCGCGGTCGACGAATCGGCGAGGAACAGTAATATCGTCCGGAAGACTGTGGAGGTTTGAAGCCTGATGTCGGTTCCCAGTGATACTGATCGCCCGGACCGGTCAAAATCGGATTCGGATTCCACAGCAGACATTCGCTCTGCGACGAACCTGCACGCGGCCGCGAGATGTCATACTCCAAACACTGTCCGGTCATCCCTCGAACGAGCGTTGAATCGGTAATCGGAACACACTGGCCTGATCCGCACTGCTGAATACTGTCACCATGCGGCGCTTGATAGTTCACATTCGCCGTCCCGGTGGCTCCGCCGCCTGGCGGCTCACTTCCTGAAATCGAGACATCTGCCGTACATGGAAGACCATCGCGTGGACCGCCTTGGCAAACCGCATTCACCACATCTGTCGATAACGGTTCGTAATATTTGAGTGTCCCCTTATATCCGACCCGCTTATAGACACATTCACAATCTTCGCCGTATTCGCAGAAGGTCGCATTCGTGTACCCGTCCACCACCCGTTTCGGTTGCGGCGGATTCACCGAATCATCCCACTCAATCACATACGCATTTCCAAACGGAGCGGTCGCTTCTGGGGAGGCTTTACACTGCGTATTCGGGAAGGCACGCGACAACATCTGATCCTGACTCGGATTTTGATCTTGCGTAAACCGTTGATCCAGGAATGGAACCACGAGGTTATCGGATACGATCGTTGTGGCCACCCCGCCGATCGCTGGCGGACGTTCCTGGTCCACCGCTTCCCAGCAGAGATCCGTCTGTGCCGCCGCAACCACGCTCGACGGATTCGCGGAATCATTCGTCTTCTTCAACAGACCGTCAGATGTCGTGAGGACGCCCATCGCTCCGGTCTGCTTCAAGATACAAACATACTTCGAGAGGAGCGGCACGGATGCGAGTGACGAGATATCTGCCGCACTCGGACTCACATTCACTAAGCCACTCGAAACCGGCACCGGCACGCCCAGACGATAATCTTTCTTGAGACTACTCTTCGTTTTCGGATCCAGCGTGAGCATGGAACCAATTGGCTTCAATTTTGCATCAATGATCTGGAAGTGATTCGGAATCGTGAGCCCGCTGTAGTCCACCGCACCGAATCCAACTTTTCGGGTTGCGTAGGTCATCGCATCGGTCACGGCATATGGCTTAAAGATCGTCTCGCCAATACCGGTTCGATTCACATACCCCGTGCAGAACGGCACCCCTTCCGCGCCCGTTTCACCGGACGAGTTACACAACGCAAGATCAGAACAGATATTCTTATAGGCCCCGACGGACGGATCATAGACCGTTTCACCAGTTCGACAGGCGAGCCATTGGGAACAGGCGCGATCCGGCTTCACCTTCACCACGAGATTCGTGTCATTTCCTGTTTTTGCCGCGGCGCCGGAACAGCTGATCATTGCCTGCTCGGGCGTCTGTCCTGCGGACCCGGCTCCGGCAAGACATCCGGTAAACCCACCATCCGTGGCGTGATCCTCCGCATACGCTTTCGCATACGTCAGACGCGCTCTCACACATGACGGATGATCCGGCGTTCCGACACAGTCCACCGGACTCACCGGTCGGTACCCGCGCTCGCGATACGCATCTTGCGTAGCCGCTGAGCTGAATCGCATGGTGTTATCTGATGTATCACGGAACAAGACACATCCGTTTCCTGGATCCACTTGGCCATTACAGCTCGCCGTATCAAGACGACTATCATTCACGATGTCGTATGGACGACCAGCTGGATGCGCAGGATCGCTGACATCATTTGGATCACGGAACTCTGTACATTCTGCCTGATCCTGTGGACACGTTGCCGTCCAACCGTGGTAGGTCTGATTCGTTCCATCGGCATTTTTTCCATAGAGGCTCTGATCCGCACCGACCCAGGCGTTATATCCGGCATCACCGGTATATCGGAGACCGAAGACGCTTCCAGTGATCAACCGATCCGGGTAACACGGACAAGAGGTTCCGGTCTTATACCACCCATCGTATGTCCTGCCGGAAAAACGAGACATATCCTGGCCGTCACACGTCGCCGGAATAACAACCCCCTGCTTCCATTCACAGACGTGATCACTTGGAGCGCGGAAATAGGCCGTTGATGATTGCCCATTTGCATTGTACGTGTACGCTTCACAGAACAATTCCGGCTGCGAACAAAGCGCATTGCTGTAATTCGACGGATCGTCTTTGAGGTAGACCGTGGTAAACGGCGTATCCGTCTTCAGCGCAAGACGATCCTGCGTGAATTGCGGAAGACCGAATGCGCGACACCCCTTTGCTGAATCCGGACACATCTTTGCCTTTGATGGAATGTAGTATGCGAAATGATCCGCCGGTTTGACGGTCACCTCCGTGACGCCACCTGATCCCGGCTTTTCCCAACGTGATTCATACGGCGTATCCGTGTTCTCTGTATTCACGTACGCCTGACATCCGATCGCTGTTTCGCGACAGAGTCGACTGAACTGCCGTGCGTTCACCGTGACGTTTGATCGATTCGTATACGCCTCACACCCCAACATCGCGTGTGGCTCTGGAATCCCTTCCGGTGTTTGGTCACATGACGCCGGTGTCTGCCAGGAATCCTTCACGACATACGTCACGTCCGAAACACGCTCCACACGAATCTTATCGATGAAGAACGAAGCCGTCCCAAGCCCTTCCAACCGAATTTCGGTTGCGTTCGCATTCGGGTAGTTTGAATCACTGGTAAACGGACCGAGGCGGTACACGCGCCACTCCGATGACACTGAAACCGTTCCAATCGGGTTCCCGACCCCCATCGCGCGCGTTGCCGGATCAGACCAAGTGTATGCCGACACCGCAACGTCCTGAGGCGGACCGGCTCGCTTCGCCCAGAACGTCAGTTCATACATGACGCCAGACTCGGTCGGAACGCTGAAGTACATGTAAGACCCGTTCGTTGGAACCGCCTTCAACGAGCTGTCGCCAACCAAGACAGATTCCGTCGATCGCGACAACCCAACGCTTGAAGCGCCTGGACCGACCTTCACCGTGCTCACGTCCGTATCAGTCGTGAAGTCATCGCTCCACACAAGCGTCTGCGATTTTCCAGCCGTACCGACATATCCACGACACCCTGCAGCTGCCGGCGTACAGGACTTCGATTTTGTCCCAAGCGCTTCATACGTACAGGCGTTCGTCTGTGCGTTAAACGCCCCGCCAGTTAACCGACAGTCTGCTTCGCTCGACCGATCCAATCGGAACTGCTGACAGTTCGTATCTGAAAGCACGGTCTGTGACTCAAATCGATAGAAGACATTTCCCTGCGGATCGTAGAACTGACGACAGTCTGGATCGAATCCGCGAATATAGGTATCCGCATTACAATCGCCCGGCGTCTTCAATACGCCATCTGGACCCGGCTTCTGCACAACGAGCGGTCCCTGCGGCGCGGTGGCCGTCAGATCACGAACCATGCTCCAGGTCCGAAGTTGGAACCCAGTGTCTTCCGACCCTTCCCACGTGTAGTACGTCTGTGCCGCATCGCTTGGCTGCTGACAGCTTCGAAGATAACTGTACGCTGCAGAGACATCGCCGCCATTTGCGGCTGCGCCAAGATTTGTAAACTGCTCACATCCAACATCTGCCGCTGTGCAGAAGCGCGCCGTATCCGGAACAAAGTACGCGACGGTTTCATCATTCGGATCATCCAGAAGCGGCTGCGATGGATTATGAACGTAATCAAACGTTGATGGCTGTTTTCGGAATTCTGAATAGCCGACACACTCCGACGGACAGGAATCAACCGCAGACAGCACGGCTGGAATTTCAGGTGCCCCCGGCTGACGCGTTAATCGGTACCCATCACATCCGGCTTCATTTTCTCGACAGACTTTCGCATAACTGGCACAGAGCGGATTATCCGTACTTTCCCCCGTACATCCGAGTTCCGCTGGCGGGATCTTCATGTCCACCGTGTCCAAATTGGCATTCAACCCATCCGCAAATGGCGTGGCCACTTCAGACTCTTCGAGCTTGACCGCATCGATGAGCGGGGCAGACGCATTCCCCGCAACAACGAAGACCAATCCCCAAACCGCGTTTGCCGGAGCCGTAAACGAGCACTGCAAGCGCTGCCAGTTCGATCCAATCGTCGACGGAATACCGACATTCACGTTGGTATTCCGCGAGCCTGCAACGCTATTCGTGTCCGTGCATCCAGAGGTCTTAAAGAACGTTGTGTCCGTTGTCTGATTCGCTCCCTTTGATGGAACCAGATTTGGATCTCCGCCCTGGATTGGGAACATCTGAATCGTCACCCCGGCCGCACTTGGTGCTCCAGCACCAGCGCGCGCGTAATACGAAATCGTATATTGATGAGATGGGGTCAACCGAACAAGCTGTCCAAGTGATCCGGGTGGTGGTGGAACGATGGCGCGCGCACCATCCGCAGAGACATCACCGGTCGTCACCGCCGGAACCGCATACGCCAACGGATCAAAATTCTTTCCGCTCACGGATCGGTTCGTCCACCAGCGCCGCCATCCGACGAGTTCTCCGGACGCTGATGAATCATCCTCTTCAAAGGAGCCATTTTGAATCAAGTTAATCGATGGTTGACCGGCAACAACGGACTTCAACTCCGTACACCCATCGTTCTTCGCATCACATGTTGATGCAGACGCATCGAAATACACTTTCCCAAGCGTTCCGGAATAGGTTGCGGTCCATGCATTATCTCCCGCGAGCGGATTACGCGTCGTGGCGTACCACATACACCCGACGTTCGACGCGCTGCAATTTCCGTAATCAACAGAACTCCGCAAATACCCAATCGGCTTTGCGTTCGTCCCGCGTGGCGTAAACATGCGGCAGCTGACAAACTGCTCGCTGCACGACTGCCCTTGGAATTGCCAGTACGGCTGTTCCGCCAGACAGTATCCATACCCACCGATACATTTTCCATCCGCGTCCCGCTTCAAACAGGAGACGGAATCTTGGCATTCAAACTGTCGATCCGCTGTCCCGGTGAGCAACGTATTTCCGTACCCCTTCACCGTACACTTTGACGGGAAGGCATCGAGCACCCAATTCGGATCAATCAAGTGACACCACGGATGTGCATCGTCCAAGGTCCCCCGGACGCTTCCGCCATTCGCGGTATCGTAATTACAATCGTCGAACTTTGAAACGACTTCACCGAACGTAATACATCCGACACCGCTCGCGCATCGTTGGTTGTTAATTGAAGAATCTGCCGCCAATTCCCAGCCGATCGGAATGATCCGCGCGAGCCGCAACTTTCGAAGGTTTGCGACGCAGAATCGATCTCCATTCGAAGCGCATGAGGGATCCTGGTTCTGTTGGATATCGGACGCTGGAATCAATTTTGCATTCTTATTAATAAATCCCTTGTCCAAGGCTTCACGGACCGTCAGCCCGCCTTGGGTCAACGCGAGCGCGAGATTCGCATCAATCGCGCACGACCAGCGCGTGCGCGTTCCTCCGGTACAAGAGGCCTGAAGTTCCGCGAGCGTATTCTCCTCTTCAGCCGACGTCAGCTTCGGCGTCAGAATATCTTTAAATTGTTCTGAGAAAATTTGCTGCGGTTGCGTGGCCTGCGGTGGTGCCGCAAACGGATTCGTCAAATCCAACGTGGACCCCTTATCCGCCGACGGCTGGAACAATCCTTTCATCACCTTTGAAAGCAATTTGGACGTCAGCGTATTCACGAACGTCGCGATGGTTGCTTTTCCGATTTCCACGAATCCAAGTTGGAACGCGTTCATGACAATGCCGAGACGCGTCGTTTGCTCGTTCTCTGCCGGACCGCGAATCAGCTGCTGATCAAATTGTTCTTTCACGGTTTGTGACGGCGTCTTGATGCTCCCGGTGACATAATCTTTGACCGGCTTATATCCCATCCCTTCCAACCGATCGAGAATCGCCCCCTGCTCGCTTCCGGCAACGGCATCGAGAAGCGGCGTGTGCAACGCAACCGCATAGGACAAATCATTCCCTCCGGTCTGGAAGGTGGCTCCAATATTCGCAAGCGCGTCGGCGTTTGAGAGGGATGCTGCAGCCGTACTCCAGTTCCGCGTCAGCTGTGCCCAAGGACATTTTGGTGTTGGCCGCTTCAGCGGAATCGCGATGTCTGGAATGGAAAGCGCGAGCGAGAGGTTGATGGCTTGCCAGCTTGGCGGCTTACACAAGTTGAGCCCGAACTTACTCGTGAAGTCTTCCGAAAGCGTCCCGACGAATTCACCAAGCGCATCCTTACTCACGTCCGTGATGTAGTCACCGAAACTCTTTCCGTAAAACAACGGTCCCCCGGCCGGTCCCCCATCCGCAATCCAGGACGCGGTGTCGTACGCGATGGTCTGAGCGAGGTACGTGGCCGCATTCAAAAATCCGTAGAGCGCGGCTGTCAATAAATGAAACTCAATCGCGTTCTCCACCCGATCAACCGTTCCCTGTGCCTGACCCGTATCCGTACACAACCCCAACCCCGGAGCGGCGAGCAAGAAATCCGTACATGGCTTCGGCTTCACGGGCGGACCGACCGTCGACTGCCACATCTCCTCCGCATGCGCCACCGGGATCCCGATGATCCCCATGAGGACCGGATTCGTAAACGTGATTGACGCGAGCAAAATCCCAAGGAGGATTGTGGCTCCGAATCGCGTGGTAAGCACTTTTGGCTTACGGTTGTGTTGGTGATCCAGCATTATTCAAAAGAGTTTGTTTCTGAGCACTCCCCGCCGCCCCATTTCCATTTGCCGCCGCGTCGTATGCTTTGAGCAACGCCGCGTCCGAGTATTGTGCGAGGTCCGAATCCGTCATGCCACGCATTTTTAAGAACTGCCGAATGGACGCTGGATCGCGCGGCGGAACGCCCGGACCGCTTGGGGCGGTCGATGATGGGGCGCCGACAAAGTCCGATGCCGTAGGAGCCGTTGATGTTGAAAAATCCGTTCCGACAAATGACCCAGAACACGTTTGGCCTTCCGGACAATTCGGATCTGTTCCGCGTGCGATTTCGATATTGTCCGGCACTCCGTCGGAATCCGTATCCGCGAGATACGGCGAGGTGTGATAGACATTCAGTTCCTGCCAGTCCGAAATCCCATCGCCATCCGTATCGGTTTCCTGCTGTTGCTGCATTTTCTGCGCATCACTCGGACCGAGCGATCGTTGAAACGCAACGAATTCATCTAAGGATGCCGTGAATGGACGATTGAGCGCTCGGTTCACCTGAACGGCCGCGAGAACGAACGCGATCACCCCACAAACGAGTAAGACCCCCACCGTCAGTTTTTGCTCACGTGTGAGGGATTCAAGGAAACGTTTTCGCTCTCCGTGAGGTTGATCTCCCATAAGGATGGGACGATTCAGAGTATAGCATGGGCGATGCACGAGGTCAGTCGCCTCTCTGCAGAAGTCACGAGTCAAGAGTCACGAGTCAAGAGTTTGGATCCGAAACTCATGACTCATGACTCGTGACTCGTGACTTTCAACCTTCCTGACCGTGACTTCCTGGCCAATTCGGGTTACCATAGGGAACGATATGTTCGCCCCATCCACCCAATCCATCCCAGAATGGTCCGGTCCGCTTGAAGAAGGACAGCTCTCTGTCGATGTCTTCCGCGATCAGGACGATCTCGTGATCCGGTCCACGGTTGCGGGCGCAAAACCCGAAGACCTCGACATCTCCGTGCATGGCGACCTGCTCACCATCCGAGGAAAGCGCGGGATGGATCGTGAAATCTCAGAAGATGACTGGTACTATCGTGAATGCTACTGGGGCGCGTTCAGCCGATCTGTCGTCCTTCCGTATGAAGTAAAGACCGGGCAAACGGAAGCCTTTCTAAAAAATGGCGTGTTAGAAATTCGACTCCCCATCTCAGAAAATGCAGGGAGGAATATCAAGGTTAATGTAAGGGAATAGGTTTGAATTTGGAATTTAGAATTTGGAATTTGGGTCTGGATCCAAATTCCAAATTCTAAATTCCAAATTCCGCTTCCTCACGTGACATTTCTTTAAAGGAACGGTAACGTTTATCTCTATCATCCTGTCCCGCCCACCCTATGTCTGAAAAAGAACATCCAAAGGAGAAAGAGCATAAAGAGCACATCGCAAAAAGCGTGGACAAAGCCGCAGTCAAGGCCGCGATCACTTGGACGCTTGTCGCTGCAGGGATCTTTGCGGTCGTCGTGGGACTCGGGGCGCTCGCCTTCTTTGGATATGATCGACTGTATTCGAATCGGATTTTTCCCGGCGTCCGTGTCTTAGGCGTGCGGATGGATGGACTCACGGCAGACGAGGCACGAACCACCCTGCACGCATCCATCGACAGTGCCCTCACGAATGGCGTCCGGTTTTCCTATGCCGGTCGTGAGGTCGCACTCGGAAGCGCAACCGTTGCACAAGATCCGGATCTCTCACGCGACTACGTCACCTATAATGTCGACGATGCCGTGAATGCCGCGATGGGCGTTGGCCGAAGCGGAAATCCGATTCGCGACACGCTGGCGCGCTGGATTGCCCGCGCAAAACCGATCCAACTCGCCGTGGCAACAAATATTGATACCGACGGGATCAAAAGCGCGGTCATGAAATCGCTCGGCAATGACATTTCACCGGCTCAAGACGCACGCATCATTGTGCACTGGGATGCCGCCGCACAGGATGCCCGTGTGGACGTGCAGGATGCGAAATCTGGAAAGAGCATTGTCTGGGATGGCGCCATGGAAGCGCTCCGGCGTCAGGCGGCCACGCTCAAATTCGCCCCGATCCCCCTCCGCGACACTGTGACCCAGCCAACGCTCCTCTCAAAGGATGTCGAGCCATTAAAAAATGATGCAGAAGCCCTGCTCGCACGCGCACCCATCACACTCACCTACGTCGACAAGGTCTATCCGATTTCAAAAGAGCAGTTCGCCGGATGGGTGAATGTCGTGAAGACGAATGGCAAGCTGTCCGCAACGATTGATCCAGACATCTTCGCAAAACAGATCCGCGAGATCGCTCCGATTGAAGTCCGCGCACAAAAAGGGACGCTCGAAGTGAAAGATGGAAAGATCACAAACTTCACCGCAGGGAGCGTCGGCATCTCCATTGATGATGCCGCCACGCTCAAGGGCATCACCGATGGGATCTTTACAACCTCCACCTTCCCAATTATCGCGAACAAAGTTGACGCCTCCCTTGATGGGAGCGACCCGGAAAAACTTGGGATTAAAGAGATTATTGGAATCGGCACCTCGGACTTCTCCGGGTCACCGACGAATCGCCGAAAAAATATTGCGAATGGCGTCTCGAAAGTGAACGGAACGATCATCGCCCCCGGCGAAGAATTTTCTCTCCTCAAAACATTGGGATCGATTACCGCAGATCAGGGCTGGTATCCAGAACTCGTCATCAAAGGAAACGAGACGACTCCGGAACTCGGCGGCGGCCTCTGCCAAATCGGCACGACCGCCTTCCGTGCGGCGCTCAATTCCGGCATGAAAATCACGGAACGGCGCAACCACTCCTATCGCGTGCGCTACTACGAACCCGCCGGCACGGATGCAACGATTTACGATCCATCGCCAGACTTCAAATTCGTCAACGACACGAAGACGTCCATCCTCATCAACGCGTACATCAAAGGCGATATCATCACCTACGAATTCTGGGGAACGAAGGATGGTCGAAAAGTCACAGTCGGTCCATCGCAAATTTCAAATATCACGCCTCCCCCACCAAAGAAGACGATTGAAACGTTGAGCCTCAAACCCGGTCAGACGAAATGTACGGAAACGGCACACGCGGGGGCAGATGCAGCACTCCCGTATCATATCGATTACGCAGACGGTACGGTTCACGACGAAGTCTTCCATTCCCACTACCGACCATGGCAGGCGGTGTGCTTAGTCGGCGTGGAGAAACTGTCGGATCCGGCAGCGGGGGCAGCGAGCAGTACGACGCCGTAGTGAGGGAGGTAAGGCGATACAGTATGGAGAGGTAAAAACGTTCTCTCCATTTTCCCGAGGAGTCCCCGACGAGGGATCCCTTGGAAGTGGCATTTGGAATAGGCGACGCCTCATGAATACCTATCCCAAAACCTCGCCAAATCACACCATGTTGGGTTCTGCCCTGCGATAAGACGCTCCTTCTTTTCACGGCGCCACGATTTAATTTGATATTCGCGAGCACGAGCCTCACTAAGCTCTGCATATTTTTCATAATAGACGAGCTTGTGACAACGATATTTTGATGAAAATCCTGGCATCGTATTTGCCTTATGCATACTCACTCTCCCAACGATGTCGATCGTCGAACCGATATAGAGCGTACCGGAGATACTCGCCATGATGTAGACGCAAAATTCTTCAGATTGCATATCTGTATTCAGTGATCTACCGCGAGATGCAAGTCAATATTTCGAATTTTTGCTAAATCAAAATATTTTTTGTGGCCGTTCCGTTTCAAGAAGTCCCTTCCAAGGGATCCCTCGTCGGGGACTCCTCGGGAAAGTGGATAAAAAAAGCGCGTTTTCAAAAGCATCTCCTAACTCGCTAGAACGCTTCCGCCCTACCTCCCTAAACGAAAAACACCTCCCGCGGGAGGTGTTTTTCTCTGCACATAAAAAAGCCTTAAGCAATCCGTCTCCAAGAAATCTTATGACAGGAGAGTGCGAGTCCGTAGACCTGCGTCTTCCTGCAATTAGATCCCATGCTTGTCGTGGAAACGGACTGCTCAAGGCTTTGACCCTGATTGGTCCTTATTTCGAAACGAACACGCGAGAATGATGAACGGAACCTTTTTTGTTCGCTTTTTACTGCTTTTTGTGTTGGGCCTAAAAAACCGGTTCTCTCCGGCTTCAAGGATCTAGCCGGTTTATACGTGATTCGAGAGATCCTGTCAAGGGCCTCTGGCCAAAATTGAGGTCCATAGAGCAGAAAGCCAATGATTTGAAGGGTTCTCAGTTTGAGTGAGACGTTCGGCAATCGGCGTTCGGCCATGTTCCCAATCTCGCGAGACGCGTGTTAGAGACCCGTTTTCACGAGACCTGAGATGGGAAATACGATGATCGCAAGGCGTCCGCGCGATGGCGGGACCGCTTTGCCAAAGACCTCCCGGATGGCCGATGGCGAATTGTCGAACGTCGAAACGTTGAGATAGAGGGGGCCTATTTATACTACGGAGCTGGAGACGGGAGTGGTGCATCTCAGATGCAGGTGCGTGGTACGTGGTGCGTAGTGCGTGGGATTCGGAACGATCCTACGCACCACGCACCAC
>JAHFIK010000004.1:46636-47771 GCA_023246415.1 Candidatus Uhrbacteria bacterium
GCAATCTTCACGATCCGCAAGGACGAACTGTGTATTCTGCTCATTCAAATGAAGAAAGACCCGTTTAAAGATCAGTGGGCGCTCCCAGGCGGACTTCTTGAAGGGAACGAAACCTCGAAAGAGGCGGTCGAGCGCATTCTTAGGGATCAAACCGGTGTGACCGATGCCTACCTGGAACAACTCATGACGTTCGACGATCCAACGCGAGACCCCCTTGGCCGCGTCGTCAGTATCGCTTATTTTGCCCTTGTCCCCTTCGAAAAAATCACCCTCAAGACGACGGAAAAGTACGGTGATATCCGCTGGTGGCCCATCAAAAAACTCCCAACGCTCGCCTACGACCACGCCTCAATCACGAAGGTCGCCGTCGATCGTCTGCGCGCCAAGCTGGAATACGCGAACGTCGCCTGGTCCCTCCTCCCCCATGAATTCCCGCTCCGGCTCCTCCAGCAGACGTATGAGGTCATCCTCGGAAAGCCCCTTGATAAACGCAACTTCCTTAAAAAAGTCCTCATGCTCGGTCTTCTGGAGCCCACAGGAAAAAAAGAAGGCGGGGCGCATCGGCCGGCTA
Source organism: Candidatus Uhrbacteria bacterium (assembly GCA_023246415.1). Lineage (GTDB taxonomy): Bacteria > Patescibacteriota > Patescibacteriia > 2-12-FULL-60-25 > 2-12-FULL-60-25 > 2-12-FULL-60-25. The sequence continues at coordinate 47,208 of JAHFIK010000004.1, forward strand.
TGTTGTATCGGTTTAAGAGGCGGAAGGCGGGGGTCATCAGCCTGTTGTAAGAATTGACGGATTGGCGGATTAACGGATTAACGGATTAACGGATTAACGGATTGTTTGAACGTCTCTTGAGCTATTCGCCAATTCGTAAATCCGCTAATTCGCCAATAAAAACCCTAAGCAAAGAGAAAAAACGATGTTTTTATCTGCCCATTAGTTAGTGTAAAGTCTACACGATTAAAGAAATGGTCAATTCATGGGCAAATACGGGCAAAATCGTCTTGACAAAACGATAAAAAAATGGTTAGGTCGCGCGTCCTCCTTCTATAGGCAAGTAGGGAGGTATGGCGGTAGGGAGGTAGGCCGGATTTATCCGACCTACCTCCATACCTCCCTACTGCCCTACCTCCCTGCCCTGATGCCCGAGGATCCGTATCCGCCCGAGTCACATGGTTGATCGGGGGTGATACGGATCCCCGCGCATGAGCGCGGACGTTCTTCGAACATTCGACAACCCCACAGTGCAATTACACACACGGTGAAGAACGGAATCAAGAAAGGAGATGTGACACGTGG
>JAHFIK010000070.1 GCA_023246415.1 Candidatus Uhrbacteria bacterium
TTTGATCTGCTTTTTCTCTCTTTATAGCTAAAATCCTTTCTTCTTTGACCAGGATGCGGTGAAGGCGATACAATCAAAACATGAGCAACGGTTTTTCGAGCAAGGCCTTTCAATTTTCCGCGAAGCTTGGCGCAAAACGCGCAGGTGTCTTTGTGATGATGGTGGCCTGTGTCACCACATTTTTGTTTCCAAGCGCCACCTTCGCCACGGCGGTCAAAGGATATGACGGAACTGTGAGTGAAAAGAATCTCACGCTTGATTTGTCGGTCGGTGAAGTGAAGACGGTCATCCTGACCTATACGAATACCGGAACAGCCACGTGGACGAAGGGAGCGAAGACAGGTCAGGTGTCGCTGTTTGTTGCGGACGGGTCGTCTGCGGAATTACGCGACGCGTCTTGGTTGAGCGCGGAAGTGCCAGGAACGTTGCGTGATGCAAACGTGGCTCCGAAGAAATCAACGACCGTCACGTTCAAGGTGAAGGCGACGAAGGTTGGAACATTTACGGAAACGCTTCGGCTCGCGGCGCAGAACACGGCGTGGATGCGCGGGACGGATACGGCGCTCGTGGTGAATGTGCGTCCGAAGGGTGAGACTGCGCCGGTTGCGACGGCAACGGTGTATAAGGGATATGCCGGCACCGTGAACCAGAGCAATCTCGCGTTCGACATGAATGTGGGAGATACGAAGAGCGTGACGCTCACGTATACGAATACCGGAACAAAGACATGGACAAGCGGGATCAAGACCGGACAGGTCGCGCTGTTCCTTGCTGATCCCACCGCGTCCGCATTAAAGGATACATCATGGCTCGGTGCAGACGCGCCAGGGAAATTGAGTGATGCCGAAGTGACGACGGGAAAGAAGACGACCGTGTCGTTTAAATTCTTGGCAACGAAGGTTGGGACATACACAGAAACGTATCGGCTTGCGGCGCAGAATACGGCGTGGATGCGCGGGACAGAAACAAAGTTCATCGTGACCGTTCACGCAAAGGGGACGACGACCCCAGTGGTGACGACACCGGTCTCAACCGGTTCAACAACGGATTCATCATCAACGCCTCAGGCGATTCTGCTTCTTCGGTCATCGAACTCGAAAGATTTGAAGATGGCCGGTGGCGATACGGCGATTGTGACGCTTGGATTTAAGAATGCGGGCACCTCGCCGTGGTCGAATTATCTGTTAAGACTCTCCTCGGTGCAGACCGCGTTGGATTCTTCAACGATCTCATCATACGTGAGAGATGCGTCATGGCAGTCGCCAACAGATGCAGTGGTTCAGAATATTGCGACGAATCCGGGCGAGATCGGTTTTCTGACGTTTACCCTGAAGGCCCCGCCAAAGCGCGGCACGTACACGGTACGATTCGCGCTTGTTGCCGATGGCAAGCAGGTTGAGAACGCATTCGTCGATATTCCGATCACCGTCACGTCAGACAGTGCGTACGATCTTCCACCGGTTTCATCCACGCCGGTTGATTCAGGATCAACGTCAACGATCGGTGATATTCCAAATGCATCGACGTTCTCGGATACGGAACCCATTCTGCGCGTCGGCCTCTTTGCAACCACGGATGATCGGATGCAGGTCCGCGGTGTCTCGACACCATATGAGGTGCGACAGGGAACGAACGTCATCTGTTCGATGAAGGGGTCTGATATTCTCACCGTGAGCTACGATCGATCGAATCACGTGTATCGTCTCGATGGAGATGGGTGTGTGGGGCAGTCCACGGATCCGTATCGCGTGGTCGCGTCTGCGGGGGATTGGTCGCCGCTTGAGATGGCGGACTTCAATCGTCCGGTGTCCTGGTTGCCTGGCGCGAACGACAACACGTTCCGTGGCGTTCTCGAGCTGCGCTATACGCCAGCCACGGATAAGGTGTGGGTCATCAACGAGCTTCCGATTGAATACTATCTCCGCGGTCTCGCCGAAACGTCTGATGTGAGTCCGATTGAATTCCAGAAAGCATTGCTCACGGCCGCTCGAACGTACGCGTACTACCATTGGACGCGCGGGACAAAACACGAAGAAGAGTTTTACACCGTTGATGCAAAGTTCGATCAGGTCTATCGCGGATATGGCGCAGAGGCACGCAGTCCGAAGATTGTTCAGGGCGTCAACGAAACGCGCGGCCAGATCGTCACCTATAACGGATCGCTTGCGATTACGCCGTACTTCTCACGCTCTGACGGACGCACACGCAGCTGGGGAGAAGTGTGGGCGGGCGGAAGCCAGTATCCATGGCTCGTGACCGTTCCCGTTCCGGAAGATGCTGGGAAAACACTCTGGGGTCATGGCGTTGGGATGAGTGCTTCTGGCGCGCTTGGCATGGCGAACGATGGAAAGGGATATCGGGAGATTCTGCAGCACTTCTATACCGGGACAGGGCTGATGAGATTCTACTAAGAACGGGAATTTGGAATTTGGAATTTAGAATTTGGGATCCGGACCAAATTCCAAATTCCAAATTCCAAATTCTATTCCCTCACATGAAACCAATTGATCCACTCGACCGACAACAAAAGAAACTTGCCGCAAAAGGGATGGCGCCAAAGCCGATGACGAAATCGGAAGAACGCGCGGCACATGCGCTGGCAGCAGCAAGAGGCCGGCCGAGTCAGGCCATGGCATCGACGATTCGCATGCTCCACTCCGGAGGAAAAGAGAATCCACTCCATCCGTTGGGTCGCATTCGTCGCGGGCGCGGATCGAACGATCTCACCGGACGCGGGACGTCGCTTTCACACGTCCGTCGGCGCATTGAGCGCGAAGAAGATTCAGACCTCCTCGAAGAGCGCGAGCGCGAGGAACGGGAAGCGATGGAACGAAGCGATGCGATCGCGCGACTTGAGCTCGCGAAGCCACTTCCTCAGGATATTCTGAGACCGAAGCCACGAGGAAAACTGCAGGAATAACCAACAATTCAACAATACAACAATCCGGTCAACTGACCGGATTGTTGTATTGTTATATTGCTGTATTGTTGTCGCTCTACACGTTCGTCGGAACCGATGGTCGTTGCGCGGCCGCGAGTTCAAGGATGCGTTTTGCCACGTGGTTCGGGTGCGGAATGTTGTCGAAAATGAATCGTTCTTTTTCGCCTGCACTTTGGATTTCGATGTGGCCGTAATCGAAGATGGTGTGAACGAATCCGTCGATCTGACTTGTGACATCTTGGACGTTGTAGAGCATGAGCTCGCTCATCGTGCGTCCAAAGAGTCCGTTCTGCTCAATGTTGATGACGCGGTGGTCCGTCACGATCCAGATATCGAGATACCAGTCGATGAAGTTTTGAAAGAGAAAGAGCCACGCGTACAGAAAGAAGATGCTTGTTCCGAGGACGAAGAGGGTGAAGTTGGTGCTGTCGCTGAAGAAGTCCGGGGTGCGGTACTGGACCGCGAAATAGACGGCAAAGGGGAGCAGAATTGCAAAGACGAACCCAACGAGGAGGGGAAGCACGGTAAACCAATGACGACGAAGGAAGAAGATCGTCCGTTCGTTGTCCGCGGTATTGAGGATGCGACTGAGGTTGATCATGTTCGAGGTCGGGAGATCGGTCGTTGTGTTCTTCGGTGGTTCACTTCTCGCTATTTTTTTGTCGAGACGCGAATAACCGAAGAACGGAATGACCGAATGGCCTTAATTGAGCTGAAGCTCTTTAACGTTGATGTGCGTTGAGTTTCCAAAAAATGATGAGACGCTCGCTGGAAGGATGTTCACCTCTGTTGTCCAATCCACCTGCATGAAATAGATTCCGCATCCCCCGATGACCGCAACAATAACCGTCAGAAAAATAAAGGTCGAACCGTACGTGAGCGGCGCATTAATCCCATGCTTCAGTGTTTGCACGAGAGTTACGAAGACCAGGATGCCGTAGAGTCCGAGAAGTACGGCCCAGGCAATGAGGAAATATCCGAGTGGAATCGCCATGGGGGCAGTATAGCAGGCAGAAGGTAGTCGCGAGTAGGCAGTCGCCAGTAGGTCTCTAAGGAGGACCTACTGGCGACTGCCTACTCGCGACTACCTAAAAAAGTCCTGTCTGCTCCTCCGGCATTTCAAATCCCAAATGCTTGTACGCAAGCTCCGTCGCGACCCTGCCGCGTGGTGTTCTCGTAATGAATCCTTCTTGCATCAAAAATGGTTCAATCACTTCTTCTAAGGTATCCATTTCTTCGGATGTCGCGGCCGCGAGGGTTGTGAGGCCGACCGGTCCGCCTTTAAACCGTTCAATGAGCGTGCGCAGGAACCGGCGATCCGCATCATCGAG
>JAHFIK010000071.1 GCA_023246415.1 Candidatus Uhrbacteria bacterium
TAAAAGAGTTGGGATAGGCGATCGACTCTCTCATTTCGCGAGCACTCCCTTTCATTTAGCACGCACTCTCTCTTACCCATTTTCCCGAGGAGTCACCGACGAGGGATCCCTTGGAAAGGATTCTCACCAGAGAAGTTGCAACTTCTAGATCCAAACCTCGCTTCTAAGGGATCCCTCGTCGCAGACTCCTCGGGAAAATGAAAAAAACCAACCTCATCGAAAGCCCCTCAGGAAAATACAAAAAAATCTTTCCTCACTTCAACGCCATCAGTACGACCTCCCCACGCAAGTACGTACGACGCACCGATATGCCCTCCCCACTCCCCACTCCCCACGCCCTACGCCCCGAACTCATCCCCACCATCCTGGCGACAAACGAACGTCAGTTCAAATCGCGGGCCATGATCATGGAAGGAACCGCGCACACCGTGCAGGTCGATATTATGGATGGAACGTTCGTTCCTGGCGTCACGTGGGATCATCCGGAGGTCGTCCGTGAATGGGGGTTAGATCTGGCATTTGAATTGCACTGCATGGTGGATGATCCGCTCCCGATCATTGATCGCTGGCGGAAGGTCCGCGGATTCAAGCGTGCGATTATTCACGCGGAGATACCGGAGAACATCGGCACGATCCTCGCGCGCATTCGGAAGCACAAAATTGAAACCGGACTCGCCATCTGTCCGGGGACGCCGCTCTCCGTTGTCGCGAATCATCTTAAACAGCTCGATATGGTCTTGGTCATGGGCGGCAAGCCGGGTGGCGTGGCACAGCCGATGGATCGACGAACGATCCAAACGGCTCGCGAACTCCGAAAACTATTTCCGCATCTCCACATTGGATTTGACATCGGCGTGACCCGCTCCACCATCCCCACCCTCGTGCGTGCGGGTGTGACACGGCTCTGCGCCGGACACGCGATTTTCCGAACCCCATCACCGATCAAGGCATATAAGGAATTGGATCAACTGGCACAGAAGGCGGTGAAATAAAAAATCCTCTCAAATATGAACACGATCCTCTACATGGGCATCTCGATCAATGGATATATCGCCAAAGCGGATGGCGATTCAGAATGGACGTCTGACGAGGATTTGAAGGGATTTTATGAAGGGAGTAAACGCGCAGGAAATATCGTCATGGGAAAGAATACCTACCTCGCGGCAATGAAATCCGGATATTTTCCATTTCCCGACGCACTCAATATCGTCGTCACGCATGAACAGATTGAAAATCGCTGGGGCGACGAGCGAGTCCTCATTACCGATAGGTCACCGAACGACGTCGCTCGCCTGTTGGAAGAAAAAGGATTTCAGACGCTCTTCTTGGCCGGAGGTGGACAACTGAATACTTCCTTCATGAAAGATCATCTCATCAATGAAATCTATCTTGATGTTGAACCGCTCATTTTTGGGCGAGGAATTCCGATCTTTGCGGATAGCGACTTTGAAACAGAGCTTGAATTAATCGAAACGAAGCAGCTCAATCCGAATACGGTGCAATTGCATTATCGAGTAAAAACGTGAGATCGTGAAGAAAGGCAAAAACAACCGATTTTGTCATCCAGAGGAGCCGAGTCACCGAGGCGATGTGAGGATCCCCTTTCCAGAAGATGACATCGAGACTCCGTCGATATCACGCAGATGATAAATATCTGTATGTCATCCCGAACCATTGCTTGCCTGCCGCACGAGGAAGCCGGTGAGGGATCTCAGGAAGCAATAATGTCTCTCCCTGAGACCCCTCACCGGATTTCTGTCGCGATGAGTACGCAACGGTTCGGGATGACATAAAAAAATTTCTATGAACGCGACTCACTACTCAATTCGCCGTGCTACGACGAACGATTCTCACGACATCGAATCGCTCCACGCACTCCTCTACGCAGACGATCCGATCCACACCGAGGATGTCCGCACGATTGCCATTGCGCGCGCGATTGAACACGGACTCGCCTGGGTCGCTGTCAGCGATCAGCACATCGTCGGATATGCTCTCTGCGAATTCCTTGATGTGCATCATCGATATTTTCCAAATTCGATTTTCATCGACGGCCTCTACATTCTTGAACCACATCGGAAACAAGGAATTGCACGACACCTTATCGAACGCATCGTGAATGCCGACTATCCTGCAGAATACCGATCATTCTCTATCACACACGATCCCGATGAAACGTGGCTGACTTCTTTTTATACCTCGTGTGGATTCACAGAAATCGGAAAGACGGATGCGGGGAATATCATGATGATAAAAATGCGAACGCCATGCTCTTGAGGGAGTATGGCGTTGAAGTGTCACGGGTCACCATCATCACCATTATGGTAGCGATGACGACGATGACGACGCGATGGTGATGGCAGGATCCGCTGGCGGAGCGCCATCCGATGCTGCAATCCTATTCGCTTGTGTGATGACGCGCGCCGCGTCAAATCCAAGGTAATCGAGTGAGTATTTCACCGCACCCTCATATTGACTCCGTGAGAGGAGTCGCTCATCCACGAACCTCGAAAGCAGCTGCTCTGCTGACGCCTCGTTTTCGACCAGCTTTGCATCAACCAGATCGCCAACCGTCACCTCATGCCCGTGTTCCACGATCCATACGAGGACGCGACGATACCGATCACCAAGCAGAAACGCGAGCCCGCGAGACAAACAATCGGTCCGTAGAAAGACACAGAGTAGTTGATTCAGTACCTCAAGCTTAAATAGAACGCGCTGACGCGGCGAGAGTGCACCGAGTACGTCCCCATCAGGACCGTTGAACAGCGGAGACGAACGCGTCTGCTGAATCAGCGCATGGATCTGTTCCACCTCGCCCTGCGCTATCCAATCTAACACGACCTTGAACGTCCCTTCTGTGAAGGAATGATTGATACTCTCCGTCACCGCCGCATCTTCCGCATTCAAGAGCGCCATTGAAAGATCGACGATCCCTTCAACCGTTGGAGATCGGCTGAGGATCAAAGACAGAAGTACCTGCTCATCGAGCGGTTGTTGCTGATCTGTATTGCTCACGGAAACCTCTGTTGAGTTGGAAAATTGCGTTGAATTTCGACTCTATGATCGAACGATTGGAGCGTATTGCGGATCACTATTTTCGTCAATTCGCACAGTCTTAACGCCATTTCTTTTCTTAACTGTCGATCTCACTCTAATCCGCTCATCTGGAAAGGGATCCCGCTTCGCAGGATGACAAAGAGATTGCTTTTGCCGCTCTGCTCCTCGGTCACCAAAGACCCACAAAGAATCCAACCATCGAGCAATCCAGCAATCAAACAATCCCTTCAGCGAAAGGGATTGTTTGATTGCTGGATTGCTCGATTGTTACGTCGCTTTGCCCCATCCCGTGATCCCGTGTACGATGGAGTTCTATGAAACGCACTCTTTACGCCATCGCGACTTTTGCGATGCTGATTGCGCCGCTCGCGCCATTGCGAGCCGCGACACTCGCCCCTGGCGATCTTATTAAAGCGTCCGGAAACGCCGTGTACTACTACAACACGGATGGAAAGCGGTATGTCTTCCCAAATGAAAAGACGTACTTCACCTGGTACACCGGATTCACCAACATCAAAACGATCACCGACAGCGAACTCGCGGCCGTGCAGATCGGTGGCAATGTCACCTACCGGCCGGGCGTCAAACTCGTGAAGCTCACGACCGATCCAAAAGTGTATGCCGTGGATGCGTCGAATCAGCTTCGCTGGGTGAAGACTGAAGCGCTCGCGCAAAACTACTACGGCGCAGACTGGGCCAAACAGGTGGATGATCTTCCAGATGCGTTCTACGCGGATTATCAAACCGGGACCGCGATCGGAACCACGACGGACTACAGTCGCACAAACGCGATGTCCGCAAAGCCGACCATCGGTTCGATTTTAACGGCGGCGGCAGAAACCACGCAGGTCACCATCAGTGAAATGAAGGGAACAGACTTCTCCATTTCACTCGATTCAAATCCAACCACCGGATACGGATGGACCGCCTCATTCGCCCCAGATAAATTCACCAAAGTCTCCGACGTCTACACGCCAGCAACCACGACCGTTGTGGGATCAGGCGGAACACATAAGTTTGTCTTCACACCACTCGCTGCCGGGACCTACGATATCGTCTTCTCCTACGCGCGCTCGTTTGAAACCGGCGTCGCCCCGATTGATGTTCGAACCTATCACGTGAATGTTGGAGAACCGAC
>JAHFIK010000005.1:0-1628 GCA_023246415.1 Candidatus Uhrbacteria bacterium
TTGCGTTGATGCTCGTGTCCGTCTTTGCCGCGATTGCGCTCGGGTACCTCATCCTGCGCTGGTGCGCCGTGCCAATCGAACGGGCGAAGCCATGGCAGGCGATTCTCATTGGATCGGTCGTGTGGTCTGTTCTCAAGTTGATCCCTGTTCTTGGTTGGATCCCGGATTGCATGGTCTTCCTGATGGTATTCGGAGCGCTCGTTCGGATGATTCCGAAATGGCGAAAAGAAATGGGGAATGGATAACGTTTCAACGGACGGATCTATTCAACAAACGGACGCGTTTCATCGCGTCCGTTTGCGTTTCTCTGTCGGCGTCTGCGCAGACAGCTACTTCAAACTCCCTACTGCTGCGAGGGCCTGATAGTCCGAGAAGACGAGGTTCCGCCAGTCGGATTGGCGCGATCGGAGTGTCGCCTCACGGTCGCGGAGATATCGCGTGAGCGTTTTTGATGCGTTGATGTCACTTGTGATCTGCGTGAGCTGGGTTTGCGCATCCGTCCGGACGTATTCTGCCACGGTGGGATTTTCAGCGAGCTGTTTGTAGTGTTCCTGCATGCGAAGAAGACTATTGTCGATGACCGTCATGTCCGGTCGTGCATTCGCGAGTCGGGTGAGTGCGGGAATCGCGTCAGAGGAGAGGGTCGTCAGATAGAAGACATCAATGTGATCGGTTTGACCGGATAAGAAGCGATTCACGTTATGATCCGCAACGATCCCTTCGGCGTTGATAAACAGACTCGTGGCTGCCAGAAGGAGGAGCGAGATACTTAGGGCTTTGATGAGTTTTGCGAACGCCATGTTGCCGACGATCGCAATAACGCTGATGAGGAGGATCGCTGCGATGATATAGATGACGTACGTTGCCCAGAACCGTTGAACGGATAATCCATACGCTTCAATATAGAGCAGCATGCGTCGCAACGCGGAGGTAATAACGACGCCCGTCTGGAGCGCGAGCAAAATCGTGAATCCGCGGATGAGCCAGTGTTTCATCCCCGTGAATCGGTAGATGCCCGCCATGACGCCTGTGACAATGATCGCAACCCACAAGAGTTGGAAGAACCCGCCGCGGGCATAGTCTGCGTAGGCGATGCCTTGTGCCTGAATGAACGCCTCGCCGCCAAAGAAGTACGCGATTTGAAAGGCGATGAAGATGGCGAAGAGGAGATTGAGCAGGATTAAGAACGTACTCGCGACGACATGATCCAGATTCAGGGTGGACGTTTGTTGATGCACCGGATGACGGGATTCAACGAGACGCGACACGAGCGTGGCTCCGGCGGAGATGAAGAAAACGAACGCGAACAAATCCCAAACAATGCGGACCATCAATTGCGGGATGTTTTTGATGGATAAGAATTCATTCAGCGTTTTTTGAATGAATGGATCTGCGGAAATAAAGAGGAGACCGATAATGAGGAGAAATGGGACGGCAATCGCTGCGCCCACGAAGATCCGCGAAAGGTGTTTTCGACCCTTGATCAGGTCGTTCATGAACCGTCCGAAGCGGGGGAATGGCAAGAACGATTCGAGGAAAAGCGATCGCGGCCAGAGCGATACGGTGTCCCAGAATCGGATGCGTGGGGCAGTGAACCAGTAGATGAAGAACGTGAGCGAGCCAATGGA